>CAZJHS010000080.1:0-13237 GCA_964545895.1 uncultured Chitinophaga sp. | reverse complement strand
CACCTTCTTTTCTGCCCAAATACTTGTCCAGCTCCCCCTTCATTTCATGCACGTTTTTAGGCTGTTCAGTGTCTTTGCACTCTACAAGGTACATAAATTTGTTAGAGTGATCAACAATTAATACGTCAATATCTCCGTAATCTTTCTCCGCCTCAATATGCCCTTTAGGTTTTATTGATACCTCATGTTCGATTGTTTCGTATCCCTCTTGTTTTTTGAACCATTCTTTTACATTCTTGCGGAAATCATCTCCATTTTGATTATTTATTTCAGCCAAAATACCATCTATGTTGGGATGATTATAAGTCCTCAGCCTTCCTGAATATAGCAAACTGAGTATCTGATGACCAGCTGCATGGGTATTTCTAAGTCCCCAATAGTAAACATCTTCTCCCTTCGAATTGGTTACGAGCAAAAGTGGTCTTCTTAGGAAGGCAAATTCTCGATTATATTTCCACGGGTAGATATCGTTTTTGTTATACCCTTTTGGCGGTTCATTAAAATCCGGTCTTCGTTTAAGAGATAATTGATTCAGTCCGCATTTTATTTCTTCTTCGGTTAGAGTTGTCTTCGAATGTATGTACTTCAATAATTGTTGTGCTTCCATTTCATAAACAGAGGTCTTGTGCTGCTCAGCGAGCGCAGTAACAAGTTCGCAGATCCCCAGAATTCCATCCAGCGTAATCCCCCAATCAGCTTTAAAGGCAGCATCAATTCTCTTTTGAAAATCCTCTCGAGTAACTTCTGACTGGATGGTTCTCTTTTTAAATTTATTTTTGAAGGCATTTACATAACTTTCTACTTCTGTAATAGTGCGTTCCTTGCCAAATAGTTTGAGCTTGTCATTATAGAAATCTTTACTTGACCCAATGCGTCCTGATGGTAATAGACCAATCTCAGGATCGTCAAGATCAAGATGAATGGCATCGCTCATAAAACCCCATTCAATGATCTCATTCATCATAGCCATCATTTGATCTATATCAGCGAAGTTGGGCTGTTTACCTGTAGGTTTGGGTTCAACCACAATGAACTCGATTAGGCATCGGATAGCCAATGTTGAACTTACGAGTTGTTTATTCTTTTTCAGGATTTGTTGTACCTGTTCGTCAATATCGCTAAAGCAGGCAATCTTCGCAGGGACATGAATTTTTTGATACTCCCTTTCCCGAACATATCCTTCATGGATAAGAATAAGTCGTTTCAATAAAAGAATCGAGTCGTATTCAGACAGCATCTCTCGCAGCTTTAGAATTAACCCTGTCACTATTGAATTACATAGGTTTACCTTATTTTTTTTGCCTGTAATCTTTGCTGGAATAGAAGTCGTAGTCATTACAAATGAAGCAAGTTCATCCAAGATCAAAGAAATTTCTGCATCACTAACGTATCTGTTTGGCAAAAGCCATCGTGGATCTATCCTGATATCAAGTCTAGTATCTATCGACAGGACCATTTTGGCAGGACCTAGAGGAACGGCATCATTTAATGCTGCTCTTATTTCCTCATTCGTTAGATTTATTCCTTCATTAAGATTAAAAGCTTTTAGTACATTTTCCATCATCAATCGCTCTCCTGAATTGTCATGAGAAAAGAGGATACGCGACAACGAAAATGGTACATTAAACGTAATGCTCCGTTCAGATATCGAATAGGTAAAGTTTATTGGTGCTCGCTCTGGCAAGTCCTCGCTTATCTTATGTTTGAGAAAATCATCATCAATAATTAACTTAAAATAAAACGGACTCTCACCAAGCAGATTGTACTGCGCTAAATGTGGGCTAAGTTTATAAAGCCAAAAGGCGACCGCATTGATAAAGTTCAAAGGAGAGTCGCTATTTACATCAGAAACTGCTTGCTCGTTAATAATCCAAAGAGGAAACCGAAAACACTCCAGCAACCTGCCTACACCGAAAACCTTATCTACGGGTTTATATATTGGAGCATGCTCAAAAGCTTTTTTCACATAACAATGTCCATAAGTTCCATCATGTTCTACAGCAGCTCCATGCATGTCTTCCTTTTTTATAGCCTCTCTCGTAATCTCTGACCCAGAACCGGGTATGATGGCTAGGGAATTGAGTCGAGCATCATCCGAATTATAAAAGCTCTCATCATTTTCTTTATATACCCAATAAGCATCCAATGTCGAAGTTGCTTGTATAATGGTACTCTGTGTGGTGATTCTGTATACCCTCGCAAAACGCCATATGCTTAGGATATCCCACTTTTCATTCACAGCTAATCTAAGAAATTCAAAGATGGAGAACCAAATTCGTTCTTCTTTTTCCTGTGGTTGATCAACCATAAACATCATATTTCTACCAACATCAGCAACAAGTACAAGTGTTAAGAACTCATAATCTTCCAGTCCTTTTCTCGCTTTTAGGTAATCGACAACATCCTTGATTCTAGTGTTGAAATCTGGGATATTCGGCTCCTGCTCAAAATAACTCTCATCCACTCCTGAGTGTTTTCCATTTGATTGCGCTTCGACATAACATACATAAGCCAATTTGTTATCATCAATCCTGCAGACTAGCTCTTTAAGATTGGAATATTCATTGTTCTCTGGTAATTTGACATCGGTATTCACCCAGCCCATATTCTTGAGCCTGTCTTGCATTTCCATCCGGAGTCTTTTATTATATGTATCGAGCAGGTCGGCTTCGCAATCGAATTCCAGTGCCTTATTCAATACATACTCGTTTAATGAGGTGAGTTGAACAGATGGCAAAACGAAATACAACCGATTGTTATATGCGAAAAGAGGTTTTCTTATCAATGGGCTGTTATCAGGATCATCATCATTTAAACCTTCGTCATTCGGGTCAAGAACGAAGTCTTGAAGTACTGATTGTGATAGTTCGAATTTTTGTGCAATTGCGGTCAGATCATAAAGGGAGAAAGAATAGTCAATAATCTCGTTAGGAAAGCGGATTTCATTTTCGTCATCATCTTCAAATATATAGCGTGTAAGTCCAGCTCTTTCAAATATACTCTTGCTCAGTTCAAGTATCCACATCATAGCACTATGTGCGACTCTTTTGAACTTTTCAGGTAACCTATTTGGGAAAATAAAGATAGACTCGATTAACGTTCTAAATATTTCGGCTCCATTTGTGGTTATGCCTGGCATTACTAAGTAATTACCTCCGAAGAATACTACATTCTCGGTGAAGCTATTTTCTGGCAAATCCTCTAAATGGTGAGTAGGAAATTCCTGCGAGATGATCTTACTAAAGTCGCTTAAGGATACCGATTCCCCATCATTCACCGCATGTATTATCTCTTTGGCCATTATCTCAATGCGAACATTCTTACCGTAATTTTTGGGTATTGTTTGAAGGGCTGTTATTATATTTAATAAATCACCTGTTCTATGGCTGGAAACAAACTTGTCAAACACTGAGTGTACTTTTTTCTTTTTTTTAGTTGCTGAAAATAGAAATTTCATCTTATCGATATCGAGTGTACCAATACAACACTTTTTAAACTTTCTGCCGCTCCCGCAAGGGCAGGGATCATTTCTTCCGATATTCATTAACTAATACCAATTAGAGTTTTATTAATTGTCAAGCTGTTGTCTCTTGCTAACTTAATTATGGTGTTTAATAGTCAAACGCCAAACAAGCACAGTACAATAAAGATATTAATAAAATAGCCAATATAGAAATTTCATTAATTGTTTTTTATGATACTCTTGATATTCTCTTCAATTCCTTCTAATCACGTGTAATCAAGAGCCACACCTCTAATACATTCGTGAACCATATCTATGATTATTTTTATAAACTAGAGCGTTCCTGACCTAAACACAAAGGACAATCAAACCCCGCCCAACTTTTTCAACCTCTTGGTGTGCAATGAAACAGCTTTGCCAAGGCTGGGATTAGAGTAGTAGGGCACACCAAATTCTTTAGCTGTTTGTTCTACAATGGGCGAAATGTTTTTATAATGCAAATGGCAAATATTGGAGAACAAATGGTGTTCTACCTGAAAGTTTAAACCACCCACATACCAATTTGCATAGCACAATTAAATGCAGGAGTTTACTTCGTAACTGTTTATACCAATCAAACCAACTTAGCCACATTAAAAGTGATAAAGTATTAGATAACCAATAATTAAAACAGAAAAAAAGCCAACTCTAACAAGTTGGCTTTTTTGTTTTACGTGCAATATGGGGTTTAGTTTTTTACCAATTTGGCTTGGTAAACGGTATGATTGTTTTGGGCTTTAAGCGTATATAACCCAGCAGGCAACATGCTTATATCAATTGTTGGCTCATGTAACACTGCTTTTAAAACCAAACGTCCAGTAATGTCAGTAATTTCAATATACTCAACGGCTGTATTTAAGGTAATAGTGGTAAGGGCAGGGTTGGGATAAAAAGTTAAGGCTTGTGGTTTAATTAGCTGTTGTAAGCCAGTTAGGCCTGTAGTGTATTTATATACCCCAGATGCAGAAACTCCACCTGCAAATAAGTTTCCATTTACCAAGGCAAACGAGCTAATGGAGTGAAACTTAAATTGAATCATGCTGTATAAGTTATGTGTAATATTAGTCCAGCTTTGCCCATTGTTGTTGCTATAAAACACTTTTGCTAAGGTATCTGCAGCAACAAACGAACCCTCGTAAGCCACAAATACATCTTGTCCGCTTGCCCATATTGATGTAGCACGCGCTGGAGTTGGTAAAGGCATAGGTACACTATCCCAAGTAAATTGGTTATCGGTTGTTTTTACTAAAAAGTTTTTGCTGTTACTTAGTATTTGGTAGTTGCAAAAAAACTGAGTTGGGTTGGCTTTGTTTTGATACATGCCATTAAAAAATCCCATCGGATAACCAAGATTTGGGTAAGGTCTTATAGTCCAAGTTGTGCCCATATTGGTAGTTAAAGCACAATTACCAATACCAAGTATTAACGTATCGCCAACAGCGTACATTGCGCCAGGTGTGCGATGCGATGATGGTAACGATAACACATTCCAGGCAGTATCAGTGTTCTTTTTGTATAAAATATAATTCGATTCAAGACGTGTAAGCACGTAATCTTTGTAAGTTATGAGCTGAATTGGCGCAGGGCCTCGCCAGCCAGCGGTGTCCAAAGTCCAATTTTGGCCTTCATCAGTGGTGTAATAAGTAAACCAATTGCCGTTACCCGCAAACGAGGCATACACACGGTTTCCAACTCGGGTAATACCGCTGTTGTTTGAAATAGCCGATTGTAGGCCTGTAGAAACTTCTGACCAAGAATTTCCGCCATCAGCCGAGCGGAATATTTTCCCAGTGCCGCCAGCCCAAAGTGTAGTTCCATCTAAATACAAAGTAGAAACATTAAATCCAGTTGCTGCAGTAAAATCAACTTTAGTCCATTGGGCATTTAACTGGCCGCACCAAACAAGTGCAACCAATAATAAAATGTAGTAGCAATTTTTCATGTTGTTAGAATTAATTGGTTAACTCAAATGTATGTACAAAAAGAAAAAGTAGGAATACGTTAATTAGCGGATAACGTAAATACACACTGAGCGTAGCTTATTTAAAATAAATGCAGGATTAGCGCGGTATTCGAGCAAAATCCAAACATATCAAATTACCTTATAATTAACATTATGTTAAATAGTAGAAATATAAATGCCACCCTAATTAATGCTTACTACCGCTTTTAGCCTTATGTAACCAACCTGCCATTTGATTACATACAATACAAAAAACGGGCATCTACTTTCGTAAATGCCCGTCCTCTATTTTTAGGGTTTTAATCTTATTCACCCTTTAACTCTTTTATTTGTTTTTGAATCTCCATAAACTTAGCCTCGTTATTTAAGTTGGCGTAAACAGATTTTATAGATTCTAAAACTAAAATGCGTTGAGATAATTTATAGCTTTTGGCATTATCGTCACCTTCCGGCATTCCATCAACTATGGCCAATGCTTCTTCAAAATACTTCATTGCACGGCCTAATAACTCAACTTGTTTTTTGCGTAATGGATTGTATTTCTTATCGTATTCAGCCTGTGTTGCACCATTTACACTGTTCATTTGCTCAACCAACTCGGTATTTTCGTAATTGTTTAATAAAGCGCCCATTGCATAATGGCCATCAATGTTTTCTGGAGTTAGTTCAATTGTCTTTTTGTAGTCAGCTTCGGCTAATGCCACTTTAGCACGCATATCTTTCATTAACGAGTCTGATAAAATCATTAACTTTTTAGCTTGCGATTCGTATTTGGTTTTGGTTGCAGGTACTTTCTCTGTTTTAGCTTTCTTTTGTAGCTTCTCAGCATCAGTTTTGGCTTTGCGGGCATTGCTCATCAATTCAGCAGCATATCTATCATAAATATTACCACGTACGTATATTAAAGTAGCATTTTCAGCATCCAAGGCTAAAGCTTCGTTTACTTTATTTAGTAAAATATCTTGTTTGCCTTGTTTTAGGTAAATATTTAACTCATAGTTAATTAAATCCTTATCTTGCGGAAAACGGCTTCTGCCCTTAGCAATTACAGATAAACCAGTGGTTGTATCTCCTGCCATCATATAAGTTTCGGCATTAAAGTGGTACACCAAAGAGTTGTTGTAATCTAAATCAATTAGTTTTTGTGAGTATTTACGTGCTATATCAAACTTTCCATCAACATAAGCCGAACGATAAATAGCATCATAAATAGCTTTTTCGTTTAAGTTATTCTTTTTAAGCGCACCATCTTTATCAAGTGGTATGTTTGATATGATATATTCAAAATACTTAGTGGCATTTGGGTAATCTTTTGCTTGCAAGTAGTCAAAAGCTTTTGCGTAAGCATCAAACGATGATTGCACAATAGCACTTGATACGCAATACCACTCATAACGCTTCTTTTCGTCAGTAGCTACACAACCTTTTGCCGCTAATACAAATTGCTCAACCGTATTTCCGTCAACCAAAGCACTGTATTCTTTGTTACGCAAAATGGTATCGTAAATAGCTGTTCGGTAATACCACATTTTCGAGTCGTTTTTAGTCTCTTCATGCACTGCAGCTTCGTCAATTACCTTTTTTGCATCAGCCATCTCGCTACTGCGTAAATAAATAGCGGCACTTTCTACGTTGCTACGTTGTGCTTGAGCCGCGCTAAAAGCGGTAGCAGCAGCAAGCATCATTAAAATTTTCTTCATACTTAATTTAAAAGATGTTTTTTTAATAAACAGTGTTACAAACTAAAGGTTATTTCGTTAAAACTAAAAGCCTGCAACGCGGTTTCTAATGTTAAGTCAGCGTTAATTCTTTAAAAGTTGTATATAAAACTACATATTAGGGTGTTTTGGTGTGTAACGGATTGACTATTTTTGCTAAAATTCCAATATTTTTGGTACCGTATATGATTAAAGACCACAAAGGATATTTATATAAAGACCGTGATATAAGCTGGATGCTCTTTAACGAGCGTGTATTGCAAGAGGCCGAAAGTGCAGAAACTCCCATTTTAGAGCGCCTTAAATTTTTGGCCATATTCTCGTCAAACAACGATGAGTTTTTTAGGGTACGTGTGGCTAGTTTGCTGCGTAACCAAAAGGCCGGCAAGCGTTCGCCTATTCAGTTTCCGCCCGAGGTTATTTTGGCCGAAATACAGCGATTGGCTGTGTTACAAAACGAACGATTTAACCGAGCATACGAGCAAATTATAGCCAAACTTGAAGAGAATAACATTCATATTTTAAACGAAAACCAACTTACTGATGCGCAAAAAACTGCTGTAGTTGATTATGCCAAACGTGAGGTTATGCCTTACTTATTTCCGGTAATTTTGGATGATTTAAAACACGTGCCGCACTTGCGTGATAGGAGCATTTACCTAGCGGTTAGGATGAATGACTCCACCAAAAAGTACAGCCCAAAACATGCCATTATAGAAATTCCACAATCGCCCTTAAACCGCTTTTTTATACTACCCGAAGATGGCGAGCATAAAAATATTATGTTTTTGGATGATGTAATTAGAACATCGTTAAAACGTATTTTTAATATTTTTGATTACGATGAGTTTGAAACCTACACCATAAAAATTACACGCGATGCTGAGTTTACACTTGATGAAGAAGATACCGAAGAACAACGTAAGAACTTCTTAGAGAAAATACAACGCAGCTTAAAACAGCGCTCAAAAGGCAGTCCTACCCGCTTTGTGTACGATGCCGAAATGCCCAAAACAATGCTTGATTTAATTTTGGATAAGCTTATGCTGCGCAACTTAAACTTGATTGCAGGAGGTCGTTACCATAATTTCAGGGATTTTATGGATTTTCCTAAGGTTGGAAAACCCGAGCATTATCATCCTGTGCTTGCTCCCATTGCAATTCCTGCATTGGATAATAGCAGAGCCATGTTTACTGCCATAAGTGAGCAAGATTATTTTTTAAGTCACCCCTATCAAAGTTTTGATTACTTAATTAGGCTGCTGCGCGAAGCGGCTATCGACCCTCAAGTAAAGGCCATAAAAATAACCTTATACCGTGTGGCCAAGCATAGTAACGTAGTAAATGCCCTTATTAATGCAGTTAAAAATGGCAAAAAAGTAACCGTTTTAATGGAGTTACAGGCTAGGTTTGATGAAGAACACAATATTTACTGGACTAACCAATTGCAAGAAGCAGGTGCTAAGGTACATTTTGGTAAACCTGGTCAAAAAGTACATACCAAGGTTTGCCTAATTTACCGCGAAGAAGACGGAAAAACAGCCCTGTACGCGCATTTAGCAACGGGCAACTACAACGGGGTAACTTCTCGTACCTATTGCGATCACGGACTTATGACCAAAAACACCAAATACACGCACGATTTGGATAAATTGCTAGAAACCTTATTCTCTGCCCAGCGCAAAAACCACAAATACGAGCACATTTTAGTTGCGCCCGATAATATGTTTAAACGATTTGAACATGCTATTGATCAAGAGATTAAAAATGCAAAATTGGGTAAAAAAGCCTACATAATAGCTAAAATGAATAGCATGTTAGATGAGGCAATGATTAATAAGTTGTATGAAGCTAGCAAAGCCGGAGTTAAAATTAATTTGATTGTGCGTGGTATTTGCGCCATAGTACCCGGAATTAAAGGTTTAAGCGATAATATTGAGGTAATTAGCATTATTGATAGGTATTTAGAACATGCCAGGGTTTACATATTTTGTAATGATGGCGATGAGAAAATGTACTTGGCCAGTGCCGATTGGATGACACGTAACTTGTTTAACCGTGTGGAGTGTGGTTTTCCAATTTATGATGATAAAATAAAGCACGAATTGCGTGATATTATTGATATTCAATTACATGATAATACTAAAGCACGTATTATTGATAGCGATTTTGATAATAAATTTGTGAAGAATAATGGCCCACGCATTAGGGCACAATATGCCATTTACGATTATCTAAAAAATAAATATTCGGCATAAGTAACTATTTACGCTACTTTTGTAGCAGTAAAAACAGCTTGTCGCTCGGTTTAAATGCACCGTGAGGAAAGTCCGGGCAACAAAGAGCACCATACTACCTAACGGGTAGGAAACCCAATATAATGTTGGGTTTACAGCTAGTGCCACAGAAAATATACCGCCCCAAGCAATTGGGGTAAGGGTGAAAAGGCGGTTTAAGAGACCACCGGGCGGTTAGCAATAACCGTTGCATGGTAAACCTTATGGGTTGCAAGGCCAAATAGGTTACGAGGTTTTCTTTAGGGAAAACAAATTGCTGCTCGCATTTTCGTAATGGGTAGGCTGCTTAGATTCCAACTGCGAAGTTGGAGCCAGATAAATGACAGGTATACTTTGGTAACAGAGTGAAACAGAACCCGGCTTATCGTTTTTACTATTTATACAAAAGGCGCCTAAAGCGCCTTTTGCCATTTATAATGTATTTACTATCAATATTTTTAATACATAAATATAAAGTATCTATTTACAAGTTTCGTACTTCTTCTTTAATACTCTCAAGCTGACTTTGTAGTTTTTCCAAATCTTGGGATGAATGGGTGATTTGAATACTCATTTCTTGCAAATGCAATACCTCATCAAGTAATAGCTTATGATAAGCTAACATGGTTTGATTTACTTCTAATGCATTGCTTATCAATAAATTTAAGTTCGATAATTTAAGCAAAACAGGCGTTGTGTCTATTGCTTTTTCTGGTTCCTTATGCATTTCGCCTTCACCCAATAAAAGCCATATAGGGTTAATATCAGGAAAATGCTGCAAAACACGCTGTAATAGTTCAATTCCGGGCTTATTACGTCCTGTAGTTATGTGAGTTATAAGTGGCAAGGAAACACCTAATTCTAGCGCTAAAGATGATTTAGAGTGGTTAAATCTAACCATAATCTCTACTATACGTTTGTTAAGTTCGTCCATTTTTGTAATTAACTAATAATCAGTACTTAAAACAAATATAAAACATTTGTAAATACCTTTATTAACAATTGTTACACACGGTTAACTTTTGTAAATACACTACAAAACATTTGTTAATAACTGTATTCAATGAAAACTTAAGATATATATACTTAAATTACTGATTTACTATAATATATCAAATATAAATTTAGCTTAAATTACAATTGTAAATACTACAAAAACATAGCAACATTAGGCCTTAACAATTGTTTAAGCACTTTAAACGGGTAGTTATGGGCACAAAAAAGCCCAAATAAGAGAAATCTTACTTGGGCTTTGTATTTTTAGTAATCTACGAGGTTATTCGCTTAGTTCTAACCAACGCATACCTTTTTCGTCAAGTGCAGTATCAATTTCCTCTACCTCCCTGCTCCACTGCATTAATTCCTCATGATTATTGCTTCCAGCGTTTAGTTTGGCGGTAATTTCTACCTTTTTAGCTTCCAGCTGAGGTATTTCTTTCATTAATGTATCCAACTCGTGCTGTTCTTTAAACGATAATTTGCGCTTTGCCGGAGCAGCTTGGGGTAAAACATCGGCTGGTTTAGCAACCGTTTCTTCCTTTTTTACTTCTTTAGGCGCACTTTGAGCCAATTTGGCTTCATTTCGCTTCTCTTCTTGCTCGTTTAAGTAATCTTGGTAATTGCCATTAAAATCTCTAATCACCCCATCACCTTCAAAAACAAACAAGTGTTCGGCCAGCTTATCCATAAAATACCTATCGTGGGTAACAATAATTAAACAGCCCTTGTAGGTTTCTAAAAAGTCTTCCAACACATTTAAGGTTTGAATATCTAAATCGTTGGTAGGCTCATCAAGTACCAAAAAATTAGGATTTTTTATCAGCACTGTTAGTAAAAACAACCTTCTACGCTCACCACCACTTAATTTACTTACAAAAGTGTGCTGCATTTTATCATCAAACAAAAAGCGCTTGCAAAGCTGCGTAGCAGTTACAACTTCACCTCTACCCAATTCTACATACTCGGCAATATCTTTTACAACCTCCAGTACCCTTTTATCTTCTTTTAATTGCAAACCAACTTGCGAGTAGTAGCCATAAACCACGGTATCGCCTTTGCTAATATGTCCGCTATCTGGCTGATCAAGCTCCATGATGGTATTTAAAAAGGTACTTTTACCTACCCCATTTTTACCAACAATACCAATACGCTCGCCTGGTTTAAACATGTAACTAAAATCTTTGATTACATTTAGGCTACCAAAAGCCTTGTTTACATGGTGTAGTTCAATAATTTTACCGCCAAGGCGTTGCATTTTCATATCAAGCTCTACCTTTTTATTTTCTATTTTTTGCGAGGCTTTTTCTTTGGTTACCTGAAACGCATCAATACGGGCTTTTTGTTTGGTTCCGCGAGCTTTGGGTTGCCTGCGCATCCATTCAATTTCTTTTCTAAATAGGTTTCGCGCCTTGTCTATTTCTCGGCCTTCTTTAAACTCACGCTCGGCTTTTTTCTCTACAAAATAGCCATAATTGCCTTTGTAGGTATAAAGCGTATTGTTATCTAATTCAATAATTTCGTTGCAAACAGCATCTAAAAAGTACCTATCGTGGGTAACTAAAAACAAGGTCACCTCACTACTTTTTAGATAACCCTCAAGCCACTCAATCATATCAACATCTAAGTGATTGGTAGGCTCATCCATAATAACCAAATCGGGTGTTTGAATAAGTATTTTTGCCAAAGCCAAACGCTTACGTTGGCCACCACTTAATTTAGTAACGGGCTGATCGTAGCGAGTAATGCTTAGTTTGGTTAAAATTTGTTTTACGCGGCTTTCGTAATCCCAAGCATTAAGTGCGTCCATTTTTTCCATGGCGTATTGCAACTTAAGCATCACAGGTTCGCTGTGGTCGGTTTCAGACAGGGTTAACACCGCCTCGTACTCCGAAACAGCATTAAGCAACTCGTTGTTGCTATTAAACAAAGCATCCCACACATTTAAGTTAGGATTAAAATATGGTTCTTGCGGTAAATAAGCTACCTGTATGTTTTTATCGGTAATAACTTGCCCACCTCCATCGCTGGTATCGGCACCGGCAAGTATGTTTAATAAATTAGTTTTCCCCGTTCCATTTTTGGCTAAAAGAGCAATTTTATCTCCTTTTTCAATGCTAAATGATAGATTCTCAAACAAAACCCTATCACCATAACGTTTTGATATATTTTCTGCGCGTAAGTAATTCACAGGGCAAAGGTGTAATATTTTAAGCAAATCCTTTAATAAGTGAAAACAATTAATATTTTTGGTAATAGAATATTACTAACAACCCATGAAAAACACCACTTGCAAACTGATTGTATCAGGCACGCTGCTATCATCTCTTTTAGTACTAAATTACCGTGCAAATGCACAAAAAACGGGCGATTTATACCCAAAGCCAGCCGAGGTTATTGAAAAGGGTATTGAATTACACGATGAAGAAAAATACAAAGAAGCTATACTTAAATTTAAACTAGTAAACGAAAACGACTCGTTTTACCACACTGCCTTGTACGAAATGGCTTTATCATTGCAAAAAGATAAACAGTACGAGTTAGCTGCACAAACCGCCTTAAAGGGTTTAGCGCTAAATACTGAGCTTGATAAATTGTTTTTATTAAACTATGCCGCAACCTTAGATGAATGGGGTAAAAAAGACTCTGCTTTAAAAGTGTATGATTATGGATTGCAAAAATACCCGTTTGCGCATGCCTTTATACACGAAAAAGCTACAGCATATGCCAAAGCAAAAGATTTAGATAATGCCCTAAAATATTACGCAGAAGCTATTAAAAT
>CAZJHS010000079.1:0-13300 GCA_964545895.1 uncultured Chitinophaga sp. | reverse complement strand
CAATACGACAAGTTTATTTTTCGCCTTTTATAATACTACCGAATGCTGCAGTAAATTTTACTACATCTATTGGGGTTAGTGCATCACCAGCTTTACCGCCAATGGTGCCTCTAATACCTGAAATTGATTTAATTAAAGTCACGTTATGTGTTTTTAAGGGACCGCAAAAATATTATTTGTTGCCAAGCTTACCAAGTTGTGTTTGTAAATGCTTGATAACCTTATTGCTTAAAGCATTTTGTAGATACTGTGGCATAAAAAAACTAAACTTGCCATACAAATGCAAACCGATAAAGAATGGTTTAGCGAGTGGTTCGACTCGCCATATTACCACATTTTATACAAGAATCGTGATGACCGAGAGGCTGAATTGTTTTTGAGCAATTTGGTAGAACACTTGGCGCTAAATAAAGAGCAACTATTAGTTGATTTGGCTTGCGGCAAAGGCCGCCATAGTATTTACCTAAATAAGCTTGGTTTTAATGTAGTTGGGGTTGATTTAGCATCGTGCAGTATTGCAGCAGCCAAAAAGTTTGAAAACGACCGATTGCATTTTGAAGTTTGCGATTTACGCAACTTGCCTTTTGTGCAAAAGTTTGATGTAGCCCTAAACCTTTTTACAAGTTTTGGTTATTTTGACTGCAACGAAACCAATAAGCAAGTACTTCATCAAATTAGTAAATGCTTAAAGCCAGAAGGCCTTTTGGTTATTGATTTTATGAATGTACACACCGTGCTTAAAAACTTAATTCCTTTTCAACAAAAAGTAGAGGAGGGAATAACTTTTGATATTAGCAAACGTGTTGAGCATGGTTTAATTATTAAGCGCATTGATTTTAGCGATGCCGGAAAATCATACAGTTTTCAGGAAGAAGTGCAGGTGCTTACCTTACAAAATTTTGAAGAGCTTTTGCACGAAAGTAATTTTAGCATAAAACAAGTTTTTGGTAATTACCAACTGCAACCATACCAAGAACAAAGCAGTGATAGGGTAATTATTGTAGCTAAAAAATTATGATTGAAACCTTAAAGCAAATAGATACGCAATGGTTTTTAACAGTAAACAATGGCATGCAAAATCCTTTGTTTGATGCTGTTTGCCCTTGGTTACGTGAGCCCAAATTTTGGATTCCGTTGTATGTGTTAGCGGCTTGGTTTTCGTATAAAAAATTTGGCAAACAAACCCTTTGGATTTTACTTGGTGCAGCGTTATTGGTATTTATCAGCGATCAGTTTAGTGCAACGCTTATTAAAAAAACAGTAATGCGTTTGCGCCCATGCAACGAACCTTTATTACAAGGCAAAGTACATTTATTAACTTATTGTGGCAGCGGTTATAGTTTTATGAGTGCACATGCTACCAATCATTTTGCTATTGCAGTATATTTTGGGTTGATGTTTAAAAGCTATTTACCTAAGTTATTGCCACTTGCTATACTTTGGGCAGCAAGTATTGCTTTTTCTCAAGTTTATGTTGGCGTTCATTATCCGTTTGATGTAATTTGTGGTGCTATTACGGGCAGCGCTTTTGGTTATGCTGCTGCAAAATTTATGTCAACTAAAATTCAAATAAAATAGTATGAAATGGTGGTTTTACTTTCTGTTGATTGCTTTTCCGCTTACTGGTGGAATTATTGGTTATTATGCCAATTTAAGTAAGAAACTCAACATAAAGTTGGTGCTTGCGTTTGCAGGCGCTTATTTGCTATCAGTGGTTTTGTTTCATCTTATTCCACACATATATACAGAGGCTAATGTACTATCGGGCGCATTATTGTTGGCTGGTTTTTTCTTTCAGGTATATCTCGAAAAATTTTCGCGTGGGGTAGAGCACGGTCACTTACACATTCATCAGCATGGTAAACCTAATAAACTTATTCCTTACGAAATTTTAGTAAGCTTAAGTTTACACAGCTTTATGGAAGGCATGCCTTTAGGCAGTGGCTTGTTAAATGCAGATGGAAGTCAGCTTTCGTTTTTGTTTGGTATTGTTAGTCACGAAATGCCAGCAGCATTTGCCATGGTAAGTATATTAAAAGCTAGCCATGTTAAACCCAAACTATTGCAATGGTTTGTGGTAATTTATGCAAGTATGAGCGCTATGGGGGCTGGTATAAGTAGTTTACTTAAAGATGCCGTAAACGAGCATGTGTTTGAGTATTTGATGGCATTTGTAGTGGGTACATTTTTACACATAGCAACTACTATTTTGTTTGAGAATAGCGAAAACCACAGGTTTAGTGCCAGCAAAGTAATAGCCATTATTGGTGGTATTGCATTGGCTGCTTTTGTAAGTATTTAAATAAAAGATACTTTATAATTAATACTTTTATTGATACGAATAAAGCCCTGAAAGGGCGAACTATAATTGCGATGAGCAAAGCTCATCGCACAATAACAAAAAAGGCCGTGCAAACGGCCTTTTTTGTATTAAAGTTATGTAAACTATTTTTTAGGAACTAAAATGACATCAACCTTTACTGCAAGTTCTTCAGCAATTTTAGCCATTACCAATTCTGGAATTTTAATTTTATGATCCGCATTTTTAACCATAAAATCACTCAATAATTGAATGGTGCCTGCTTTAATAATTACTTTACCTTTTATGGTACGTAATTGCTCAACACCATGTATGTTTAACTTGCCAGTTACAGTTACATCGTAGCTGCCATCTTTGGTGTAATCAATGGTTTCGTTAATTTTTCCGGCAAAAGTACTGTTAGGGTATAATTCACTCTCCATGTACTTCTCGTTAAAATGCTCTTGCATCAATTTGTTTGGGAAAATAAACGAGGTGTTTGCAATTTTCATCACCACATCGCCTGTTTTGGTATTTAGTAAAGTAACCACAGTGCTGCTCAATGCTTCAATGTCTTCAACTGGAGTTTTGCTAAAAAACGAAACCTTACCTGTTGATGTACTGTAAATTTGTGCTTGTGTTTGCATGCCTAAGACAAGGGTTAAGCAGGCTAATACGAATAGTTTTTTCATGTTATAATGTTGTAGTGTTATGTGGTTTGTTACATTAATCTTGCCAAACTTATTCCATACTAAAAGTACGCGATAAGTTAAATCCAAAACGAAGCGCATTTAAACTCATTGGGTTAATGTTACGGCCAATAAATTGTTGCTCAACCAGGCCTTGGCTATTTGTAAAATGAATTTGAAAAACGTGTCCGCCTGTTTCAATATCAAATCCAAATGCATACGAATCGTAGTATTTATTCCCATTAAAATCGGTTTGGTTACGTGCATTTAAACGAGGAATATATTCTACATTAAAGCGTGTGCTGCGCGTTATTTTAAACGAGCCGCCAAATCCAAGTGCATAAATATCGTTGCTTTGTAATTTTGTATCAACCAAATTGTAATGCACCATGGTTGGTATTAATGCCAGCGATACGTAATCATTAAATTTACGGGTAAATATAAGTTGGTTGGTAAACGCCATACGTGAGGTAAAGAAGTTGTTAATATTAGCATTACCCCATGCCGCTGTACTAACAGTTATATTGCCAAAATAGCTAAAGCCAATAGGCATACTTTTTTTACCACGCGTTTGTTCCAAAATTTTATATTTCGTAAACATATCGTAGGTTTTATCAGTAGTGGTTCGGCCTAAACCCAACATTAATTTATCGGTAACACCATATTCAAAACCTAAACGCATTTGTGCACCATCTAAGCCAAACATATTGTATAAGCCGTAATTGTTATCGGCATTAATTTGTAGTGGCGTAAATCTATGTTGTATTCTGAAATCAAGGTGCTTTGCTTTCATGCCTTCGTTAGTATGTAAATTAACCAAGCGCGTTGATTTAAACGTAGCAAAAACAGGCGTTGGTTTATCGGGTGATGTTTCCTCCATCATTTTCAATAAATCATCTTGTGCCCACAAAAAGTTTACGGTACAAATGCTGTATAGTACAAAAAATATTTTTTTCATGGTTGATGTTATTGAGGAGTACCTGCGTTAATCCAAGCCTGTAATTTATTTATTTCGCAAACGGGTAGTGGGCCCGAAGCAGGCATTGTTTTTAAGTCGATTGCTCGTGCTTTTACTCTTGTAATATTGCTAGTTACGTTAATGTATGTGGTAAGGTCGGGAAAAGAAGCGCCAACACCATGGCAGCTACTTGTTGCACAATTTCCATCAATAATTGTTTTAATGGAATTGGTGTAAGTTAGGTTTGTTGTATCGCAGGTTATTTGCGTGCCGTAAGTGTTTGGATAAAGCTCTTCTTTATTATCGTAATAGCAGCCAGCTAACATACTTAAGCAGATAGCAACACCTAAAATTTTATATTTGTTCATGGTTACACGTTTTTAGTAAAAAGTAATACGGTCGGTAGTTTTTTCATCATGGCAGCTATTGCATGCGCCAATTACTGTTTTTGTACCCATTGATGCATTAAAGCTTCCGTCTTGGTTAATTAACACAGGATAAAAACCACCTTTAAAATCTATTATCTTATTGGTATAAAAATTACCATTTTCATCAATAGCTAACTTATATAAAAGCGAACCTGTTCTATCAGGGCCAGTCCATAACTCAACCGATCCGGTTTTTACCGTTTTGTTGTTTTTGTATGCGGTACCACCAATATTCCACCAACCTTCAAACGAGGCTTCGTTTTTGTTATCGTTATGGCAACTCATACAATTTTGTCCTGGGTTATGGCTTTCGTCATCACCCGCCATACTTTCTTTGGGGTCTTTTTGTATCTCGTTATAATGGCTGCATGCAACTAAGCCTAAAGCCAATAATAAATAGGTTGATATGATTACTTTTTTCATGGTATTTTACAATACTTGTTGCTACAAGTTTAAATTTAAACTACTCAAAAACAAGTAGGTTTTGTCTGCTTTCTATTAAATTTATTTAACAGCCCTTGTTACTGTTTAAGTGGTTAAAATTCCGAAGCTTTCATAAAATCAAACAGTTGTTCGTTTCCAGCATTTCGTATTTGCGATTTTTCGCCTTCCCACGCTTTTTTTCCTTTATAAATAAAAATAATGTTATCACCCATTTCAAACAAACTCTTCATGTCGTGGGTGTTTATAATGGTGGTAATGTTGTATTCAACCGTAATTTCTTTAATTAACTCATCAATTAAACGTGAGGTAATGGGATCTAAACCCGAGTTTGGTTCATCACAAAATAAATACTTAGGATTAAGCGCAATAGCCCTTGCAATACCCACACGTTTTTTCATACCACCGCTAAGGTTTGATGGATATAGCTTGTTTACATTTACCATGTTTACCCGTTGCAAACAAAAGTTTACTCGGTCTAAAACTTCTTCAGGACTCATTTTGGTAAACATTTTTAAAGGGAAAGCAATGTTGTCCTCTACACTCAACGAATCAAATAAGGCTGTGCCCTGAAATAGCATACCAATTTCTTTTCTAATCACTTTACGCTCATTGTAACCTAGGTTTACAAAGTTGGTACCGTTATATAAAATCTGCCCTTGGTCTGCTTCTATAAGGCCTACCATGCATTTCATCATTACACTTTTACCACTGCCGCTTGCTCCAATTACAAAGTTGGTTTTACCCGGATAAAATTTAGCATTTATATCTTGTAGAATTGTTTTGTCGCCAAAACTTTTGCTAATGTTCAAAAGCTCTATCATACACTTAATAAAATGTCAGATAATACATAATCAAAAATAATAACAGCTACAGCACTATACACTACAGCTTTGGTACTGCTTTGGCCAACTTCTAAAGCTCCGCCTTCTGTTTTATAACCATGAAAAGCACTGATGCTGGTGATTAAAAAGGCAAATGTGGTTGCTTTAATTAAGGCAAATGTTACCGAGAAAGGAATGAAATCGGTACGCAAGCCACGCACAAACTCGGCAGGCGATATAATATCACTCATAATACCCGAAAGTGCACCACCTATTATAGATAACACCATGGCATAAACCACTAAAATAGGTATGGTTAATATGCCACCAATTATTTTAGGTAATACCAAGTAGTTGGCCGAGTTAATGCCCATAATTTCTAGCGCATCAATTTGCTCAGTTACTTTCATTGTACCCATTTCGGATGCAATGCTGCTACCCACTTTACCTGCTAAAACTAAACAGGTAATGGTGGGCGAAAACTCATAAATATTACTATCGCGCACAAATGAACCCAACATGTAATCGGGCACAAGGCCACTTACCAGTTGTGCACCAATTTGTATGGTTGATACTGCACCTGTAAATACAGATATAAGAGATACAATACCAAAGGAACCTACGCCTATTGATTGCATCTCGAGGATAGTTTGTTTTAAAAACACCCTACGTTTTTCGGGGCGCTTAAATAAGCTGATTAAAAATAACGTATAGCTGCCAAATTGCTCAAAAAACTTCATGTTAAACCTTTATCGTTTGGGGCGGTAAATATATGCATACTTAGCCCTATTTTTGGCGATTATAATTTTTTAACACAAAACAGATTGATATGAGTAAAACGGTTGTAGTAACTGGATGTACCAAAGGAATTGGGTTGGCTGTGGCAAAAGCCTTTGCTGGCGCGGGTTATCAAGTGGCTGGTTGTGCACGCAACTTGGCCGATTTAGCTGCGCTTAAGCAAGAGTTGCATCAAATAAACCCAATGGGTATACATACTTTGTTGCCATGCGATGTGAGTGATACCCCTCAGTTAAAACTTTTTATTTCACAGGTTAATCAAGCATATCAATCGGTGCAGGTATTGGTAAATAATGCAGGTGTGTTTTTGCCAGGTAGCTTAATAACAGAGGCTGAAGGCGTGTTAGAAAATTTATTGCAAACCAACGTTACTAGCGCATATCATGTTACCCGTGGAGTACTGCCAGGCATGTTACAAAATAAAAGCGGACATGTTTTTAATATATGCTCAATAGCTAGTTTACAAGCCTACGATGCTGGTGCATCATACACCATAAGTAAATTTGCATTGTTGGGTTTTAGCAAGCAATTACGTCACGAGACCAAAGGCACCGGTGTAAAAGTTACCGCACTTATGTTAGGTGCTACGCTAACAAATTCTTGGGCTGGAGCTAACCTGCCCGAAGAGCGTTTTATAAAATCTGAAGACGTAGCCCAAACAATTTTAGGGGTTTGTGAGTTAAGTAATCATGCTGATGTAGAAGAAATTGTAATTAGGCCACAATTGGGCGATATATAATTACTTAGTTTACATTTGCAGTTAACCAGTAAAACCTATTTGTTGAGTAAAATTTAGCACTAAAAATTCATGCATCAACCTAAAGATATTATTACCTTTTGTAATAGCTTACATCAATATAATCGCAGAGAAACACGTACTGTAAAAGTTGGCGATTTGTATATGGGAAGCGAGTTTCCTATACGTGTACAAAGCATGACCACTACTGATACAATGGATACCGCAGGTTCGGTGGCTCAAATAAAACGTATGGTTGATGCTGGTTGCGAGTTAGTAAGGTTAACAGCGCCAAGTATCAACGAAGCTAAAAATCTGGAGAATATAAAAAATGAATTACGCAAAATAGGTATTACGGTGCCTTTGGTTGCAGATATTCATTTTACGCCAAATGCAGCTGAGGTTGCAGCACGTATTGTAGAAAAAGTGCGTGTAAACCCAGGTAATTACGCTGATAAAAAGAAGTTTGATATTATAGATTATACCGATGCTGAGTATGCCGAAGAGTTAGATCGCATACGTGAAAAATTTACCCCATTGGTGCGTATTTGTAAAGAGCACGGAACTGCCATGCGTATTGGTACCAACCACGGTAGTTTAAGTGATAGAATTATGAGCCGTTATGGCGATTCTCCGCTTGGAATGGTTGAAAGCGCGATGGAGTTTTTACGCATTTGTGAATCCGAAAACTATTACAACATTGTGTTAAGCATGAAAAGCAGTAACACCCAAGTAATGGTTGAGGCTTATCGTTTGTTGGTTAAAACCATGAACGAAAATAACATGATGTATCCTTTGCATCTAGGAGTAACCGAAGCGGGTGATGGAGATGATGGCCGTATTAAAAGTGCATTGGGCATTGGTACTTTATTAGAGGATGGAATAGGAGATACCATTCGCGTTTCGCTAACTGAGGATCCTGAATTTGAAGTACCTGTAGCACAAAAATTAGTAGCCCGATACGCGGACCGAGCCGCCCATCAACCATTAGATTTTGTACATCAGCCTACTGGTGCTTGGAATCCATACGCGTTTAATAAACGTCAAACCACCGAAACTGTAAATTTAGGCAGTACCAATGTTCCGCGTGTTTTGGCTAATTTAAGTGCTTTAACTGCAGTTACTCCCGAAACGTTAGCCGAAGTAGGGCATATATATGATGCAAAGTTAGACAAATGGCACATGACCGATTTAGGTTGTGATTTTGTGTATTTCGGAGATATCAAACCAAGTTTTATGATGCCCAATGGGGTAAAAGGTGTTTTTAATGCCAACACTTGGAATACATTAACTGATAAAACCAATAATTATCCTTGGTACACTGCTGCGCAGTTTTTAACTACCAATGTATTTAGTACATCATTAAATTTTATAGCAGCAACAACAGCCGATTTAACCGATGAGCTATTAGCAAAACTGAAGAGCCTGGCTAATATGGTTTTGGTATTAAGTACTGATAATGCCCATGCAGTAGCTAATTTGCGTAATGTGTTTTTTAGGCTTGATGGGGCTGATATCAAAGTGCCAGTTATACTTAATCGAACTTATACCACAACTAATGAAGAAGAGTTTATGCTTCATGCTTCAACCGATTGTGGCAGTTTATTAATTGATGGTTTTGTTGATGGAGTGATGCTTGCTGCACCACAAATTTCGCTAACCCGTATTAATCAGATATCGTTTGGTATTTTGCAAGCAGCACGTGCACGCATTACCAAAACAGAGTATATTAGTTGTCCAAGTTGCGGACGTACCTTGTTTGATTTACAAGAAACTACAGCTATGATACGCAAGCAAACCGACCATTTAAAAGGGGTGAAAATTGCTATTATGGGTTGTATAGTAAATGGCCCGGGCGAAATGGCTGATGCAGATTATGGATATGTAGGAAGCGGAGTAGGGAAAATTACCTTGTACCGTGGTAAAGAAGTGGTTAAAAAAGGAATTGAAAAAGAAACTGCAGTAGCCGAATTGATTGAATTGATTAAGGGAGACGGTAATTGGATAGAGAAATAACAACTTTCTTGCAACTATTTTTGATACCCAAGGGTCTTTACTTTGATAAAAACGAAAAAAGGTTAGTTTTGTCGCAAAATACTTAACATTAAAATAACAGTATAAAATGAAAAAATTACTACTAAGCGCAGCATGCTTTGTAGCTTTAAACGTGGTTAATGCCCAAACGTTTAACGCACCAAAAGCAGTAAACGGCACTCCGGCAAATATTCCGGCAAAAGCTGTAAAATCACAGTTGAAAAAATCTGATCCACCAGTTGATGTATCTGATTGGTACAATCCAGTTGATATGTGGTCACGTTCAAGTGTTGGTGGACAATTCCAATCAGGACGTTTCGTTAACTTTTTAATGCATGATTCATTAACAAAGTACATTAACAGTACTGGAACTCTTGATTATGGTGTAGGCGCAACTTCAATAGGCCAAGTTTTAGATCCTAAAGATGCTTTAATCTCAAGCACAGATAATCCAGGTTTATTATTATCAGGTTACGTAAAATACACTGTTGATTCTCTACGTTTCTCTTATTTATATGTAAGAAATACAGATTCAACTCAAGATGAATTAGGCCAAATGCTTCCGGTATATGATACTTTGTTTGTAGCTTATTTCTCTGGTTCACAAATTCAAAAAGATGCGTTTAACAAAACTGTTGTAGGAACAAATGCTCGTGTAGCTTGGAGTACTTCAAACCGTATGCCTGCTACCTACTTCAAACTTGATACTTTAATATTAGGCCCAGGTGGAACTGATTCTACTGCGATATTAAATAACAATGGAGGTTTTGAAAATAGCTGGAGATTAAAAAGTATGCAATTAGCAGCTCCTGCTGGCATGAATATATCGCCAACAGTTAATCCTACAACAGGTGCTGTATCAAACGATTTAGTTGCTGCAACTATTACTTTTAAATCAGGTGTTAAATCTGTAAGAACAATTGCTATCAACGACTCTACTAATGTTCGTGATACTGCAGTGATGGTTTACCAATTAGATCCAAATACATTAGCTGCTGGTACACGCAGAACTAACTACTTTGGTTACCTATATTTCAACAATGATGGATCAAGCACTGGTTCTGGAATTGATTACAAAAATGATAAATCATATTTGAATTCATTAATTGCTTACCCTTGGTCAGCATATCCAACAACAGGTACTTCTGGTTACATCCCTGGACAATTGTTCCAAACTTCAAAAGGACCTTCTGATATGTTTATTGATATCGATTTCCATTTAACTACAACTTCAGGTAACGTTGGTTTAGCTGATCATGAGTTAGTATCAATTGGAAGTGTATATCCTAACCCTGCAACTGGTTATACCAATGTAGCGTTTAACACTAAAAAAGCAGCAAACGTAACTGTTACTTTAACTAACTTAGTTGGTCAAGAAGTTGCTTTTGTTAACGCTGGTAAATTAGCAGCTGGTGTTAATGAAGTAAAATTAGATCTTAACAACTTAAAAGCAGGTGTTTACTTTGTAAGCGTAACTGTTGATGGTGTTAGCTCAACTAAAAAATTAACTATTGCACAATAATTAGTAGCAATACATAAAAAAAGGCCGTTCGAAAGAACGGCCTTTTTTTATGCCCTAATTTTACTGTGTAAAAATCATTTGCAATACCTTAAATTGCTTACATAAAATATTACTATGCAAAACGGGTTCGAGCTTAATAAGCGCAACATATCATTTATAGCTTTAAACGCTTTCGGGCTATTTATTATTTACCTGTTAAGCGATTTTATTACTCCATTTTTAGGGGCACTTATTTTTTACGTACTCTTTAAACCTACCATGGATTATTTGGTGGTAAAGCGCAAATGGCGCGAGGCTACAGCTGCTATTCTTATTATATTAGTTTCGTTTATTATTGTATTGGTGCCCATATTTGTACTCAGCAATATGTTGTACACCAAGGTGGTTGGCATTATTAATCAGCCCGAACATTTGCTGGAGTCTATTAAACTTATTGATGCCAGATTTTTAGAACTTACCGGAAGGCAACTCATCACTCCCGAAATGATTGTGAAATTGCAAGAAAGTGCAGGTACGTTTTTGCCATCCTTTATCTCAAAAATATTTGTGGTGTTGGGTAATATTGGTATGCTATACTTTATGTTATACTACATGTTAATTAAGCGCGATACACTTCATCAAGAAGTAAATAATTATTTGCCCTTCAATCCCGAAAATATAAAGCTATTGGCCAATGAGTTGGAGTCGCAAACATTATCAAACGCTATTGGTGTTCCGTTAATTGCAGTAATACAAGGAACTGCTGCTGGTATTGGATACTGGATTTTTGGTTTAGATGAGCCTGTTTTTTGGGCCGTTGTTACAGCCTTTGCTTCTATTTTACCGCTTGCAGGCAGTACCTTAATTTGGGTTCCCGCTTCGTTGTTTATTATGGCCACTCAAAACGTTTGGATGGGAGTTGGTTTGGCTGTGTACGGTGGCTTGGTTATTATTAATATTGATAATATTGCCCGATTTACTATTCAGAAAAAGTTTGCAGATGTACACCCGCTAATCACAGTTTTTGGTGTAATAATAGGACTTAATTTGTTTGGCATACCGGGATTAATTTTCGGCCCCTTAATGCTTTCTTATTTTATCATTTTTGTAAAAATGTATAGGGGCAACTACTTGCAGTAATTGCCCCCATTTATAAGTTATTGTCAATACGTTTTAGTGTAAATCTTCAATAGCGGGACGCGTGTAATAACCGGTTCCGTTGTATGCTCTTTTACGCGGATGTACTTTACAAGCATCACTGCATGCGCCTTCCATTTCATCGCTGCAAGCTTCACACATGTTAAATTGCTCGTTGCACTCTACATTAGCGCAATTTAAATTGCGGAAAGTTGGTGTACCGCATTTAGCACAATTTGCAATAGCTGTTGGGTTAACATGGTTTATGGGCACACTCACACGGCCATCAAACACATATAGCGATCCATCAAAGTCTTTTCCGCCTGTTTCTTTTGCATAACCAATAATACCATTGTGTAATTGGTATACATCTTTAAAACCTTGTTTCATTAGGTATGCCGATGCCTTTTCGCACTTTATACCACCTGTACACACGGTTACTACTTTTTTGTCTTTATATTTTTCTAATTCGGCAACCTTGTTGGGGAATTCTCTAAAGGTTTCAATATCTAATGTAACCGAGTCTTTAAATTTGCCTAAACGAGTTTCGTAGTTACTTCTCACATCAATAATAACTACATCTTCTTGTTCTTTTAATTGGGCAAACTCAGCGCCATTTAAGTGTTTACCCGTTTCTTTATTGGGGTCAATTTCTTTAGGGTCGCGCAAGCCCGAGTGAACAATTTCGGTTTTGTATCTTACGTGTATTCTATTAAAGGCGTGCTCGTGGTGTTCGTCAATTTTAAACTCAACTCCCGCAAACATGGGGTTGTTTTTTAAGTAATCCATGTACTTTTTACAAGCCTCAATGGTACCACTAATTGTTCCGTTAATTCCTTCGTGGGCAATGTAAATACGGCCTCTAATGCCTATTTCTTTACAAAATGCTAAATGCTGCGGAACAATTTCTTCCGCGTTAGGTATGTTGGTGTAATAGTAGTAAGCTATTACTTGGTAGTTGTTTGTGCTGTTTTCCATATGTAAGATGGGTTAAACATAAATAAAATAAAGTGCACGAATATAAACTAGGAACAGGAAAAAAAGTAAGATGTTTCACGATATTGAGAAACATCATACTTTTTAAAATACAGGTACTTTGATAATTTGTTGCTGGTTGTTTTGCGAAAAATGAAGGTAATAAACTCCATTTGGAATATCTGTTAAAGGAATGTGCGTAGCGTTTTCAGTTAACGAAACAACCTTAATCTCTCGGCCTTGTGCATCATATATCCATACAGTTGCTGGGTAAGCATGTTGTAGTTTTAGGCCAAAATCTTTATCGCCCATATTCCATAGTTGTACTAATTGGGTTGATGATTGTTGTATTGCAGGAGGAATAACAACAGTGTTACTCCAAGTGAATTTTCCATCTAAATCTACTTGCTTAATTTTATAAGCAATGCTTTGTTCACCTGCATGCTCATCGGTAAACGAATAGTTTTTAGTTTGGTTTGA
>CAZJHS010000078.1:0-13505 GCA_964545895.1 uncultured Chitinophaga sp. | reverse complement strand
CTTCTGGAGCTTTGTTATTTTCTTCACGAACTAAGTTTTCTACACTGCGCACACTAAGTTCGTTGGCCAACATTTGCTCCAACATCCATTCTTGCTTTTTAGGATCATCTACGTTAATAATTGCACGCGCATGACCCATACTTATTTTACCCTCTTTAAGTGCCAATTGCACCGAATCAGGTAATTTTAATAAGCGTAAATAGTTGGTTACAGTACTTCTGTTTTTACCTACTCTATCTCCTACTTCATCTTGCTTTAAACTGCACTCTTCCATCAGGCGTTTGTAGCTTAATCCAATTTCAATTGGATTTAACTCTTCGCGCTGAATATTTTCAATCAAGGCCATTTCTAGCATTTCTTGATCGTTAGCCACACGTATGTATGCAGGTATTTTGGTTAAACCTGCTAAAATACTTGCACGTGTTCTTCGCTCGCCCGAAATAATTTGGTAGCTATCATAACCCATTTTACGCACGGTAATGGGCTGAATTACGCCATGAATTTTTATCGATTCCGATAACTCTAACAAGGCCACTTCTTCAAACTCGGTACGAGGCTGAAAAGGGTTTGCTTGTATTTGGCTAATTGAGATTTCGCTTATTGAGTTTGCTGGTTTTGCTTCGGTAGCTATGTTGTTATTGGTTATATCGGTACTAGCGTCTTGTAACAAGGCACTTAAACCGCGTCCTAATCCACTTTTTTTAGGTTGACTCATGTTGGTGATGTACTATTTAATTTAACGTTAGATAAAATTTAGTTAAGTGTGCTCGACTCAAACGTATTCATTTTAGTTAAGCCATTTTTTTGCAACAACTCCTTAGCTAAATTAAGGTAGTTAATTGTACCCTTGCACTCGGCATCGTAGGCAATTACCGCCTTACCAAAACTTGGCGCCTCGCTTAAGCGTGTGTTACGTTGTATAATGGTATCAAACACCATTTGTTGAAAATGCATTTTAACTTCTTCAACCACTTGGTTACTTAAACGTAAACGCATATCGTACATGGTTAAAAGCAAACCTTCAATTTGCAAATCGGGGTTTAAACTGCTTTGTACAATTTTTATGGTGTTAAGCAATTTACCTAAACCTTCTAATGCAAAGTACTCGCATTGTACAGGTATAATTACACTATCACTTGCAGTAAGCGAGTTGGTAGTAATTAAGCCTAATGATGGCGAACAATCCACAATAATAAAATCGTAATCTTTTTTAATTGGATCTAAGGCATGGCGCAAAACGCGCTCGCGATTAGGTACATTTATTAATTCAATTTCGGCACCAACTAAATCAATGTTTGATGGCAATAAATCTAAATAATCTACTTCTGTTTTAACAATAGCTTCGCGAACCGAAGTATCGTTAATCATTACTTCATATAAACCCAACTCCACATTTTTAGGATCGTAGCCTAAGTGCGAAGTAGTGTTAGCTTGAGGGTCGGCATCAACCACCAAAGTTTTATATTCTAATACGGCTAAACTAGCAGCAAGGTTTACTGCAGTTGTGGTTTTACCTACACCACCTTTTTGATTTACAACTGATATTATTTTTCCCATAATAAAGCTAAGTGCTTTTAAATATTTTTATATTGTTATTGTACCGCCAATAGTCGGTATTGTTAATGTTTTTGAGTTTGCAGTAAAGTGTTTTTGTACTTGATCGTGGTTTACTTTTATAAACCCAAACGTATCAAAATGCATAGCAATAATGTGCTTACAATTTACCCACGATGCCGCTTCGCAAGCATCAACGTAGTTCATCGTAAAATTATCACCAATAGGAAACAGTGCCGCATCAAGCGTGTATTTTGACGCTATAATTTTCATATCGATGGTAAGCGCGGTATCGCCTGCGTAGTAAATACTTTTACCATCCGACTCAATCACAAAACCAGCAGCAGTACCTCCGTAAGTGCCATCAGGCATTGAACTTGAATGTGCTGCAAATACCATGTTAACCGTACCAAAATCAAACACCCATTTTCCTCCAATATTCATAGGATGCGTGTTGGCTACTCCGTTTTTATTTAACCAAGCATGAATTTCCCAATTAGCAATAACCTTGGCTCCTGTTTGTTGGGCCAACGCAATTAAATCGGCTGTATGGTCTTCGTGTCCATGAGACACCAATATATAGTCAGCCTTAAGCGCTTCAAAATTAATGGAAGCTGCTAATGGGTTTGGTTTAATAAATGGATCGAATATGAGTGTTTTGCCTGCAGTTTGCAGCATAAAACACGAGTGACCCAAGTAAGTTAATTGCATGTTGTTTTTTTTCCGTTTCCTTTTGGTCAAAGAAAATGTTTCACGGTATCAACATATATACAACCTTACTTTATTGTATCCACATGGGTGTGGATTATTTTTAAAACTGTTAGTTAGCTATTTAAGCAAATTTATATGCATAAAAACACCAACCAGTGCTACCCTTTATCAACAGCACGGGTGTGTTTTTCACGCATTTTTTGGGAATAAAAAAGCGTATTTGGGCTAAACGGTGCTTTTATTTATTTGGGTTGATGAATTACTTCACCGCTTTTCTGCGGGCTACTTCTTTTGATATCAACGAAAGCTCGCGACCAGCTTGGCCTTTTACCGAGGTATTTTCGGCTGCACGCCTAAATAAGTATGGCATTACAGATTTAACCGGACCATAAGGCAAATACTTAGCTACATTGTAACCAGCACTCGACAGGTTAAAGCTAATGTGGTCGCTCATGCCAAACAATTGCGAAAAGTAAATGCGCCTATCGTTAATTGCTATCCCGTTTTCGGCCATTAGCTGAGTAAGCAATAAACTGCTTTCTTCGTTATGCGAACCCGCACAAATACTTATTCTATCAATATTTGCTACCGAAAAACGTAATGCCTCATTATAATCTCTATCGCTTGCTGCCTTATCGGGTTGTATTGGGCTTGGGTAGCCCATTTTTTCGGCACGCTCACGCTCTTTTTCCATATAAGCACCACGCACTAATTTAACACCTAAGTAATAATTATTAGCCTTAGCGTGCTCATAACTAGTTTTTAAATAAGCTAATCTATCGTGGCGATATAGCTGAAGCGTATTATACACAATGCATTTTTCTTTATTAAACTCAGCCATCATTTCGGTAGCTAAATCATCAATCGCATCTTGTATCCAAGTTTCTTCTGCATCAATAAAAATGCGCACATCACTATCGTGGGCCGTTTTACAAATATTGTAAATACGATTTTTTAATCGAGCAAACTCACTTTCTTCAGTACTGGTTAAATCTTGCTTAGCATTTACTTTAGCCAACAAATCAAACCTACCTAAGCCTGTAACTTTAAATACCCCAAAAGGTATTTTAGCATTGCCTTTTGCCTTGCTAATGGTTTCTAAAGTTTCGGTTGCAGTTGCATTAAAGTTCTCTTCTTTTTCTTCGCCCTCTACACTATAATCAAGTATAGTTCCAACGCCATAGCTATTTAATAGGTCTATGGTATTGTTACAATCGGTCATACTCTCGCCACCACAAAACTGCTTAAACACTGTTTTTTTAATAATACCAGTTATGGGCAAACCAATGCTTAATGCACCATTTACCATAGCTGGACCAGCCTTAACCAGCCAGTTATAGCCAATAGCCTTAAACAAAAGGTATGATTGTGTTAACTCGCCATTACTTTTTGATTTAAAAGCAATTTCTGTGTTATCAAAGCTTAATGCTTGGTTTGACTTTGTATGATTAGCTTGCACGTTTTTAAGAGTTAATTTTAAATGTTCCGAAAAATACTTCAAATTTGTTCGGGCAAAAATAAACTTAGCTTGGTATTTTTTGCATGATTTAAAACAATATTCCATTGAAAGAATTTAACCTGAAGGATTATAGCGTTTACACGGGCACTGATGTGTTTGATATGTTGCTTGAACAACTTATTGAGCAATCTTATTCTCAGGTATTTGTTTTGGTAGATGAGCAAACAGAAAAACATTGCTTGCCCATATTGCGTAAAACCCTGTTCGATATTAAGGTACTAAAAATAAATAGTGGTGAAAACCATAAAACCCTACCCACCTTACAATACATTTGGGACACTTTAATTGAACATGAAGCCGACAGAAAAGCGGTTTTAATAAATTTAGGTGGTGGTGTTATTGGCGATATTGGAGGTTTTGCTGCTGCAACTTACAAACGAGGCATTGATTTTATTAATATACCCACCACACTTTTAGCTATGGTTGATAGCAGCGTGGGAGGTAAAACAGGCATTGATTACCAAAATTTAAAAAACGTTATCGGTACGATACAACCTCCTGCAGCAGTTTTTATCAATCCACTTTTTTTAGATACCCTACCCCAACCCGAGTTGCTTAATGGCTTTGCAGAAATAATTAAACACGGACTAATTGCCGATGACCGCTACTGGGAAAAAACATTTAATACCAGTACGCTTACGCCCGAAACATTAGCTAACCTTATTCATGGTTCGGTTAAAATTAAAAGCAGCATTGTAAAAAAAGATCCGTTTGAGCACGATTTAAGAAAAGCACTCAACTTTGGCCACACCATTGGGCACGCCATTGAATCATACTCGTTGGTACACGATAAAAAGCCTTTAAAACATGGCGAGGCTGTAGCTATTGGCATGGTATGCGAAGCCTTTTTATCAAAAGAAATTATTGGCTTAAGTGGGCGTGATTTACGGGTAATTAGTGAATTTGTTTTGCTTCATTTCCCTAAGTACTCGTTGCGCAATATTTTCTCTAAAGAACTTATTTCATACATGCGTCAGGATAAAAAAAACAGCCACGATACCATTAATTTTACGCTACTAAAACGTATTGGCAAAGCATCAATTAACCATACTTGCACTGATGCGCAAATTGCTTTGGCACTTAATTATTACGATGCGCTATGAGTTCCATCATTGTATCGCACCCCACCAAAAATATAGCAGCACAGGTAAATGTGCCTACCTCAAAAAGCATTACTAACCGAATGCTCATTTTGCAAAAAGTATTGGATAGCAACATTCAATTGCAACATATTTCTGATGCAGATGATAGTGTAATTATGCAACAAGCTTTAATGCAAACACAAGGCATTGTAAACATAAAAAATGCGGGTACATGCATGCGCTTTTTAACCGCTTACTATGCATCAACACCAGGTTGCCAAGTGATTTTAGATGGAAGTGAACGCATGCGCAAACGCCCAATTGCAGCTTTGGTTGATGCCTTAACACAATTAGGTGCTCAGATAGCATACACCAACGAAACAGGTTTTCCGCCACTAAAAATTACAGGTAAAACATTAACCGGTGGAACCATATCTTTAGACTCTACCATAAGCAGCCAATTTGCAAGTGCATTGTTATTGGTTGCCCCAACATTTACCCAAGGATTAACCATTAAAAACCAACATCAGGCGGTTTCTAAATCGTACTTAGATTTAACGGTTGCCTTATTAAATACATGCGGTGTACATGCCACATTTAACAACGATATTGAAGTAAAGCCAGCAACCAAAAATTCGCTTAAGCCAATTTCATACAATATAGAATCTGATTGGAGTTCGGCTGCATTTTGGTACAGCATAGTGGCCTTAAGCCAAGGTGGAAAAATTACCATCCCAAATCTTACAGAAAACTCTTTACAAGGCGATGCTGCCTTGGTAAAATTGATGCATCAATTTGGGGTAACATCAACGTTTACTAACAATGGCATTATCATCAGCCAAACGCATGCACCACAAAACAATTTGAGTTTTGATATGCTTAATCAGCCTGATTTGGTTCCGGCAATGGCAGTAACTGCTTGCGCACTAAATGTGGCCGGCACATTTACCCAAGTGGCGCACCTGCAAGCCAAAGAAAGCATGCGTTTAACCGCACTTTGTAATGAGCTAAGCAAATGTGGTTTTAACATTCATCATACCCAAAACGAGTTAATAATACAACCTATTACAGCAACGCAGCATTTAACGGCAGCTACATTAAATACTTACGATGACCATAGATTGGCTATGGCTTTTGCTCAATTGGCGCTTATTTTTAATAGCATTGAAATCAATGATTATGCTGTAGTAGAAAAATCGTATCCAAGCTTTTGGCAAAACTTAGCGCAACTTGGGTTCGAAACTAAAATGCAGTAAATAAATATATTTGCGCTTAAAGCAACACAACAATGGCGGGAAACTCGTACGGACAATTATTTAAAATTACCACCTTTGGCGAAAGCCATGGCTTGGCACTGGGCGTAGTTATTGATGGTTGTCCTGCTGGATTGGCCATAAATATTGAGTTTATTCAAGGCGAATTAAACCGCAGAAAACCGGGCCAAAGTAAAATTACTACCCAACGCATAGAAGATGAATCGTTTGAAATTTTATCGGGTGTATTTGAAGGAAAAACTTCGGGAGCACCTATTTGTATGATGGTGCGCAATAACGATCAACGCAGTCAGGATTATTCGCATTTAAAAGATGTATATCGTCCATCGCATGCCGATTATACTTATCAAACCAAATATGGTATTCGCGATTACCGCGGTGGAGGACGTTCATCGGCCCGAGAAACAGTAGCACGTGTATTAGCAGGTGCTGTGGCTAAATTATTTCTAGCGCAACAAGGCATTGTTATAAACGCTTATGTGAGCCAAGTTGGCCCTGTTAAACTCACTACTTTGCCCGAAATGGTAGATGTAACAGCCATTGAAAAAAGTATAGTACGTTGCCCAGATGAAGCCATATCAACCAAAATGATTGATTTAATTACCCAAACAGGTAGCAAAGGCGATAGTGTAGGCGGTGCTATTACTTGTTTAATAAATAATATACCTGCCGGTTTGGGCGAGCCCGTGTTTGATAAACTGCATGCCGAATTAGGCAAAGCCATGCTAAGTATAAATGCCTGCAAAGGTTTTGAAATTGGAAGTGGCTTTGATGCAGCACAAGCATACGGGAGTGCGCACAACGATGAGTTTTATGTAACCGAAACTGGCACACACACCCGCACCAATAACAGCGGAGGCGTGCAAGGAGGAATAAGCAATGGCGAGCCTATTTATTTCCGCTGTGCATTTAAACCAGTTGCAACCATTCGTGCCGAACAACAAACCATATCAACCCAAGGCCAAGCAATTACATTGGCTGCTACAGGCCGCCACGACCCTTGTGTGGTGCCACGTGCGGTGCCTATTGTAGAGGCTATGGCAGCTTTAGTATTGGCCGATTTTGTATTGCGCAATAAAACTGCTCAACTTTAATTTACCGCAAGTATCTTGCTATTAGCCGCTAAGATACTTTATGTGGCTAATTTTATTTTGGGCAATGCCACCTTTTTAACTGTAAATAGCTCTTATTTGCAGTTCGATAATTTTTTTGATTTAGAAATATAGATTTATGAGAAAGCTATTAGTAGGCGTGTTGATGGGTTTTGGATTAGCTGTACAAGCGCAACAAATTATTCCTTGTGTTACTGATGAGGTGCATTACCAAATGCAACAAAAAAATCCACAACTTGCCATAGAAGAAGCTCGTGCTAATGATGAAACGCGCAAAATTGCGGAACGTTTAATGCAAAATACCAATTTTGCCAAAAAGGGTTCGGTAATGATTATTCCAGTGGTGTTTCATGTAATACATCAAAATGGGATGGAAAATATTTCTCAAGCCCAAATGATGGATCAGATTAGAATTTTAAACGAAGACTTTAGAAAAAAAACAGGCACCAACGGAGGCAAAAGTACCGAAGCTGTTGCAACCGATATGGAAATTGAATTTAGGTTAGCACAAGTTGACCCAAGCGGAAACAGACATGATGGAATTAACCGCATTGAAAGCGAGTATACCAATGGTGACGCCCTAACCAACCGCGATTTACCTAAGTCGCTTATTCAGTGGGACCCTAAAAGATATTTAAATATTTGGGTAGTAAAAAGTATTTACTCGGGCGGAACAACAGGTACTATTTTAGGTTTTGCTCAATTTCCATACTCGTTAAGCTCACAAAGCAGTACCGATGGAATTGTAATACGTGCAGATTATGTGGGCTTAATACAAACAGGCAATGTGAGCAATGCAGGCCGTACATTAACACACGAAATTGGCCATTGGATTGGCTTATACCATACTTTCCAAGGTGGATGCGCTGGTCAAACCGCAGCTAATTGTGCCTACGGAGGCGATCAAGTGTGTGACACTCCTCCAGTTTCTGCAGCCAACTATGGATCAAACTGTGCAGCTGCATTAAACTCATGCAGTGGCGATTCTCCAGATTTAAATGATATGGTTACCAATTACATGGATTACATGGATGGATCGTGTGCAAACACTTACACCGTAGGACAAAAAGCACGTGCTTATGCGCAAATGGCTGCTTATCGTTCTATTGTATATTCATCAAGTAATTTAAATGCAGCTGGTTTAAATACCGCAGGAGATTATTTAACGGTTGCCCCATCAAGCATTAAAGCACCATACAGCTATGGTTTTGAAGATGCCGATATTACCACTGCTGGATGGAGAATACAAAACTTAAACAATGGCACCAATGCTTGGAAAAGCGATGCAGTAGCTTATAGCGGAAACAGAAGTATTGCATTTCGTAACTTTAACATTACAGCTATATTAAACTCACGCGATGAATTTAACTCGCCACTTATTGATTTAACGCCATTATCTAATGCTAAACTTACTTTTAAAGTTGCTTATGCACGCAAAGCATCAAACACCAACGATATTTTAGATGTGATGATTAGTGGTGATTTTGGTCGTACAGAAACACGTATTTACCGCGGCACATTGGCAAGTTTAGAAACTCAAGGTGTAACTACTACCGAGTTTGTTCCAACATCAACCACCCAATGGAGAGAAATTAGTATTGATTTAGCATCATATTTAAACTTAACAAATGCACGCATTCGTTTTGAGTTTAGCAACCGTAAAGGCAACAACATTTTTATTGATGATTTTGCCATCAGCACATCAACCGGTTTAAACCAAAATATTAAACAAGAGTTGGCCTTTAATTTAATTCCTAACCCAATGACAGATGTGGCAATTGCCCAATTTGAGCTAAAACAACCGCAAGCTGTAGAAATAAATATTTGCGATTTATCGGGTCGTAAAATTACTACCTTGCAAAATGGCCAAATGCAAGCAGGAATGTACAGTTTACCTATAAACCGTAACCAACTTGCTAATGGAATTTATTTATTAGAAGTGAGGACCAACCAAGGAACATTTGCACAGAAACTTGTAGTAAACTAAAAAAAATTGTAACGTGCAACCCGAAACAGTGAGCTTTAACTCACTGTTTTTTGTTTTAAACTAGTTAGTAAATTTGCTTGTATGACAAAGAATCTTGTGATAGTGGAGTCGCCTGCGAAGGCCAAGACGATAGAGAAATTTTTAGGTAAAGATTTTACCGTAAAAAGTTGCTATGGTCATATACGTGATTTGGCCAAAGGTGACGAAGCCATTAGAATTGATAAAAACTTTGAACCGCAATACGAAGTACCTGCCGAGAAAAAAGCAGTAGTTAACGAACTTAAAAAACTAGCCAGCCAAAGTGATATGGTTTGGTTAGCATCCGATGAGGATCGCGAGGGGGAAGCCATTTCGTGGCACCTAAGCGAAGTTTTAAAGTTAACGCCAGCCAATACCAAACGCATCGTTTTTCACGAGATTACTAAGCCCGCAATTTTGCGTGCAATCGAAAATCCGCGTACCATTGATTACAACTTAGTAAATGCACAACAAGCCCGCAGGGTATTAGATAGATTAGTTGGTTTTGAACTATCGCCTGTGTTATGGAAAAAAATAAAAGGTAATTTAAGTGCAGGTCGTGTACAATCGGTAGCCGTTAGGTTAATAGTAGAGCGCGAACGCGAGATTAGCAACTTTAGTTATACATCAGCCTTTAAAATTACTGCACACTTTAATGTGGGCGGTAAACAAATGGATGCTGATTTGGCTAAACGTTTTGAAACCGAAAAAGAAGCATTGGCCTTTTTAGAAAAATGCACCAATGCTGATTTTACCATCAATAACCTTGAGGTAAAACCTGCCGAAAAATCTCCTGCCCCACCCTTCACTACATCAACCCTACAACAAGAGGCCAGCAGAAAATTAGGATTTGGCGTAAGTACAACCATGAGCATTGCTCAAAAATTATACGAGCACGGATTAATAACTTATATGCGTACCGATAGTGTTAACTTAAGCGAGTTAGCCATTGGTGCAGCTAAAGATTATATTACTAAAAACTTTGGTGGCCAATACAGCAATCCTAAACGCTACACTACTAAAAACGATAGTGCACAAGAAGCACATGAGGCTATTCGTCCTACTTATTTTGAAAATGTAGATATTGACGGAACACCGCAAGAAAAAAGACTTTACGATTTAATTTACAAACGTGCCATTGCCTCCCAAATGAGCAAAGCACAAATAGAGCGTACTGTTGCGCAAGTGGGCATTAGCACTTTGCCCGATACATTAACTGCAACAGGCGAAGTATTGAAGTTTGATGGTTTCTTAAAAGTATACTTAGAGAGTACCGATGATGAAGGCGAAAATGAAAACAGCAAAATGCTTCCTCCGCTAAAAGTGGGCGAAAAATTAGTGCTGATGAACATGGATGCTTCAGAAAAATTTACCCGCCCTGCCCCAAGATATACCGAGGCAAGTTTGGTAAAAAAACTAGAGGAGTTAGGTATTGGACGTCCATCAACCTACGCGCCAACCATTAGCACTATTCAAAAACGTGGCTATGTGGTTAAGGAAGATCGCGATGGAAAAGAACGTAACTTTACTACCCTTACTTTAGATAAAGGACAAATTAACCGCGAAGTAAAATCGGAGAAATTTGCCAGCGAAAAAGCCAAATTATTCCCGAGTGATATTGGTATGATTGTAACCGACTTTTTATCGAAACACTTTGATAAAATTATGGATTACAATTTTACGGCAAGCGTTGAAAAAGAGTTTGACGAAATTGCTCGTGGGCAAATACAATGGAATAAAATGATTGCCGATTTTTACAAGCCTTTTCATGAGGATGTAGAAAAAACAACCGAAACTGCCGAGCGCCAGAGTGGCGAACGTACCCTTGGGGTTGATCCCACAACGGGCAAAAACATTTATGCCAAAGTTGGTAAGTTTGGCCCTTATGTGCAATTAGGCGAAGGCACCGAAGATGAAAAACCGCAATACGGAAAATTATTACAAAGCCAACGCATTGATTCGATAACACTGGAAGAAGCTTTAGAGTTATTTAAACTTCCGCGTACCATTGGCGAGTATCAAGGCAAAGAAGTATCGGTTAATGTGGGCCGTTTTGGACCATACGTTAAATGGGGCGAAGAGTTTATTTCGTTGCCACGTGGCGAAGAGTTAATGGAGGTTGATTTAAACCGTGCTGCCGAGGTTATTAATGCCAAACAATCGGCTGATGCACCTGTAGGAACTTATAACAACAAACCTATTACCAAAGGCAAAGGACGTTTTGGACCATTTATTAAATGGAACGATTTGTTTATTAACGTGCCTCGTAATTATAATTTCGATACGTTAACTCAACCACAAATGGACGAGTTAATTGAGAAAAAACTAGAGAAAGAAGCTAACCGCTTTATACAAAGTTGGGATGATGAAAAAATAGCGATTGAAAATGGCCGTTGGGGTGCATTTATTAGGTTTGGTAAAAAGATGATTAAGATTGCGCGCAAAAAAGATGGGGAGAAATACACCAACGAAGAACTTGCCGTAATTAGCCTTGATGAAGTAAAAAAACTTATTGAGGTAGAAGAACCAGACGCATTTACCAAGAAAGCCGCTGCTAAAAAAGCTGCCCCTAAAAAGGTAGCCGCTAAAAAAACTGCGGCCAAGAAAACCGCTGCTAAAAAAACGGCAAAAAAATAAGCCATGCTTAGCCCAACTGAAATAAAATCTTTAGTTGCTTTGCTTGATGATGAGGATGAAGGAATTTTAGAGCATGTGCAACAAAAACTCATTTCTATGGGTAAAGATGTTGTTCCATTTTTAGAACAAGAATGGAACTTCGTTACTATGGCCGAACAACAAGCTAGGCTCGAAAATATTATTCAACAAATACAGTATGCCGAGTTGGTTAAGGAATTAACCGCTTGGTATAACTCGCCCGAAAAAGACCTACTTACTGGAGTTTGCCTAGTGGCCCGTTACCGCTACCCTGATTTAAACCAACAAACCGTTTTAAATCAGATTGACCAAATACGTTTAGATATTTGGTTGGAGATGCATTACGATTTAAGTCCTTACGAAAAAGTACGTGTGATAAACCACACACTGTACAATATTTTTGGCGTTACAGGTAATACTGATGATTACCACAACCCCGACAACTCGTTTATAAACGTGGTATTGGAACGCAAAACAGGCAACCCTATCCTTTTGTCGGTTGTATACATTTTATTGGCACAGCGCCTTCATTTGCCCATTTTTGGGGTAAACCTACCACAACACTTTGTTTGTGCTTTTAAAGAAGAACCTCACCACGATTTACACACCGACCCATTTAATTTAAAATCTACCATTGATTACCGCGAAGGACGTGTGTTGTTTTACATCAACCCATTTAACCGCGGAGCTGTATTTAGCAAAGCCAATTTAGAGTTGTTTTTGCGCCAAATGCGCTTAACTGCCGAGCCCGATTTTTTTGAAGCTTGCAGCAACTTAGATATTGTAAAAAGGGTATTGCGCAACTTGGTGCTTTCGTACGAAAAAAAGCAAAAACCTGTTGATGCCGAAAACATAAAAAACCTATTGCTTGTACTTGGCGAAACCTACTTTAGCTACGAAGAAGAAAACCCAGAGGAGGAAGAGTAGTTTTTAGTTCGAAGTTCTTAGTTTTAAGTCACTTCGAGCCTTAGGTACAGACCGAAGCGTCTGTATATCGAGAAGTGAATCCCAAAGATGCTCACAGAAATTACAGAATAACACAGATGTTTGAATCTAACTTCTAGCCTCCAGCATCTAATGCAGACGCTACGGTCTGCACCTACGGCCAAATAATATTTTTTTACCGCAGAGTACGCTGAGTTTTACACAGAGTTTGAAAGAGTAATTTTGAGGCGTTGATGCGCAAGAGAGAGATTGCTGCGCAATTGTGGAGGTTTCCTCATCTCGTTTCTCTAATCTCATCATCTTCCATCACCATACAGACGCTTCGGTCTGCACCTACGGTCTCCAAATTTACAAATCTTCACATCGGTACTTGCATTTCTCCTCCCCAACTTATACTTTCGAACTACCAACCAACTAATCCTTATGAAAAACTACACCCCCACTCCATCCTTTTCCATCTTCCCATTTTTACGTATTAAAAAATAACACCAACTACCTACTATTAATCAATAGGTTCACAGTATATACTATACACCAAAATGATATAATAGGTTCAGGAATATTAAGTGATAAAAAAGCTAACATGGACTTACCCCAAAAACACATAGAATACAACCGCAAATTGCACAAATTTGAATTCATTAGACC
>CAZJHS010000077.1:0-13561 GCA_964545895.1 uncultured Chitinophaga sp. | reverse complement strand
GTGTAAGTACCAGGTTGTAGTGGTTTGATGATAAATTCACCATCATCATCTGATAAAACTTGGGCTTTAACAATGCCGTTCAACTCAAGCGTGATACTCGCATAATCTAATGCCTTTTTGGATTTAGCATCGATGATTTTACCACGAAGTTCGCCCAGTTGCGACTGCGCATTTGCTACCATACAGATAGCCATTAGCGCAATAAATAAACTGTATACCTTTTTCATTAATTAATAATTTTTCAGTTTTTGGGTATTTCTACAAGTCCGTAAATTAACGGAATTTGATTTAATTAATCAAAACCATAGTTATTAACGTTTTGCTAACTTACTGACTCGTTTAAATTTAAGTCTTGTATTTTTTTCAACAACACGGCCGAAATCTTGTAATATGACTCATTTGTCCATCCGGCAACGTGCGGAGATAGCACCGTTCGATAATTACCAATTATCCGTGCAAACCATTTTTTTTCTTGCTCGTTCATTGTTTTTAGTTTTTCATTTTCTAAAACATCAAGTGCAACGCCTTTTACTTTACCTGCTTCCAATGCATCAGCCAAATGATTAGTATTTACTACTTCTCCCCTGCACAGGTTTAATACGTACAAAGGTTTGACAAATTGGTTTAAATAATTTGCATTAATTAAGTGCTTAGTTTCTGCCGTAAGCGGAACATGTAATGTTAACACATCTGCTTGGGCAAACACTTCATCCATGCTAGCTTGCTTTGCATATTTATCGGTATAATTTGATAAATATTTATCGTAAGCCAATACGGTTACATCAAACCCACTTAATTTTTTAGCAACCGCTTTACCCGTATTACCGTAACCAATAATGGCTACTGTTTTACCGCTTAGCTCTTCACCACGATTATCCTCGCGGTTCCAAATGGCTTGGCGAACTTCTTGGTCGGCTTTGTTTAGTTTGGCAAACAAACTCAACATCATGCCCAAGGTGTGTTCTCCTACCGCATCAGCGTTGGCCTCACCAGCATTAAAAACGTGTATACCTTTTTTTGCTGCAGCTTTTTCATCTATATTATCAAGTCCTGCTCCTGCCCTTGCAATAAACTGGAGTTGGGTTGATTGTTGAATAACTTCAGCATCAATTTTTGTTTTGGTACGCACTACTAAACCAGTTGCGCTTGAAATCAATTGTAAAAGATCGCTTCGGGTAGCGGTTGGTTTATAAATTACTTCATAACCCAATTGCGTTAACCCATTGGTAAGCATCTCATGCACATCATCAATAATTAAAACTTGCTTGCTCATTTAAATACTTACGCAATTACTTTATAAGTAATTATTTTTTTATAAATGGTTGCACTATACATAAAACTAATGCCCTGAATACAGCAAACGCCCAACTGTAAAGTAAATAGCCAAACCTAATAAATCGTTGGTTGTTGTGATAAACGGTCCGGTGGCAATTGCAGGGTCAATTTTCATTTTATGCAAAAGCATGGGTATAAACGTACCTAGCACTGATGCAAATATGATTACACTAAATAGGGCCACACTAACTGTAACACTTAAATCGTACGAGTTTGAAAACAAGAAATTATACCCTAACAATAAAGCCGAGCAAATAATACCGTTTAGCAAGGCAACACGTAACTCTTTTAAAATTTTTGATAATATATTTTGAGTACCCAAAGTATCGTTGGCCAAACCTTGCACCACAATTGCCGATGATTGCACCCCTACATTACCGCCCATAGCCGCAATAAGTGGCATAAAAAAAGCCATTTCGGGGTGTATTTTTAAGGTATCTTCATAAATCTCAATAAAACGAGAAGATCCAATACCACCCAATAAACCTATAAGTAACCAAGGCAAACGTGCACGCGATAAAATCCAAACCTTATCGGTTGAATCTACGTTTTCGGTAATACCCGACATTAATTGGTAATCCTCATTAGCTTCTTCCTTTATCACCTCTACCACATCATCAACCGTAATACGGCCTACAAGCTGACCAAGTGCATTTACAACCGGTAAAACCACCAAATCGTACTTTTCAAAAATATTAGCAATGGCTTCGCTATCGGTTGAGGTTGATACCGAAATCACTTCTTTATTAGAAACATCTTTTAACAAGGCTGATGGTTCTGATAAAATTAAATTTTTAAGGGTAATCAACCCTACCAATCTTTCAAAATCATCGGTAACATAAACCACATAAATTGAGTCTACATTTTCGGCCTGACGCCTAATTTCATCAATACATTGTGCTACTGTCCACTGGGCATTTGCTTTTACCAGCTCTACCGCCATTAAGCTACCTGCAGTGTATTCTTCGTAGCTCATTAACGATAATAAGTTTGATGCAAATTCTATATCTGTTAATTGAGAAATTACTTCTTCTTGTTCTTTAATAGGCAAATGATTGAGTACATAAGCAGCATCATCACTATCCATAAATTGCACAAAGGTGGTGGCAATTTCGTTTGGGTTGTAGGTGGCTAAAAAATTAATGCGCACATCTTCATCCAACTCAATAAGCACCTTCACTGCCTTTTCTGCATCAATGCATAGCATAATTTGACGTGCTTCGTTGGTATCTAATTTATCCAACAAATCGGCCACATCTTGCGCATAAATATGCGCTAGCTGTCCACGCAAATCATCCAACAACTCGTTAGCAATAAGTTGCTTTATTTGTTTTATAAAACCGGCATCAATTATTGGTGTTTCCATACGCTATCACTAAATTGGTTAGATTTATAAAATCGGTAACACTAAGTTGTTCGGCTCGTTTATCGGCATAGCCAGATGGCTGCAAAATTTCGTCACTAATACCAAACTGCGATATTGCATTGCGTAGTTTTTTTCTGCGTTGATTAAACGCGGCTTTCACTACCCTGTAAAGCATTTTTTCATTTATATCAGGAGCAACTTCTTTTCGTACCATGCGCATTACTCCTGATTTTACTTTTGGTGGTGGAGTAAAAACATGTTCGGGTACGGTAAATAAATATTCAAGGTTATAATATGCTTGGGTAAGTACACTAAGTATTCCGTATTCTTTGCCACCCGGCCCCGCACAAATACGTTCGGCAACTTCTTTCTGAAACATACCTGCCATGCAAGGAATAAGCTCTTTGTTTTCTAAAATTTTAAAAACTATTTGGCTTGATATGTTGTAAGGAAAGTTACCAATAATGGCCAACTGCGTATTAAATGTAGCAGGAATATTCATTTGTAAAAAATCGGCTAACAGCACACGCTCTTCTAAAGCTGGATAGTGTTTTTTTAGATATGCTACCGATTCTCCGTCTACATCAATGGCATATAAACTAAACTCTTTTTGCAATAAGTATTTAGTAAGTACACCCATACCTGGCCCTATTTCTAAAACAGTAGGAGCGTTACAAACATCCACAAGCGAATCAACAATTTTTAAAGCAATTTGCTCGTCATTTAAAAAATGTTGGCCCAAATGTTTTTTAGCCTTTACGTTCTGATGCATCATGCTGCAAATAGAACAAATTTTACTCATTTATCCGACCTTATTTGTGTGTGAGTTTTTTTTATAGATTTGCCTCCACTCAAAACAAAATCATGCAAGTAACAATAAACGTAAAAAACAAAGCCGCTATAAACGCGTCAACCCTATATTTAGCAGGTGCTAAAACCGATTGGAAAACATTAGGACTAGACAAAAAAGAAATTGATTACGTAAAGAAAAAGATTACCGAAAAGGAAACTTTTGTTACCGTTAACCAATTTACACGATTAGTTTTTATACAAATTGATACTGACTTAACAGACACTACCGACCCCAAACAATTAGAAAACCTAAGAGCAGTGGGTAGTAAAGTTTGTGGCATTTTAAACGCTCATAAACAAACTAGTGTTGATGTGGTTTGCTTAAGCGAAAATCAGGAAATGCTATTAGCCTTTGCCGAAGGTTGTGCTTTAAGTAACTATCAATTTATAAAGTATAAAAGCGAGCAAGATAAAAACAGTTTATCAACCATTAATTTAATATCAAGCAAGCTTAATAAAACAGAAGTAAGCCAATTGGCTGTATTGGTTGAGTCGGTATTTATTGCACGCGATTTAGTAAACGAACCTCAAAGCACCTTAAATGCAGTGACCTTTGCTAAGGAAATGCAAACATTGGGCAAAAAAGCTTCGTTTAAAGTTGAAGTATTGAATAAAAAACAATTAGAGGCCTTAAAAATGGGTGGCTTATTGGCCGTAAATTTAGGAAGTATTACCCCTCCTACTTTTACCATTATGGAGTATAAACCTAAAAAAGCTAGCAATAAAAAACCTATTGTATTGGTAGGCAAAGGTGTGGTTTATGATACCGGAGGATTAAGTTTAAAACCTACAGCCAATAGCATGGATTCAATGAAATGTGATATGGCAGGAGGTGCAATGGTGGCTGCAACCATGTACGCGGTAGCAAAAGCAGGTTTAAATGTACATGTAATAGGCTTGGTTCCAGCAACAGATAACCGTCCGGGCCAAAATGCTTACGCCCCAGGTGATGTAATTAAAATGTATGATGGACAAACGGTAGAAATGCTAAATGCTGATGCCGAAGGCCGCATGCTTTTGGCCGATGCTTTGTCGTACGCTAAAAAATATAACCCAGCATTAGTGCTTGATTTTGCAACATTAACTGGTGCAGCAGCAGCAGCAATAGGTCCAAATGGAATTGTTTGCATGGGTACTGCCGATGAAGCTACAAAACTTAATTTAAAACTAAGTGGCAACCAAGTACACGAGCGCTTAGTAGAATTTCCGTTTTGGGATGACTATGCTAAGCTAATAAAAAGCGATATTGCCGACATGAAAAACATTGGCGGACCGGTAGCTGGTGCAATTACCGCGGGTAAATTTTTAGAGAAATACGTTAACTACCCTTGGATGCATTTTGATATTGCCGGACCTGCATACATTAACTCATCAGACAGTTACCGCCCTAAAAACGGAACTGGTGTTGGTGTACGTTTAATGTTTGATTTTTTAAAAGGAATTAGTAAAAACTAACACTTGCTTGCAAGTATAATTTAAATAGCATGAGCAAATTACCCATTATTGGTATTTCCCTTGGCGATGTAAATGGCATTGGCCCCGAAGTAGTTATTAAGACATTACTCGACTCGCGCGTGGCCGATTTTTGTACACCCGTTGTTTATGGCTCGCCTAAAATTATTTCGTATTGGAAAAAAGCACTTAATCACCCTGATTTTAATTTACATATTATTAAAAGCATTGACCAAGTACATGTAAAAAAATCAAATATTTTAGTGTGCTGGGATGATGAAGTTGAAATTAAACCGGGAGAAGCAACCACCACTAGTGGGCTTTATGCATTTAAAAGTTTAGAAGCAGCAACCCGCGATTTAAAAGAAGGTAAAATACATGCTTTAGTAACTGCACCACTTAACAAACACAATGTAAATACCGATTCGTTGGCATTTACAGGCCACACCGAGTATTTAGCCCAGCAAGATAAAGCCAATGATTATTTGATGATGCTTATTTGCGATGACTTGAAAGTAGGCTTAGTAACTGGGCATGTTCCTTTAAAAGAGGTAGCATCTAAAATTAGTGTTGATGGCATTATACGCAAGCTAAAAACTATGCAGCAAAGTCTTCAAAAAGACTTTAGCATAAACAAACCTAAAATTGCTGTACTTGGTTTAAATCCACATGCAGGCGATGGCGGTTTACTTGGCAACGAAGACAAAGATATTATTGCAGTAGCGTGTGCCAAAGCACAAGATCAAGGCTTATTGGCTTACGGACCATATCCGGCCGATGGATTTTTTGGGGCTCGTCAGTTTCAAAAATTTGATGCCGTATTAGCCATGTATCACGATCAAGGATTGATTCCATTTAAATTCTTAGGGTTTGAAAATGGAGTTAATTTTACTGCAGGTTTAAGCTTTATACGTACTAGCCCTGATCACGGAACTGCGTATGATATTGCGGGCAAAAACATTGCAGATGAAAGCAGCTTTAGAAACGCACTTTACACCGCCATTGATTTGGTAAGAACCCGCAATGAAAACTTTGCATTAAGTGAAGTGGCTTTACCATTTACACAACACAAAAAAGAACGCTTTAGAATTGATTTTTAAGCATACTTAAACCCAATAAAAAAGCCGTCCCGAAATAAATTCGGGACGGCTTTTTTTGTTTTACACAACTGGTGTTGTATTTATTTTTTACAGAATTTTCTTAAATCTTCAACATCACCATTAAACACATTGAAGTCAACACCGCCACGTATACCATTTACACGGCCTCTATCGCTATGTTGCCAAAAATGCCAGCCAGTTAATTTATCATTTAAATCAGGCGTGCGGTAATGTGCAATCCACAATGGATATTTTTTAAACTCTTTACCCGTTAACATGTGCTTGTAAAAGCCATAATTAGTATAAATAATTGGCGTTACACCGTAATGTTTTTCGGCTAATACCAACCATTTTTTCAAGCCTTTTTTAAGTACCTCGCGGCTTCCTCCACCATACATTTCAATATCAAGCACTGGAGCTAAATCACCTTTTTCAAGCGTTGGAACCATTTTAATAAACAAACGCATTTGTTCTTCGGCCGTTAAATGTGGGCGGTAAAAGTGGTAAGCACCACGCATAATACCAGCATCTTTACACTCACGCCAGTTTGATTTAAAATAGTCGTCTACAACAGTGCGTCCTTCGCTTGCTTTAATAAATGCAAATTGTATTGAAACATCACGATGTTTCATTTTGCTTACCGCTTCCCAATCAATATTACGTTGGTGGCGCGATACGTCAATACCATGCAATTCATACTCACCTGGCAAATCAATGCCAAATGTAGGATAAGATGGAGAGGTGAAGCTAACAGCAGTTGCTATTCCTTTAACACCGCCATTGCTTAACAACAATAATGATGAAGCACCAACAGCAATTGCTGCTAAAGACCCTAATACTATTTTTTTGGTTCTCTTCATGTTTAAAAATCTTTGTTCGAATATACAAAAAGCAAAAATATTGAAATGTGTATAACATGTTAATATTGTACACAACTACCCTTGTTAATGTACAGTATAACACACACCAAAAAATTTGCCTATTGATAATGAGAAACGAAGTAAATTATTTCGTACAAAAATATACAAATAATTTATTTTTATATACATTTGCACCCCGAACAAGTAATGGCGGGGTAGCTCAGATGGTTAGAGCGCAGGATTCATAACCCTGAGGTCGGCAGTTCGATTCTGCTCCCCGCTACATTTAAAAGCCGCTTTTAGCGGCTTTTTCATTTTTAGCCTACGATCATCTTTGCATTCGAGTTTCATTCAATAAAAAATTTATTAGCTGCTCTCCCGATGCTGCAATCGGGATGTTACCCGCTACATTAAAAAAGCCGCTTTTAGCGGCTTTTTTGTTTTATTTGGTCTTCAACTTCTCTACAAACACCTTTCTAAACTTTTCAACTTTGGGTTTTATCACTATTCGGCAATAACCTTCTTCTCCATTTTGGTTAAAGTAATTTTGATGATAATCTTCAGCCACATAAAAAGTTTGCAATGGAGCTACCTCAGTAACAATAGTCCTATCAAATGTTTTAGCTTGGGTTAATGCAGCAATGGTGCGCTCAGCTTCTGCCTTTTGGCTATCATTATGATAAAATATTACCGACCTATATTGTGTGCCTACATCATTACCTTGTTGGTTTAATGTGGTTGGATCATGGCTCATAAAAAAGGCTTGTAGCAAATCGTTGTACGATAGTTTAGCAGGATCGTAAATAATTCTACAAACTTCTGCATGCCCTGTTTTTCCATAGCAAACTTCTCTGTATGTTGGGTTGGGCACATTGCCCCCACAATATCCACTTACTACAGTATCTACACCTTCAAGCTGCTGAAAAACGGCTTCTACGCACCAAAAACATCCTGCACCTAAAGTGGCGGTATCTCTTTTATTTAAGTTTTTAGTTTCTTCTGTCATGGTAACTTTTTGCTGTTGGTTTTTAATAGGTTTAGTTTGGCTGCAAGCACCTAACATGGTAAGCAGCCCTCCTGTATAAAACGCTAATGTATGTATTAACTTCATGTTTGAAAAACAATATTTACGGGTTTTAGTTTATGTTTGGATTCTTAATTATTGATTAAGTTTGTGCTGGTGAAAAAACTACAACTTATAACACTTGCAATAACCTTCTTTTTGCTAAGCAGTTTTCAGCTACCTTTAGGTTGGGAAAAAACCACGTTAGTAAACCTCAAGGGACAGACATCAACCACCCAAGCTATTACACAACGTAAGCCCACTGTTTTTATTTTTATCTCGCCCGAGTGTCCGCTTTGCCAAAGTTACACACTAACCATTAACCAAGTTATAAAAAAGTACACCAACCAAGGAATTCAATTTATTGGCATAGTTCCGGGTATGGATTTTAGCCCACAACAAGTACTAAGTTTTAACCGAACTTATAAATCAACTCTACCTATTTGGTTTGATAAACAATTAAAGCTAACTCGAGCTATTGGTGCGTCAATAACCCCCGAGGTATTCTTTGTATCAAACAATGGAAAATTGCTATACAATGGCCGCATTGATAACTGGGCTTACGAATTAAGTAAAAAGCGCAAAGTAATTACTCAACACGATTTGATTAATGCACTTGAGTCCTATATTCATCATAAACCAATTACCACCTTAAAAACTAAAGCTGTAGGATGCTTCATAGAATAGTTTACATTTTTATAGTTAGCCTTGCATTTACCATTGGGCTAACTACTTCGTGCAATACCAACAATAGCAAAAGTACTGCTCCTGAAGGACCAATAACTTTTGCCAGCCATGTGGCACCCATCATTTATAAAAATTGTACTAAGTGCCATAGCCCAGGCCAAGCTGGACCATTTACATTAATAAGCTACACCGATGTAGCCAGGCGCGCCAAGCTAATTAATTATGTTACCGAAAAACGCATCATGCCCCCGTGGCCAGCAGATGTAACCTATAGCCACTTTGCCAACGAAATGTATTTAACCAACGAGGAAATAAACACAATAAAACGTTGGGTTGATGAGGGCTTAACAGCTGGAGACACTGCAAATATGGATGTGCCTTCTAAGTTTGATGCCACGCTAAACTTGGGTAAACCCGATTTGATTGTTAGGGTACCTCGTATTAAAATACCTGGCAACAACACCGATTTGTTTACCGTAGTAAAAATTCCTTATGAAATTGCGCGAGATACCTTTGTAAGAGCGATTGAGTTTGTGTGTGGCAATAAAAGATTAGTACACCATGTAAACGCTCACTTAATACAGTTTGAAGAAGGCAAAAAAGGAAACTTACACGTTGGAAAAGCATGGGTTAACCAGGACCAAGAAAACAGTCAAGAAATACATAAGCAATTAGGTATATTAAATGATGACGGAAGCTACGCGCCCATGACACCCAGCGTAAGCAACTATTTACCGGGAGCACAGTTTAGTTTTTATCCGCCCGAAATTGGAGGATATAAAATAACCCGCAAAGGAGCATTTTATTTAAACGACATGCACTTTGGCCCTTCTCCTGTTGATGCCGAAGACTCTTCGTACTTTAAAATTTACTACAGTGCTACACCTCCCAAACGACCAGTTAGCGAATTTCAAATGGGCACATTGGGCATTACTCCTGTAGAACCCCAATTAATTGTACCGCCTAACCAAGTTAAGAAGTTTAAAATACAGGCCACCATGCCTAATGATATTTCGATAGTAAGTATTGTGCCACACATGCACTTAATAGGCAAAAGCTATTGGGCGTATGCTATTAAACCAAGTGGCGATACCATTCCGCTAATACGAATTAATAATTGGGATTTTAGGTGGCAATATTTTTATCAATTTAAACACTTGCTAAAAATACCAAGAGGCACCACCATATACGTGGAGGGTGTTTACGACAATACAGCGCAAAATCCAAACAACCCATACAATCCACCACGCGAAATAAGGGAACGTGAAGGTAGCATGAAAACTACCGATGAAATGTTTCAGTTAATAGTAACCTATGTGCCTTACCAAGTTGGTGACGAAAAGATTAGTATGGAAAACATAAAACCCTAAAGCACAAAAAGCCGTCCCGAATTTGCTTCGAGACGGCTTAAATATTATTTTACTTCAGCTAATTAAGCTTCAGCAATAGGGGCAATAGATACGTATGATCTATTATCAGCTTTCTTTTTGAATACTACTTTACCATCAATTAAAGCAAACAAGGTATGATCTTTACCAATACCTACGTTGTTACCTGGATGATGTTTTGTACCACGTTGACGAACGATGATGTTACCTGCAATTGCACGTTGACCACCAAAAATTTTCACGCCTAAACGTTTACTGTGCGACTCGCGACCGTTCTTCGAACTACCAACACCTTTTTTGTGTGCCATTGTATTTAGTTATTAATCGGTTGTTAAAATTAAAAATTAAGCGTTAATCGCTTCGATTTGGATTTTAGTAAAAGATTGACGGTGACCGTTTTTCTTTCTGAAACCTTTTCTACGTTTCTTTTTGAATACGATTACCTTATCGCCTTTAACGTGTGTTAACACTTTAGCGGTGATATTGGCACCAATTACTGTAGGAGCTCCTACTTTTACACTTCCGTTGTTGCTTACTAGCAACACTTTGTTAAGTTCAATGCTGGCGCCTTCCTCTTGCTGTAATCTATGTACATAAAGAGTTTGGTCTTTTTCTACTTTGAACTGTTGGCCAGCGATTTCCACTATTGCAAACATGTTATTTATATATTATTTTGTTAAAAAAAGGACTGCAAATATATGCCTATTTAGTACAATTACAAGTACTTTTATAAAAAATAGTCGCACTTACGCTTATAAAAATACGATAAGTACCGTATTGAAGGCTTGCCAGAGTTATTTTAGTTTTGAGCTATGTTTAAGCAACCGCCCACTCCATCAACCCAAAACATGCACAATACCATGATGAACGTGTGCGAAAGTATGAAAATTCCGGCATGGAGCCAAGTAAAACCAATGGTTGCAAACGAACTGAACAGCTTTATTTTAATGCTAACCTGGATTAAACAAATGCAGGAACAACAACTTTTTACCAAAGAGCAAGCCCGTATCCACATTGATATACAACGCACTACCATGCGAACTAGGCTTATGGCTTTGCCCGAAATTGACATACTTACTGCCGACCATTTACTGAACAATTGCGTAGATGCTATTAGAAAAGAAATTTACGAATATTTAGGCTGGGTATTGGTTTAACCTAATAAATAACATGGTTTTGTTTGGGTTAATGTTTTACCTTGCACACATGATGGAACAAGAACCAAAGCAAGTGTTTAACGAAACAGTGGAACACTTGAATGAATACATCGAAACACAGAAAGAAATTATTAAACTACAAGCTGTAAAGCACACCAGTGGAGCAATTGGAAATACTGCTGCTGTTTTGCTTTTTGCCTTATTTTTATCAATAACCTACTTGTTTGCTAACGTGGCGGCCGCACTGCTTTGCGCAACCTACTTGGGCAGTTTAGCCAAAGCATTTGCACTAATTGGTGGCATAAATTGTTTAATTGGTTTTATCCTTTGGTTTTTTAAAGAACAATTGGTGGTTAAGCCTATTCAAAACATTATCATTAAACATTTTACCGAATAACCATGGCACGCAACATATACGAGTTAGAGAAAGAGTTAGCCTTGCTTGAAGTAAAAAAGCAAGCTCAATTAGCCGTTATTAAACAAGATGCAGATGCGATTCAGGAGCTATTTAAACCTGCCAATATTATTAAACGAAGCATTAGCAATTGGCTAACTCCTAAAAATGGTTCAAACAGCTCATTAGGCGCTAACTTAGCAGGCATGGCGGGTACTTTTTTAATTGAAGAACTGCTATTTAAAAAATCAAATTTTGTAATGAAACTCTTGGGGAGCTTGGTAACAAGTAATTTATTTAACGATTTACTGAAAGGCGAAGATTCGAGCATTAAAAAACTTGGAACCAAATTGGCCGATTGGGTAAAAAGTAAATCGACAGACAACAGTACCGACAAAACCTTGGAGCAATAATCCCGTGCTTAAAACTTGTTAATAGAATACCATTTGCCAGGCTATTTTTGTAGCCATGAGTATGGATTTCTTTACCTGCAATATTTCGCATTTAAGTGTACACGAAGTAGGCAATAAAAATAATGGCGGTCAGCTATACGCTTCATCACAAAACCTTGAAGTTGATGATGAAAACTTAATTGCCTTATTGCAACACTATTTTCTTAAACCATTTACCCAGCAAGAGTTTTGGCAATTTACATCAAGTAACGATGATGTGAATTTAAACCCCGTATACTCATACGCCAAACAAGTTTTTGATAACCAAGGTTCGTTTCACTTGCAAAGTATTAATATGGCTAAGCATTTGTTTGAGTGCACTAATCACCCAAACATAAAAGATGGCGATTTGTATGTAGCGTATTTGCATCATGCTAAAGTTGGTGATGAAATTTGCGATGCCATTGGTTTATTTAAATCAGAGCAAAAAGAAGCCTTTATAAAAACTAAACGAAAAGGTAAAGAATATGACATCAAAGCTGATGAAGGGATAAACATTGACAAGCTTGATAAAGGCTGCATTATTTTTAACCTAAATGAAGACATTGGCTATAAAATAGCCATTATTGATAAGGCAGGACGAGGTGCAGAAGCATCGTATTGGAAAGACGATTTTTTGCAAGTAAAAACTTGTGCTGATGATTATAATTTTACCCGAAATTTTTTAAACGTAACCAAAGCATACGTTACCCAACAGCTTACCGAAGAGTTTGAAGTAAGCAAAGCCGATCAAATTGATTTATTAAACAAATCGGTAAATTATTTTAAAGATAACGAACGTTTTGTAGCCGAAGATTTTGCAGCAACTGTGTTTGAAGACAAGAGTGTAATTAACTCGTTTAATCAGTTTAAAAACACCATGCAGCACGATGCCGATTTAGATCTTTCTGACGGATTTGACATCAATAATCAAGCAGTAAAAAAACAAGCACGCGTGTTTAAAAGTGTGCTTAAGTTGGATAAAAACTTTCATGTATACATACATGGCAATAGAAACCTTATTGAAAAAGGCGAGGATGATAATGGCCGCAAATACTACAAACTTTACTACGATAACGAGGAATAATTTAGCCAAAACATAACGGCTACTTAAATAAAAAACACCGAACAAAGTCGGTGTTTTTTTTATGCTTTATTATTATGTAATGATTAGTTTTCTTCCAACTGCATTAAATCTAAAATGCGTTGCAATTCGGCTTGCGAGCGGAAAGGAATTTTAATATTTCCACGTCCTTTATCATCAGCCTTAATGCTAATTTTAGTATTAAATCTATCGCTTAATGCCTTTTGGTATTCAACCATATTTTCTGATTTGGTTGGTTTTGCTGCAACCTTTGCTGGCCTAGCTTCTGGAGCTTTGTTATTTTCCTCACGAACTAAGTTCTCTACACTGCGCACACTAAGTTCGTTGGCCAACATTTGTTCCAACATCCACTCTTGCTTTTTAGGATCATC
>CAZJHS010000076.1:8414-13564 GCA_964545895.1 uncultured Chitinophaga sp. | reverse complement strand
AAGGTTAAAGACGTAAGCACTACCGAAAACTTTGCACAGGTTGATTTAGCTGATGGTACCATATTACAAGCCCCAGTTGTTGTTGGCTGCGATGGAGCGCATAGTTTAGTAGCCAAAAAACTTGCAGGTTTTAAGGTTGATAGAAAACATTACAGTGGAGCTGTTAGGCAATATTATAGTAATATAAGTGGATTAACGGGTGATGCCTTAGAAGTTTACTTTTTGGATGGTTATTTACCTGGTTATTTCTGGATTTTTCCGCATACCAATAACCAAGCTAATGTTGGATTTGGCATGTTAAGCGAAACCATTGCCAACGAAAAAATAGACTTAAAAAAGAGCTTACACGACATTATACATACTATTCCCGAAATTAAAGAGCGCTTTAAAAACGCCCAACCACTTGAAGATATTAAAGGCTTTGGTTTGCCGTTAGGGTCAAAAAAGCAAAACATAAGTGGGCATAGGTTTATACTTTGTGGTGATGCAGCCTCGCTAATTGATCCTTTTAGCGGAGAAGGTATTGAAACCGCTATGGAAAGTGGCAAATTTGCAGCAGAGCAAATTATTAAAAGCGCAACCAGTAAAGACTTTACGGCACACTCATTAAACGCTTACGATGAGCGCGTGTACAAAAAAATGTGGGGTAACTTTAAAAACCACTATTACCTTCAACGTGCTATTGGTAAACGTATAGGATTAATTAATCTGCTTATTCGTATTGGCAATATTGGTTGGGTAAATAAGCAAATTACCAAGCTATTTTACTAAGGGTTCTTCTCCTTATAGCTATATTTTCTACTATTTAAGGTAGTTTATTTTAAGATTATTTAAGATTTCATAAGGATTAGTGTCGCAATAGCTAATTTGAGTAAACGCAATTATTGTACGGATGGTTGCATGGGTTTAAATAACCTAATTGTCGCATTTAAGATCAAACCAAACCTAAATTATTGTACTAATTACTAAAAAACCACTTGTTAAAAAAACGGTACATACACATGTACCCCTGCAACAACAATAGCTGCGCACAATGATTGGATATTTGAGGTGATTGTTTCTACAAAAAATAGTCGCAATCAATTAAAAACCCAATCTAATCTAATAATGAAAAACAAAGGAATGCTTTTGAATAACCAAGGGTTATTTAGTAAAGCGGTTCGACAGGCAATGATGTTGTTTGTCCTACTCTTAGTTAGTGCAAGTAGCGCGCTTGCATCACATTACCGTTATGGAGTTGTAACGGCAACACGTTTATCGGAAACATCAACAACTGTAACTTACCGATTGAATGTAAGTGAAGCTTGGCGCTTAGGCTCTGCAAGTACATTTTCATCATTTTCAATTTCGGGTGGAAATACAGGAAGCGTAGGCGTTACTATGACAGTAGTAACAGATCCATCAGGTGGTTGGTCAAATGGTACAGGAACCACCACAGTTACTCTTAACAAATCTACCACTCCTACCCGTATTACTTATACTAGTTGCTGTAAAATAAGCACCATAGTAAATAACCACGATTTAAGTTGGGACGAACACATTATTCTTTATACTGCAGCATCAGGTAGCAGCCCGGTATCAACCATGCCAGCTATTATTAATATGCCAGTAAACGCGCCAGCTGCAACTTATACTATACCAGCAACTGATCCAGATGCAGGTTCTACTATTACCTTCGGAACACCTGCATTTACAGGTAATTTAGCTGGCCAATCAGAGCCATCAGGTTTTTCAATTAACTCAACAACTGGTCAAATTACCTTAAATACAGTAGGTAAAACCATTGGCCAACAATACAATGCTTTAGTAACAGTAACAGATAACGATGGAAATCGTATTATGTTAGATTTCTTAATCAACATGGTAGGCGCATCAACCCCTCCAGTATTTGATTACACAGTTACGCCAACCAACGGTGCTATTTATAACGTACTTGCTGGTCAAAACATTTCATTCCCTATTAAAGCTACTGATGGCGATGCTAATAGTACAGTAAGTATGTCGGTATCTGGTTTACCAGCTTACATTACTACAGGTAACTTTAGCAGTGCAGCATTACCTGCATTAGGCAATCCATCTCAAACAACTTTTAGCTGGACTCCATCAGGTGCTCAAATTGGTACTACAAACGTATTAAACTTTGTTGCTACAGATAACGTAGGTGTACAAACAACTACTTCAGTAACTATTAGAGTTGTAGCCGAGCCTGCTCCTGTTTTTGTTGCACCTACTGCAGCACAAAATTCAATACGCCAAATTGAAACTGGTGTTTTATTTAACGATGTTGTTACTGCACAAAGTTCATTAAACTCTAACGTATCAATTGCGTTTGCTACCGGTATTCCAAGTAATGCAAGTTTAAGTCCGGCAGTTCCAACTGCAGGTGCAAACCCTGGTACAACTACTTTAAGTTGGACACCAACTCCTGCACAATTTGGTGTACATAACTTCAACTATCAAGCAACTATTGCTGCATTCCCAACTATTTTTACCACACGTAATTTCCAAATCATTGTAAATACTACCCCTTCATTCACCTCAACCCCGGTTGAAAATGTAGTTGCTGGTCAATTATACAGCTATAATGTTACTGTAAGTGATGCGAACATTCCTTACGGTGATACAGTAGATATTATTGGTGCTTCAATTCCATCATGGTTAACATTAGTTAGCACAGGAAACGGAACTGCTGTATTATCAGGAACACCTACTTTAGCTGATGTTGGAACATATGAAATTGCATTAGAAGCAGAAGATATTTATCACCATGGTACAACTGCACATGTTCATCAACATTTTGATTTAACAGTTGCTTCACCTGCAACAGCTACAGCTGCTGGTGCTACCACTTTCTGTGCAGGTAGTTCTGTTTTATTAACTGCAAACACTGGCACTAACTTAACTTACCAATGGAGAAAAGATGGTGTTAATTTGGCAGGCGAAACCAACATTACATTCACTGCTACAACAAGCGGTACATATACTGTTGCTGTAACAAGCAATGGAACTACTTCTATTTCAAATGCTGTTTTAGTTACTGTAAACGGATTAACAACAATAACAAACTGTCCTCAAACTCAATACCAGCAAGTTTATGCTGATGTAAACAACTGTTCAACAGTATTTACATATGAGCCTGCTATTACTAATGCTACATCAACTACCTATACCTTTACTGGTGCAACTACTGCTTCGGGCAACGGAACAGGTAGCGGATCGGCATTTAATGTAGGACAAACTACAGTTACCATTACTGCAAACGGAATTTGTAACAATGCAACTTGCTCGTTTGTTGTTACAGTTATTGATAACAAAGCACCAAACGCTATTACTAAAAACGTAACTGTTTACTTAAATGCAGCTGGAACAGCTACTGTTACTGCGCAAGATGTAAACGATGGAAGTAATGACAACTGCGGTAACGTAAGTTTATCATTAGTACAAACTGGTACTATTTGTGGTACAGCAACCGAAAATCAATATGTAAATTTAGTTGCTCCAGCAGGTGCAACAATTACAGCAGTTAACTTTGCCAGCTATGGAAACCCAACAGGTACTTGTGGTAATTATAACCTTGGCTGGTGTCATGCTGCTAATAGTAAATCAATTGTTGAAAGCTATGCATTAAACAACCAAACTGCATCAATCCCAGCAAGCAATGGCTTGTTTGGTGATCCTTGCTTTGGTACAGTAAAAAGATTAAACGTTCAAGCTACTTGGACAGGAACTTCAACCACAAATACTTTTAACTGCAGCAAAGTTGGAAACAACACAGTAACTTTAGTAGTTACCGATGCAAACGGCAACGTATCAACTGCATATGCTACTGTAACTGTTATTGATACAATTACACCTAATGCAATTGCACAAAATGTAACAGTAAATCTAAATGCAAACGGTGTAGCTTCAGTAACTGCAGATCAAGTAAACAACGGTTCAACTGACAATTGCAGCATTGCTAGTTTAGCATTAAGTAAAACCAGTTTTAACCATACTAATTTAGGTTTAAACACAGTAACTTTAACTGTAACTGATGCAAGTGGAAATATTTCTACAGCAACAGCAACAGTAAACGTTATTGATAATATTGTACCTGTAATTACATGCGCTAATAACCTAACTGTAAATACTAGTAGTGCAACAGTAATTGCAAACTATCCATTTGCAACTAACTTGACTGATGCTTCTGGTAATTTTGGAGCTGCAACCTTAATAAATGGTGCTTCAGCTCCAATAGCAGGAAGTGGTGTTTGTCAAAACGGAACATACTATCCATCAGGACAAAGTGTTTGGACTCCTCAAATCAACACTTTGAACGTGGCTAATTTTGAAGTTTCTGCAGACTTTAACGCCAATGCATTTATTTCGTCAAATAGTTCTTCACCTATTATAGTAGGTGGTAACTCATGGCGTTGGATTGGTATTGTTGTATCTCCAACTGGTAAATTAGGCGTATTATATAATAACAATAACACTTCGTTCTCAACTGTATCGGCCCCAATTAATACTTGGAGTAATGTGAAGTTAGCAGTTAGTAATGGTGTATCAAGTTTATACTTAAACGGTACACTAATCCATACTGCAAACACGGGTACATTAGTAACCGGAAACAACTTAAATTTCACCACTACCAATTATAGTAACGGAACATCATTAAATGGTTGTTTACGTAATTTAACTATAGCAAATGGTTCAGATATTTGTGGAGCTAAAGTTAACTTCAACGCACCTTCAGTAGTAGAAAATACACCTGGTTATGTAATCACTCAAACAGCTGGTTTAGCATCAGGTGCTACCTTCCCTGTTGGTGTAACAACTCAATCATTCTCGGTTGCCGATTTAGCTGGTAACACAGCAACTTGTAGCTACACAGTTACGGTGGTTGATGCTAAGGCACCAAAGGCAGTTGCACAAAATGTAACTATTAACTTAGATGCAACCGGAGCAGCAAGTACAACAGCAGCAGCAGTAAACAATGGTTCATCTGATGCATGCGGAATTGCTTCAATCGTATTAAGCAAAACTTCATTCGATTGCACAAACGTTGGTAACAACAATGTAACCTTAACCGTAACCGATGTAAACGGTAACGTATCAACAGCTAATGCAGTAGTAACTGTAGTTGATGCCATTGCACCAGTAGCAGTTGC
>CAZJHS010000076.1:0-8314 GCA_964545895.1 uncultured Chitinophaga sp. | reverse complement strand
ATTGCACCAGTAGCAGTTGCTCAAAACGTAACTATTAACTTAGATGCAAACGGAGCAGCAAGCACTACAGCAGCAGCAGTAAACAATGGTTCAACTGATGCATGCGGTATTGCAAGTTTAGTATTAAGTAAAACTTCATTTAACTGCTCAAACGTAGGTAACAACAATGTAACCTTAACAGTAACCGATGTAAACGGAAACGTATCAACAGCTAACGCAGTAGTAACTGTGGTTGATAACATTGCGCCAACAGCAGTTGCACAAAATGTAACAGTAACTTTAGTTAACGGAGCAGCAAGTGTAACAGCAGCTCAAGTAAACAATGGAAGTGCTGATAATTGTGGTATAGCAAGTTTAGTAGTATCGCCAAATACATTTAACTGTACAACTTTAGGTGCTAATACAGTAACCTTAACCGTAACTGATGTAAACGGCAACGTATCATCAACAACAGCAACAGTAAATGTAATAGGTGCAATACCAACAGTAAGCATTGCCCAAAGTAACCAACCAGGCTTTACACAAGGCGGTGCAATAGTTTTAACAGCAAGCTCACCAACAGCAATAAGCTATGCATGGTCAGGCGGCCCATCAACGGCAGTAAATTATGTATATGCAACAGGTACTTATGTAGTAACAGCAACTAACATTTATGGTTGTACAGTTACTGGTAATACTTTAGTAAACTATACAGCAAACAACTTATTATCATCGTATGTAATTATAGGAAGAGAAGAAGTTAAGTTAGAAGACCACGTAGTAGTAAATAATGGTGGTGTAGGTGTAACCTCAAGCTGTGGTGAAGTAGAAGTAGAAGACTACTCTACTGTAAGTGCAGCAGGAACATTTGTACGAGCAAAGTACATAGAAGTAAAACAAAACAGTGTAGTAACCAACAAAACATTTACTGCAGTACCATTTGCAATACTTCCACCGTTTTTAGCAAATCCATATTGCAACAGCAATAACAATAACCGTTGCAGTCACTCACATCACAACAGCTGCAACAACCACAACGGTTGCAATAGCAATAATAACAGTAACAACTGCTATCACTCACACCACAATGGATCGAGCTGTGCAAACAACAATGCGGTTAATACACCAAACAACAACAAAAATGTAAACCAAAATGTAACGGTAACCATTACCGATTCAATTATGGGCCAAGTTGTAATAGGTAAAAACGCAACAGTAACATTTACCTCTCCACGTTTATACATGAAAGGCTTAGAAGTAGGCGAAGGAGCAATAGTAAACTTTACACAATGCGCAGTAATACGTGTATGCAACCATGTACAGTTTAAGAAAAATGTACAGTTTAATAAAGTAAACAGCACCATAGTAACCATTTATGTAGATGACAAGTTTGATGTATCAGAAGGCTCACAAGTAGAGGCAAATGTATACTCACGCGATGAAATAAAAATAGATGGTAAACAAGGTTCGGTAACCAACATGAAGGGTATGTATATTGGCGAAGAAGTAGAAGCAAAAGATTATGTAAACTTCTATTGGAACACCAATACCGTATGTGCAAACAACAACTACAAATCAGAGTTTATAGCTGATGAGGCAGGATTAAATACAAATTACTTTGATGTAAATGTATATCCAAATCCAGCAGTAGCAGTATTTAACGTACGTTTATTAAGTTCATCAACCCTACCATTTACAGTAGAAGTATTTGATATGAGTGGAAAACTAATAGAAACCAGAAACGTAAATAGCTCAACCATGAACGAAGAAATGGGAGCAAACTTTGCAGAAGGTATGTACTTGATAAAAGTAACCCAAGGCGAAAACACCAAAACCATGCGTTTGGTAAGAACCAACAAATAGTTTAGGTATAACTTAACATACAAAACGGCCCCGAGTGAAACCTCGGGGCCGTTTTTTTTATGCTTAAATTTGGGGTGATACTAAGCTTAATATTATTCTGCTGGTGCTACCGGAAATTTGCTCATATCCATGTGAAATAACTCCCACGTATGTCCATCAAAATCTTCGATGGTACGCTGTTGCATAAAACCGTAGTCTTTCATTTCGCTTGGCTCAATACCTCCAGCTTTTAATCCATGCTCCATCATGGTGTGTATTTCATCAGTACTTCCTAACGATAACGAAAAAAGTGCTGCTAAATTAGTTTTGGTATCGGCAATTGGTTTAGTAGCAAAGCCAGCAAATTTCTCTGGTGTCATTATCATCACAAAAATATGATCGCTCCACACCATACATTTGGCGGTATCGTCAGAAAATTGAGGATTGTTTGTAAATCCTAAAGCGGTGTAAAAACCCATTGATTTTTGAGGGTCTTTTACCACTAAATTAATAAATACTTGTTTTGTCATGTTGTTTATTGTTTAAGTTTAAAATTATGCATCTGGAATATTAGGTTCAACCAAGCGCTTCAATTTATCTAACGATTCTTGCCAACCTAAGTAACACATTTCAGTTGGTATGGCATCTGGAATTCCCTCTTGTACAGCAATAATTTCGGTGCCGCATAATACTTTACGTAATTCAATGGTGGTAATCATTTGTCCGGGTAAATTTGGGTCATCAAACAAGTCGGTATATTTTAAGCGTTGATTAGGAATCACCTCTAAATACTCGCCTCCAAACGAATGACTACTGCCTGTAGTAAAATTGGTAAACGACATGCGGTAAGTACCTCCTACTTTTACATCCATGCTATGCACTTTACAAACAAAATCATAAGGTGGCAACCATGCAGCCATGGCATCAGCATCGGTAAATGCTTTAAAAACTTTTTCGGTACTTGCCGAAAGTACCCGGTGTAACGTAACTTTATTGTTATTCATATTTAATTGTTCTTTTCAATTTAATTAGTTGTTCTATTTTACTTTTAAACTCATGGTTAGATTATCAAAGTACGTATTGTTTTGTTTAAAGAAACCTTTAATTACTCCATTTTCTTCAAACCCTACACGCCTATAAACTTTTAGTGCTAATTCGTTTTGGGTGTATACTTGTAACCAAATCAATTCTAACACCTCATTTTCTTTAGCCCACTCAATAATGAATTGCAATAATTGAACACCAAGTCCAACATTTCTCCATGCTTTTAATAAGCCCATTCCAATAACTGCAGTATGCTCCATTGCTTTGCGTTTACTGCCTGTTAGGTCAATATTACCAATAATTTGATTGTTGTACTCTGCCACCAGTAGTAATGAGTTATCCGAAATTAAAAAAGAGTTTATCCATGCTCTTTCTTGCTCAATACTTAGGGTAATTTCTTGTTCAAGTTTTGGAATGTAACTACTCTCAGGAATATAGGCTTTAATGCATTGCAATAGCCCCTCAGCATCTGCAATTTCTGCCTGCCTAATGGTAACCAACTTCTGGTTTTTAAGTGCTATAGTTTGAGGTTTGAATTTTAGCATTATTAATGCAGCCTTATAGTTAAGTAATTTAGTATTGTTGTTGTTTAACAAAATTACACTCACCAAATAACAACAAGCAGTTGGTATAAACAAATACTTTTTAAGGATACTCCTACCTAACTACTTTATCAAATCAACAAAATCATGCTTACCTTAGCGGCCTAAATTTGTCGTTTTGCAGTTTAACCCAACACCCTTTCAGTTACCTGTTGCCGAAATTATTGAGGAGGTAAAAGAAAAATTACAGCATCAAAATACACTAATTGTAAATGCACCTCCGGGTGCAGGTAAAAGCACTTTGTTGCCCTTAACTTTACTTAACCAAAACTGGTTGGCCGGCAAAAAAATAATTATGCTTGAGCCACGTAGGTTGGCAGCAAAAACCATTGCCATGCGCATGGCCGATATGCTTGGCGAAGATGTAGGTAAAACTGTTGGATACCGCATTAGGTTTGAAACACGCGTTACTGCGACAACACAACTTGAAGTTGTAACAGAGGGTATTTTAACCCGTATGTTACAAACCGACAATGCCCTTAACGATGTGGCATTAGTTATTTTTGATGAGTTTCATGAGCGCAGTTTACATGCCGATTTAGCCTTGGCATTATGCCGCGAAGCACAACAAATTTTGCGTCAAGATTTGCGCATTATGGTTATGTCGGCAACATTAAACATGCCTCAATTGGCTGCATTGCTAAAAGCACCTGTGGCCATTAGTGATGGTAAACAATACCCCGTTGATATTAAATATGTGGGTGAATGTGATATCATGATGTTGCCCGAGCTAACAGCGCGTACCGTAATGAATGCAGTAAAAGAAAATACCGAAGGCGATACCTTGGTGTTTTTACCTGGCGAAGGCGAAATAAAGCGTACAGCCGATATTTTACAGCAACACCTCCCCGATTTCAGCATACATCCGCTGTTTGGCATGCTGCCACCACAGCAACAGTTTGCGGCCATAATGCCGCACAAACAAGGTAAGCGTAAAGTGGTTTTGGCCACCAATATTGCCGAAACAAGTTTAACCATTGAGGGCATTAAAATAGTGGTTGATACTGGCCTTGGTCGTGCAAGTAAGTTTGATCCAAAATCAGGTTTATCGCGCTTAGAAACAGTGAATGTTACCCAAGATAGCGCCACGCAAAGAGCTGGTCGTGCTGGTCGTTTAAGTGCAGGTGTTTGTTACCGCATGTATACCAAAGCCACACACGATAGACTTCCGGCTCATCGTATTCCCGAAATTGAAGAAGCTGATTTAACGGCTTTGGTACTTGAATTAGCTGTTTGGGGCATAACCAATATTAACGAATTAACTTGGCTTACGCCACCACCAAAAGCAGCAATTGCTATGGCTTTTGATACGCTTCATGAGTTAAATGCTTTAGAAAATGGGAAAATAACTGAACATGGAAAGGCGCTTCATGCAATTCCTTGCCACCCACGTATAGCGCACATGTTATTAAAAGCCAAACAAGACCACAGCGTGGGGCTTGCTTGCGATATTGCTGCTATTTTAGAAGAACGCGACCCAATGCCCAAAGACAGCGGTATTGATATAAACTTACGTATTGAATTGCTGCGCAGGGCCCGTTTGGGTAATAAGTTGGGTAACCGACTTACCCGCATCGAAAAAAACGCGAGCCAATACCGTAACATGCTTAATGCCCAGGTTGATAATGGCCCTGTTGATGTTTTTGAAACAGGCCTACTTATTGCACATGCCTATCCCGAGCGAATAGCCTGTGCTAGAATGGGAAACAACGCACAGTTCCAATTATCAAACGGTAAAATTGCCACAGCTGGCCACCGCGATGATTTAGCACATGAACCTTGGCTAGCAGTAGCCAATATGGATGCAAGAGATGGATTGGGTAAAATATTTTTAGCCGCTCCGCTTAACCCCAAAGATTTAATTACGATGGTTAAGCAAAAGGAAATAATTACCTGGGATACGCGCAAAGGCGGTGTGGTAGCCAGTAAAGATTTACGCATTGGCAGTATTGTGCTTAAATCAACCCCATTACCAAACCCTCCGGCCGAAGCCGTGCAGCAAGCCATAATAAAAGCTATAAAAACCGAAGGAACCGATTTATTAACTTTTACCGATGAGTTTACACAACTGCAAAACCGCATATTAAGTTTGCGAGTATGGAATGGTAATGATACTTGGCCAGATGTAAGCACAACTGCTTTATTAAGTTTGGCCGAAGAGTGGCTTGCCCCTTTTATTGGGCAAGTAAAACGCGATGACGACTTGGAGCGTATTGATTTATGCGAGGCTTTATTGGCTTCGCTTGGTTGGGATAAACAGCAAGAACTAAATAAGCTTGCCCCTGCTAAACTTGCAGTACCAAGCGGATCAAACATTGCCATTACCTACTTTGCACAAGGCGAAACACCAGTTTTAGCGGTTAGGTTACAAGAAGTGTTTGGATTGTCGCAAACGCCTTTGGTAAATCAAGGTAAAATTGGTGTGGTGATGCACTTACTCTCGCCAGGATTTAAACCGGTGCAAGTTACCAGCGATTTACGCAGTTTTTGGGATAACACTTACTACGAAGTAAAGAAGGAATTGCAACGCAGATACCCAAAACATGCTTGGCCCAATGAGCCATGGGATGCTAAAGCCGTGGCAAAAGGTGGCGTAAAAAGATAACGATTGGTATACTTATTTAGGCAAAACCGCACTACAGATAAATCCAAAATTGTAGCTTAATTTTATGTTTAATATTACATCCAAATTGTAATACAATTAACATAAATTGAAATGAAAAAAATAGTTACAACCATTACCCTAGTAGCCTTTGCATGGGCTGCACACGCTCAAAATGTTGGTGTAGGAACCACGAATCCTTTAGCCAAATTCTCTGTAGGAACAAACTCGCAATTTCAGGTAGATAGCCTTGGCGATTTAAAACGCATTAACAATGTAAGCTATCAATTTCCTTTTGTGCAAGGCGCTAGCGGACAAGTATTAGGCAACAACGGAAACGGTCAATTAAGTTGGGTAAACCAATTAGGTGGCTGGAGTTTACAAGGCAATGCAAACATCAACCCCAATTATTTTATTGGTACTACTGATACCATGCCTTTGCAATTTAGGGTAAACAACGTACGATCGGGTTATATTGACCAACAGTTGGCCAATACTTTTTGGGGCGCAAATGCGGGGGGAAACGCTGCAATTACATTTGGGTCGGGCAATGTGGCTATTGGTTTTAATAGCTTAAATAACCTTACCACAGGAAACTCAAACGTAGGTATTGGTATTAATAGTTTGCGTAACAACACTACTGGTTCATCAAATTTGGGCATTGGAGCTAATGCCATTTACACCAATACTACGGGTTCATCAATTACAGCTGTGGGTAATAGCGCATTGTATAGCAATACTTCAGGCTCATCAAACACAGGTGTGGGTAGCGGAGCTTTATTTGCCAATACGCAAGGTAACTCAAACAGTAGTTTAGGTCATAATTCTTTGTATAACAATACGCTTGGTGGTTCTAACACAGCAGTGGGTACTGCAAGTATGTTTGGCAATACTATTGGTGCAGCTAATACTGCAATCGGTAACGGAGCTTTGTATTTAAATCAATCAGGATCAAACAATACGGCTTTGGGTAACCATGCTTTATATAACAGTACTGCTGCAGGCAATGTTGCAGTTGGGCATGATGCACTTTTTTTAACAACTACCGCACAATATAATACTGCAGTAGGTTTAAGTGCCTTGTTTACAGCAGTTACATCAGGCAATAATACAGCATTAGGCAAAGGTGCTGATATAAGCTTCGATTCTGTTACCAATTCAACATCAATTGGAAATAGTGCCATTAGCACCAGCAGCAACCAAATTACTTTAGGTAACGTAAATATTACCAATGTGCGCAGTGCAGGTACTTACGGTACTTTAAGCGATGGAAGGTTTAAAGAAAATGTTACTGAAAATGTGGTGGGTTTAGATTTTATTATGCAATTACGCCCAGTAACTTACACGTTAAACACCCAAAAGTTCTATCAACATGTAACACAAAAAAATGGCCAAACAGGTATAACAGCCAACGAGTTTAAACAACCATCGGCTGTGGTACGTACAGGTTTTATTGCTCAGGAGGTAGAAGCTGCTGCAACCAAAGTTAATTACAATTTTGATGGCGTGTATAAACCAACCAACAGTACTGATAATTACAGCTTAAGCTATGCACAATTTGTTGTGCCTTTGGTTAAAGCGGTACAAGAGTTAAATGCCAAAATTGCTACACAAGATGAGTTGATTAAGCAATTAACCAAACGATTAGAAGCATTAGAAGCAGCTAAACAATAAGTATATGAGAGTACTTTTAAGCGTGCTATTTATGTTGGTTGGGCAATTTAGCTTTGCACAACTATACATTAATGGCGATTTAACCATACAAAACGGTGCCACCGTTTACGCCCAAGATACAGTTTGGGTTGATGCGCTTGCATCTGTAAATGTGGCCGGAACCTTACACACCACTAAAGATGTGGTACGTTTAGGTTCGTATATTAACACCACTGCAGGCGGCTATTTAATTGCGCCTGTGCAAGCTGGTGTAACTAAAACTTTCCCTTTAGGCACTTCTACCAACAATAGCATTAAGCTTGCTCATCAAAGTGGTAATTTGGTGTTTTACAAAATGGGCGTTCGTAACAATGCTTACCTAAACCCCGAAAATCAAACGGGTTTACAAAATAGTAATGTGGTTGATAAAACATGGATTATTCAACCGCTGAGTGCGGCACCATCAACCCAATTTAATGCAGGCTGGAATAATGCTAACGAATTAGCAGGCTTTAACCGCAGCAATTGTAATGTAGCAAGTTGGAAACAAGGAGTTAGCTTGGCATGGAATCCGGCTACATACGGGGCTGCT
>CAZJHS010000075.1:0-13978 GCA_964545895.1 uncultured Chitinophaga sp. | reverse complement strand
TATAGGGAAAGGCAGTTTACAGGAAAATAATTTTTTTAAACCAACTGATTTCAAGTAACAAAAAACAGCCATATAAGCTGAATTAACGCAATTATTTTAAATAGAATCTTTGCCAAAATTAATTAGCAATAGGAGAGGCTCATTGTAATAATAAAACAACTATTTGCTTGTTTACCTGAGTTTAGTGAACGGTAACTAGTTATTGGAAGGAATGAACGAAAGAAATTAGATGCAAATTTTATTAAGTTACTGTATAAATCTTCTCACAAACGTTAACCTCTGTGTATGTTTAATTCGGGTAATTTCATTGTATACATAATCAAAATCATAATGATATATTTGTTTACCCAACAAATAAAATAGCACTACCATGAAAAAAATACTTTTTTATCTGCTCTTGTTAAGTTTGTCAATTCCTTGTGCTCAAGCTCAAATTAGATTAATTGGAGTTAATAACACCAACAACCCCAACAAAATTGAAATTGTTACTTGGAGCATGTTTGATTCCTCATCAGTCAACCATTATCAAACAGATTTAACCTCATATGCATTTGCTACATCTGGTTTTAGTGATTACAGTGGTCAGTACCACATATCTGGTTTTAGTGCCTCGGGTATGGGCCGATTAAGTTTTAATACGTTTACGAATACTACTAGTTTTACTGTAGGTAGTTTTTTAAGCAATATCACTGAATTTGATATGAGTACTGGAGTCATGTACAAATTATCGATAGACGTAAATAAAACGGTCTCTGTGGTTGCACATACTATGAGCAACAATCAAGATAGTTTAATAGGTACTTTTGTTGAGCCTAATGTGATGGGATTAGTAGTTGATGCCATTTGTTTTGATGCCAATAAGGGTGTTATTTATCATATTGGTATGAACCAAAATAATAGTAAATATTTGTATGCGATACATGTAAGAGATACCAGTTTTACATATACCAAAACGCCTATTATAGGTGAAGAATACAATAGCTTTTCAGGGCTTCAATTCGACAATGTAAACAATAAAATTTACGGTAGAAGAGCAAATTTTAATAATGCTTCCACCTATTTAGGTAGCGATATTGTTGAAATAAGTAGTGTAAGTGGCGCAATTACTGCTAAAACGGCCATCAATCAATTTTCAAGTTTTTTGGGAGGCTCTTCTTGTTTCGACCAAAGCACAAGCACTTTTATGATTATTGGCGTAGATGATAATTTTACCAGAAAAATGATTGCCTATAATACCCTAACAGATAGTTTATTTACCGGTTATGTACCTGTACCTGTATCCGAACTTGCTTGTATTAATACACGATTTGCCCAATTCAAATATGGTACGCCAACGGGTATAAAAAAGATCAATCGAGCTGAGGCAATTAGCATATATCCCAATCCTGCAATTGATAAACTTCAGATCAGCATAACGCCTGAATTTTTGACAAACGAACTTCAAGTTGAATTGATAAATGGGTTAGGAGAAATCGTTTACCGTAGTAACATAGAACAGCATCAATCCACATTTCAGATTTCAGGGTTGGAGCGCGGTATTTATTTTTATCGAATTATGGATAAAGCCCAAACCATACTCACTGGTAAACTTTGTAAGGAGTAATTCTATTACATTGTAGAGGCATTTATCCCGTTATTATTTACGAGGAATTACCCGAATGGGAAATTTAACTACGTTACAAAATATAACTGCACACGGACGGCCGCGTGAACGGGGACCTGGTCGATCTGCTTATGTAAGTGATAAAGAAGTCGGTTTATACAGATCTGGTGAAGAAACTATTAAATTTGATAGACAAGAACGTTTTAAAAATGAAAAATATAATAATAGTCCTTATCGTATTATTTATATCCTGCAATAAATCGGAGACTAAGAGTACTAATTTTTTCGATAATCCGGCTTGGGTTGAAGAATTAATTGCAAAAAATAATTGCAAGGAGGAATACGACTATGCAAAACTACTGGTGAATCTGTCATCTTATGACGAAACATGTGTTGGGGTGTTTTGTCCGCCCTATAATCACGATCAAAAAGTAACGCCAGAAAGAATGAACCAATTCAGGGTGGAATTAGACACTAGCAGGACACTTGGAATTTCGACTTCTAGTGATACGATAACCTTTAGCTTCAATCTGGTCAATAAAAATAAGTGCTTTTGTGCAGATGGTTGGGTTCATTATCCGGGACATATTACTATGATAAGAGGAAGCAAAAAACTTGTTTGGGTTAATCATGGCTCTGCTGATATTCGGCCCGAGAAGGAAGATATTGAGATGTGGTTTAACGATCCTAAAATGTTAAATTACGTTAAGCAAAATAAAGACTCTTTAGACCCGTGGTTTTATAACCAATTAGTAGAGCGTGGATATTTGAAATAACTAGATAAAACTAAACGGTAGTGTACCATTTATCACTTTTGATGTAACAAAAACATTAGGTGATATTTTTTAGTAATTTAAATAGAACAAAATCTTCGGATCACGCACGTGCCGTCCTTGTGTTTAAACAAACTATCCCGTTCACGCGGACCTGTGGTCCGTGTGCCGTAAAACAAATTATAACGGTAAACAAAAACAGCGCAACTGTAGTAAGCTGGTTTCCTTCTCAATTTTGTGTAAACAAAAACAGCCGCATCATTTTTTTGATACGGCTGTTTTTTATGCTTTATGCTTGTGCGGTTGGTCCACCAAAACTCATCGGAAATGGGGGAGACTCATGCAAATCTATTATCCCGTTTTGTTCTTCGTATTTGTGTATGTTATCGCTTAATGCAAGCAATAAGCGCTTGGCATGTTGTGGGGTTAGTACAATACGCGATTTTACTTTGGCTTTAGGTACGCCTGGCATTACGCGTACAAAATCTACCACAAACTCAGCGTTTGAGTGGGTAATAATAGCTAAGTTACTGTATATGCCTTCGGCCATTTCTTCGCTTAACTCAATGTTAAGTTGGTTTTCTTGATTGTTTTCCATGTTGTAAAATAGTAAAGAGTTCAAAAATAAAAAAGGCAGCCGATTTACAGCTGCCTTTTTGGTATATTTTTTTTTGATGGATTATCCTTTTGAGGCCATCAACATTTCGTATTCTTCTTTCGATCCTACGATTAGTTTTTCGTACTCGCGTAAACCAGTACCAGCAGGTATTAAGTGGCCCACAATAATATTCTCTTTCAAGCCTAACATGTGATCTACTTTTCCTGAGATAGCAGCTTCGTTTAATACTTTAGTTGTTTCCTGGAACGATGCCGCACTTAAGAAACTATGAGTTCCTAATGATGCACGTGTAATACCTTGAATAATTTGAGCACCTGTTGCTGGTTGAGCATCACGAGCTTCCACTAATCTTAGCGCTTTACGTTTTAACATCGAGTTCTCGTCACGTAATTTACGTACGCTAACAATTTGTCCTGGTTTAAATGATGATGAATCACCTGCTTCAACCACAACTTTTTTGTCAAATACCCAGTCGTTAGTTTCTTTAAATGTCCAACGGTCTACGTTTTCGCCTTCTAAGAATAAAGTATCACCAGCATCCAACACTTCCACTTTTTGCATCATTTGACGCACGATAGTTTCAATGTGTTTGTCGTTGATTTTTACACCTTGTAAGCGGTAAACCTCTTGGATACCATTTAAGATATAACGTTGTACAGCTAAAGGACCTTCAATACGTAAAATATCTTGCGGACTGATTGAACCGTCAGATAATGGAGAACCAGCTTTCACGAAATCGTTTTCTTGCACCAAAATGTGTTTCGAAAGCGATACCATGTATTTCTTTTGTTCGCCATCTTTTGAGGTAATGATAACCTCGCGGTTACCACGTTTAATACCACCAAAGCTAACTACACCATCAATTTCAGTTACTACAGCTGGGTTACTTGGGTTACGAGCTTCAAATAACTCGGTAACACGTGGTAAACCACCCGTAATATCGCGGGTTTTACCAACCACACGAGGGATTTTAACTAAAATTTGTCCAGCAATCATTTTAGTACCTTCTTCTACCACAATGTGTGCACCTACCGGAATGTTATATTCCTTAATGGCTTCACCTTTGTTATCGGTAACAATAATTGAAGGTATTTTGGTTTTATCTTTCGATTCGATGATTACTTTTTCCTTGTGACCAGTTTGCTCATCACTTTCTTCTTTAAAGGTTACATTCTCAATAATATTTTCGAATTTAACCTTACCAGCAGTTTCAGTAATAATTACCGCATTGTATGGATCCCAAGTGTATAAACGATCGCCTTTTTCTACTTTTTGTCCGTTGTTTACAAACAAATGCGCACCGTAAGGAATGTTAACTGGTATGATGGTATTTCTGGTTTTCTCGTCCAAGATACGAATCTCGCCTTGGCGACCAATAACAACCTCTGCAGGTCCTTCTTCGGTATCCATGCTAGTTGTTCTAATCTCTTCAAATTCCAATATACCACCAAACTTAGCATTCATTTGGCTTTCTGTTGCAATGTTTGATGCCGTACCACCCACGTGGAATGTACGTAACGTTAACTGTGTACCAGGCTCACCAATTGATTGTGCTGCAATAACACCTACCGAATCGCCACGTTGTGCCATGCGCGATGTAGCCAAGTTACGGCCATAGCATTTTGCACACACACCATATTTAGTTTGGCAAGTTAATACTGAGCGTATTTCTACTTGTTCAACCGGAGATTCTTCAATTTTAGTTGCAATCTCTTCGGTAATTTCATCACCTGAGTAGCAATATACTTCACCAGTTAATGGGTCAATAACATCGTGTAAACTTGTACGACCTAAAATTCTATCGTAAAGGGTTTCAACAACCTCTTCGTTATCTTTTAGTGCGTTCATTACAATACCACGTAAGGTACCGCAATCTGGTTCGTTTACAACCACATCTTGAGCCACATCATGCAACCTACGTGTTAAGTAACCAGCATCCGCTGTTTTTAACGCGGTATCGGCCAAACCTTTACGCGCACCATGGGTTGAGATAAAGTATTCAATTACGGATAAACCTTCTTTAAAGTTTGATAAAATCGGATTCTCGATAATTTCACCTGTTCCACCACTTAAGTTTTTCTGAGGTTTAGCCATCAAGCCCCTCATACCACCTAACTGACGAATTTGTTCTTTAGAACCACGAGCTCCAGAATCCAACATCATATAAATTGGGTTAAAGCCTTGACGGTCTTCTTTCAACTGTTTCAATACGGTATCAGCCAAACGCGAGTTAATACGTGTCCAGATATCAATAACCTGGTTGTAACGCTCGTTGTTTGTAATAAAACCGTTGTTATAGTTGTTCCAAATTTCATCAACCTCTTCCATTGCTTGTTTTACAAATTCTTCCTTCTCTTTCGGAATCATTACGTATTTCAAGTTAAATGAAAGACCACCTTTAAATGCATAGTGGTAACCTAATTCTTTAATATCATCTAAGAATTTTGCGGCAACATCCATTCCGCACTCCTTAATAACGCTACCAATAATATCGCGTAAGTTTTTCTTAGTTAACAATTCGTTGATGTAGCCATACTCGGCTGGTACTACGTTGTTAAATAAAATACGACCCATGGTAGTTTCAGTAAGTTTGTAAACTAACTCACCGTTTTCTTTTACCATTACGCGGCATTTTACGTTAGCGTGTAAATCAACACGTTTTTCGTTAAATGCAATCATGGCTTCTTCGTTACTATAAAACGATAAACCTTCGCCCTTAACTGGGTTTTCAACAATTGATTTGCGGCCTTTAGTAATGTAATAAAGACCCAAAACCATATCTTGAGAAGGTACCGTAATAGGAGCACCGTTAGCAGGGTTTAAGATATTGTGCGATGCAAGCATTAATACTTGTGCTTCCAAAATTGCTGCGTTTCCTAATGGAACGTGAACAGCCATCTGGTCACCGTCAAAATCCGCATTAAAACCAGTACAAACTAATGGATGTAATTGGATTGCTTTACCCTCAACCAGTTTTGGTTGGAATGATTGGATACCCAATCTGTGTAGGGTAGGAGCACGATTTAGTAATACTGGATGACCTTTTAAGATGTTCTCTAAAATATCCCAAATTACTGCTTCTTTTCTATCTACTAATTTTTTAGCTGATTTTACTGTTTTAACAATACCACGCTCCAATAACTTACGGATGATAAATGGCTTGAATAACTCAGCTGCCATGTTTTTAGGTATACCGCACTCATGTAATTTTAAGTTTGGACCAACCACAATAACCGAACGGCCTGAGTAATCAACACGTTTACCTAATAAGTTCTGACGGAAACGACCTTGTTTACCTTTTAGCATATCGCTTAAAGATTTTAACGGACGATTACCTTCAGTTTTTACAGCGCTTACACGTCTGGTATTATCAAATAATGAGTCAACCGCTTCTTGTAACATACGTTTCTCGTTACGTAAAATCACCTCAGGAGCTTTAATCTCCATTAAGCGTTTTAAACGATTGTTACGAATAATTACCCTGCGGTATAAATCATTTAAATCTGAAGTTGCAAAGCGGCCACCTTCTAATGGCACAAGTGGGCGTAATTCTGGTGGAATAACTGGTAATATTTTTACTACCATCCACTCAGGGCGGTTTTCACCGTTTTCTTGCGCACCACGGAAACCTTCAACAACTTTTAAGCGTTTTAATGCTTCTTGTTTACGTTGTTGTGATGTTTCGTTGCTTGCTTTGTTACGCAAATCAAAACTTAAGTTGTCTAAGTTAATGCGCGATAATAAAAACCATAACGCATCACCACCCATTTTAGCAATGAATTTGTTTGGATCTTCATCATCTAAATGTTGGTTTTCTTTAGGCAACGTATCAAGAATATCTAAGTATTCTTCTTCAGTTAATAAGTCGTGCATTTGCACGCCATCATTACCTTTTAAACCTGGTTGGCATACTACGTAACGTTCGTAGTATACCACCATGTCTAATTTTTTTGTAGGTATACCTAACAAGTAGCCAATTTTATTTGGCAACGAGCGGAAATACCAGATATGTGCAACCGGAACCACTAAGTTAATGTGGCCAATGCGTTCGCGTCTTACTTTTTTCTCAGTAACTTCCACACCGCAACGATCGCACACGATGCCTTTGTAGCGAATACGTTTGTATTTACCGCAATGGCATTCGTAATCTTTAATTGGCCCGAAAATACGCTCGCAGAACAATCCGCCCATTTCGGGCTTGAAGCTACGGTAGTTGATAGTTTCGGGTTTGGTTACCTCACCATGTGATTTGGTAAGTATTGACTCAGGCGATGCTAAGCCAATACGTATCTTGGTGAAATTACTTTTGATTTTGATATCTTTTTTTGACATATAGTTGCTGTCTGTAATTATTCAAGTGTAACATCAAGACCTAAGCCTCTTAACTCGTGCATTAATACATTGAACGACTCAGGAAGACCTGGTTGTGGAAGGTTATCACCTTTTACAATGGCTTCGTAAGTTTTAGCACGTCCAATAATATCATCCGACTTAATAGTTAAAATCTCTTGTAAAATGTTAGCTGCACCAAATGCTTCAAGTGCCCAAACCTCCATCTCACCAAAACGCTGACCACCAAATTGAGCTTTACCACCCAATGGTTGTTGTGTAATTAATGAGTAAGGACCGATTGAACGAGCGTGCATCTTATCATCAACCATGTGACCTAATTTAAGCATATAAATAATACCTACGGTTACTGGTTGGTGGAATTTCTCACCACTTAAGCCATCATAAAGTTGCGTTAAACCAAACTCTGGAATATTCGCTTCTTTGCAATAGTCAAGTACTTGTTCTTCGGTAGCACCATCAAAAATTGGAGTAGCAAATTTTACTCCTAACTCTTTACCGGCCCAGCCAAGTACTGTTTCGTAAATCTGACCCAAGTTCATACGAGAAGGTACACCTAGTGGATTCAATACGATATCTACTGGAGTTCCATCTTCCATAAACGGTAAGTCTTCATCACGCACAATACGTGCAACTATACCTTTATTACCGTGGCGACCCGCCATTTTATCACCTACTTTTAATTTACGCTTGTTAGCAATGTAAACTTTAGCAAGTTTTAAAATACCTGTTGGTAGTTCATCACCAACTAATACAGCAAATTCTTTACGTCTGAAATCAGCGATTTCTTGGTTTAAGCGATTTTTGTAGTTTGATAAAATCAAACGTACTTGTTCGTTTTTGTCTGCATCAGTAGTCCAATTGTTTGCGTTAATGTGGGTGTAGTCAATATCGGTTAAGTTTTTGTTTGTAAACTTAGTTCCTTTAGCTATTAACTCTTCGCCATATACGTTAAACAATCCTTGTGATGTTTTACCTTGTAATACGGTAAATAATTTTTCGATAAGCGTGTGTTGGATAGCCTTCACATTTTTCTCGTGCTCATCTTGCAATTTGGCAATTTTCACTTTGTCATCGCCTTTTGCAGTTTTATCTTTTTTGGTACGAGCAAATAATTTTTTCTCGATTACCACGCCAGATGTTGATGGTGGTGCCTTAAGCGATGCATCTTTAACATCACCTGCTTTATCACCAAAAATGGCACGTAATAATTTATAGTCTGGCGAAGTTTCAGTTACACCTTTTGGAGTAATTTTACAAATTAAAATATAACCTTCAGCAACTTCGCAACCCACACGGATTAATCCGTTTTCATCTAAGTTACGGGTAGCATCTTCGCTCACATTTGGAATATCGTTGGTTAATTCCTCTTCACCACGTTTGGTGTCGCGAACTTCCAATTCATATTCTGTTACGTGAATAGAGGTGAAGATATCTTCTTTAACAACGCGTTCAGAAATTACAATCGCATCCTCAAAGTTGTATCCTTGCCAAGGCATGAATGCTACTTTTAAGTTACGACCTAAAGCTAACTCGCCATTTTCTGTTGCATAACCATCGCATAATACCATACCTTTTTCTACCTTATCGCCTTTACGTACGATTGGTTTTAAGTTGATACAAGTATTTTGGTTGGTTCTGCGGAATTTAATTAAATCGTAAGTTTTGCTATCAGTACCAAAGTTAACAAGTTTGTCAAGTTCAGTTTGCTCATAACGAACTACAATTTTATTAGCATCTACATAGTCAATAACACCTTTACCTTCGGCAACAATCATTGTACGAGAATCGCGGGCAATTTTACCCTCTAAACCTGTACCAACAATTGGCGCTTGTGGTTTTAATAATGGCACTGCCTGACGTTGCATGTTCGAGCCCATCAACGCACGATTCGCATCATTATGTTCCAAGAAAGGAATCATAGAAGCTGCAATCGATACGATTTGGTTTGGAGCAATATCCATAAACTCCAACTTCTCTGCTTCAACCATTGGGAAGTCACCTTCGTAACGTGCTTTTACTTTTGTAGTAGCAAAGTTTCCTTTATCATCATACACAGCATTACACTGTGCAATGGTTTTACCCTCTTCATCTTCGGCACTTAGGTAAGTAACCGGTTGGTCAATGCGTACTTTACCGTTTTCAACTTTTAGGTATGGAGTTTCGATGAAACCCATGCCGTTGATTTTAGCGTGTACACATAAAGATGAAATCAAACCAATGTTTGGACCCTCTGGAGTTTCGATTGTACACAAACGACCGTAGTGCGTGTAATGTACGTCACGAACCTCGAAACCAGCTCTATCACGAGAAAGACCACCAGGACCAAGAGCACTTAACCTACGTTTGTGGGTTATTTCTGCTAATGGATTGGTTTGATCCATAAACTGTGATAATTGGTTGGTACCAAAAAACGAGTTTATAACTGATGATAATGTTTTAGCATTAATCAAATCAGCTGGAGTAAATACCTCATTATCGCGGATGTTCATACGCTCACGGATTGTACGTGACATACGAGCCAAACCTACGCCAAATTGAGAGTAAAGTTGCTCACCAACTGTACGCACACGTCTGTTACTTAAATGGTCAATATCATCCACGTCTGCACGTGAGTTTGATAATTCAATTAAGTATTTCATGATGCTTACAATATCATCTTTAGTTAATACGCGTACTTCTGATGAAGTGTTGCGCTCTAACTTACGGTTGATACGGTAGCGACCTACTTCTCCTAAATCATAACGTTTATCAGAGAAGAATAATTTGTCGATTACGCCACGTGCAGTTTCCTCATCAGGTGGATCTGCGTTACGTAACTGACGATAAATGTGCTCATGAGCTTCTTTTCCACTATTAGCTGTATCCTTTTGTAAGGTATTTAAGATAATAGCAAAATCGTTATGGTTTGATTCGTTTTTGTGTAATAGAATAGTTTTTACTTCTGCCTCAACAATAAGGTCGATGTGTTCTTCTTCTAAAACAGTATCACGCTCAATAATAACTTCGTTACGCTCAATAGAAACTACCTCACCGGTATCTTCATCCACAAAATCTTCAACCCAAGTTTTTAAAACCCTTGCAGCTAATTTACGGCCAACAACTTTTTTCAAACCTGTTTTGCTTACCTTAATTTCTTCAGCTAAGTCAAATAAGTTTAAAATATCTTTATCGGTTTCGTAACCAATTGCACGAAGTAGGGTAGTAACCGGGAACTTCTTTTTACGATCAATGTATGCATACATTACGTTGTTTACGTCTGTAGCAAACTCAATCCAGCTACCTTTAAAAGGAATTACACGAGCAGAGTATAACTTAGTACCGTTGGTGTGGTAGGTTTGACCAAAGAACACACCTGGCGAACGATGTAATTGAGAAACAATTACGCGCTCAGCACCGTTAATACAAAAAGTTCCACCTGGTGTCATGTAAGGAATAGTACCTAAGTACACATCTTGCACAATAGTTTGGAAATCTTCATGCTCAGGATCGTTACACGATAAGCGTAACTTCGCTTTTAACGGCACGTTGTAAGTTAATCCGCGTTCAATGCACTCGTTAATCGAGTAGCGTGGTGGATCAACAAAATAATCTAGAAATTCTAAAACGAAAATATTTCGGGTGTCAGTGATTGGGAAATTCTCCTGAAACACTTTGTACAGGCCTTCGTTAGCTCTGCTTTCCGATGTGGTATCGAGTTGAAAGAATTCCTTGAACGATTCTAACTGAACGTCAAGAAAATCTGGATAATCGATTACCTTTTTAACAGTCGAGAAATTAATTCTTTCTCCTGTTTGCATCATTTTATTAGCCAATTTATTTTTTGGGTTAAAATTTGACAAAACTTTGACAAAAAATAGCAATGTTTATAAACAGAAAATTGACCCTCGGCAAAGCCGGGGTCAAGTTCCTATAAGTGCAAGGGGAGAATTACTTCAATTCAACCTCAGCACCAGCTTCTTCAAGCTTAGCTTTTAAGCTTTCAGCTTCAGCTTTGTCAACGCCTTCTTTTACTGCTTTAGGAGCACCGTCAACTAATTCTTTAGCTTCTTTCAAGCCTAAACCTGTTAAGTCTTTAACAACTTTAACTACGTTTAATTTAGCTTGACCTGCGTTTTTCAAAATCACATCAAAAGTTGATTTCTCAGCAGCAGCTTCACCTGCAGCAGCAGCTGGAGCGGCAACAGCAACTGCAGCAGCAGCTGGCTCAATACCGTATTCGTCTTTAAGAATTGTTGCTAACTCGTTTACTTCTTTTACTGACAAGTTAACTAACTGTTCAGCAAACGCTTTTAAATCTGCCATTGTTTCTAAAATTTAAATTGTTATTAATTATTGATTTTTGTTTTTTCTAAAATGAGATATTATTCAGGACGCTCTGATAAAGTTTTAACAATACCAGCCAATTTTCCACCGCTGCTTTGTAATGCTGAAACAACATTTTTAGCAGGCGATTGTAATAATCCGATAACTTCGCCAATTAACTCGTTGCGAGATTTTAGTTTAGTTAACGCATCTAATTGGTCATCGCCAATGAAAATATCAGTGTCGATATAAGCACCTTTTAATGCTGGTTTAGTATCTTTTTTACGGAAGCCTTGAATAATTTTCGCTGGAGTTTTGCTATCAGTCGAAAATAATAAAGCTGTATTTCCTTTTAAAGTATCTACTAATGCACCAAAGTTCTTGTCTGATTTTTCGATTGCTTTTTCTACTAAAGTATTTTTAGCAACCAACATTTCAATACCTTCTTTAAAAAATGCTCTACGCAAATCGCTAGTTTTAGCTGCGTTTAAAGAGCTTACATCAGTTACGTAGATGAAATTACACTCATTCAGCTTCTGAGTAAGTGTTGCAATTACTTCTGCTTTTTGTTCTTTGTTCATAACTGATTAATTAAATACCCGGAATTGATTTGGTATCAACAGGTAAGCCTGGGCTCATTGTTGATGAAATGCTGATGCTACGGAAGTAAGTTCCTTTAGCAGCAGATGGTTTTAATTTTGATAAAGCTTGGATAAGCTCTACTGCGTTATCTACCAATTTTTCAGGTGCAAATGATGCTTTACCAATTGAAGTATGGATAATACCTTCTTTGTCTACTTTAAAGTCGATTTTACCAGCTTTTACTTCTCTAACCGTTTTACCGATTTCAGTAGTAACAGTACCTGATTTAGGGTTTGGCATTAAGTTACGAGGACCTAATACTTTACCTAAACGACCTAATTTAGCCATTACGTTAGGTTGTGTTACGATAATATCGATATCAACCCATCCGCCTTCAATTTTTTGGATATATTCATCAAGGCCTACGTAATCTGCTCCTGCTTCTTTAGCTTCCGCTTCTTTATCAGGAGTTACAAGTGCTAATACACGCACCGTTTTACCAGTTCCGTGTGGTAATGTTACCACGCCACGAACCATTTGGTTAGCTTTCTTCGGATCAACCCCTAAGCGAACATCAATATCAACTGAAGAATCAAAAGTAGTAGTAGTAATTTCCTTTACTAACTTTGAAGCCTCTGTTAATGCGTATTGCTTATTGGGCTCGATTTTAGCTAACACAGCTTTTCTTTTTTTGCTAATCCTCGCCATTATATTTTTCTTTTTTCTTTCTTACAATAATTCAGCAGGCATTTCACCCGAAACTGTTATACCCATCGAACGGGCTGATCCAGCAACCATTTTCATTGCTGATTCTACTTTGAAGCAGTTCATGTCTTGCATTTTATCTGATGCAATTGCACGAACTTGATCCCAAGTTACTGAACCTACTTTTTTACGGTTTGACTCAGCTGAACCTGTTTGAATTTTAGCTGCTTCCATTAATTGTGAAGCAACTGGTGGGGTTTTGATGATAAAATCAAAAGATTTATCACTGTAAACTGAAATTACTACTGGTAGTATTTTTCCTGCTTTATCTTGAGTTCTTGCATTAAACTGTTTGCAAAAATCCATGATGTTTACACCCTTAGAACCTAAGGCAGGACCAATTGGGGGCGCTGGATTTGCCGCTCCGCCTTTTACCTGTAATTTAATAAACCCTGTTAACTCTTTAGCCATAACGCTTAAATATTACTGTGCTTGCGCACTTTTATAACTTAATTAATTTTCTTTCTCAACTTGTACGTAATTCAACTCTAATGGTGTACTTCTACCGAAGATTTTTACCATTACTTTTAGTTTCTTACGATCTTCCATAATCTCTTCAATAACACCGCTAAATCCGCTAAATGGACCATCAATTACTTTAATGGTTTCATTTACTAAGTATGGTTCTACCAATACTTCGCCTTGTTCTGCAGCGTCATCTACGTTACCTAAAATACGATTTACCTCACTAGCTCTTAATGGAGTAGGGGTTTTACCGCCTAAAAATCCTACAACACCATTTACTGAATCTATGATGTGAAAAGTTTCACCTACTAATTCGGCATGAATTAGTATATAGCCAGGTAAATAGTTCTTTTCCTTTACTGATTTTTTACCATTTTTAATTTGGTAAACCTTTTCAGTAGGGATAAGGATCTGAGGTACATTTTTTAGTAAGCCTGCTCTTTCTAGTTCAGACTCTAATTGAGCTTTTACCTTTTTTTCTTGTCCGGTAACTGCTCTAACCACATACCATTTATA
>CAZJHS010000074.1:0-14127 GCA_964545895.1 uncultured Chitinophaga sp. | reverse complement strand
CCCTTCGTATGTTTATCAATCCAAGATTTCCCATGAATTGCACCAATGTAATTAACAACAACAACAACCCTTCGTTGCGCAAATTGTTTTATTACGGATTTTCAAATTCACCTGCTGGTCAAGCCGATTTTCAACGTTTTGTCGACTCGTTGGATGCAGGAACTTACGTGGCTATTTGGAGTGTTTATGATAATGGTAACGCAACGTGGACTCCTCAAATGCGCAGTGCATTTGCTAAGTTAGGTTCAACCAAAGTAGCCAATGCAAATAATAGCAATACCTCTTTTTGTATGATGGGTGTTGCAGGCGCACAACCGGGTTCAATTGCAGAAGATACCATTACTCTTTTAGCCACCGATACAAATTCTGAGGTAGGTACTGTGTTATTCGGAAAATGGTTTACTGCAAATGCAACCAGCCGTTTGATTGGCCCAGCTAAAGTTTGGAAAAACATGAGCTATGTATTTAATGGCACCGAAAACGATGGTAACGATTGGGATAAAATTGATGTTTATGGTATTTCTTCAACCAATACTGATACGTTATTAATTGCCAATGCCATAAATAATCAAGATTTAACATCAGTTAACGCAGCTAAATTTCCATACTTAAAGCTTAAGTATACATTGTTTGATACCATGTATAGAACACCTGACCAGCTTAATTATTGGATGATAAAATATCAACCAGCACCAGAAGGTACCATTTCTGTAAATGATGGTTTTAGTTTTTACAATGGTCAGTTAGAACAGGGCGATTCGGTACGTTTAAGTGTTGCTTTTCGCAATGTATCGCAAGTAGCTTTTGATAGTATGCCAATTTACATGCGCGTACTTGATGCTAACAGAACATTAAAGTATGAGTGGCATGGATTGTACCCGCGTTTTTCTCCTAACGAGGTAATAAAACTTACACATCAAATTGCAACCGCAAACCTTGATGGGCAGCATGCTTTGGAGGTTTATTTTAACGAAGGTAATCAACCAGAAGTAACACGAGTAAACAACTATTTATTTAAAAGCTTTCATGTAAAGGCTGATAAAATAAATCCGGTGTTGGATGTAACTTTTGATGGATATCGCATTATTGATGGTGATTATGTTTCGCCAACTCCTACCATACGTGTAACATCAAAAGACGATAACAAATTTAAACTGCAAACTGATACTTCATCATTTGTGTTGTTTTTACGTAAGCCATCTGATATTGATTATGTGAAGTTGAATATCCAAGATGCTGAAATGAATTTTATACCTGCTAGCAATGCTAATAACAAAGCCATGCTTGAGTTTAAACCCAAACTTACCGAAGATGGGTTGTACAGTTTTAAGGTGTTGAGTAAAGATGCAAGTGGTAATATTTCGGGTAGCGATTTTTATGATATTGATTTTAACGTTACGAAAAAATCGTCTATTACCAATTTCTTCCCGTATCCAAATCCTGCCACTACTAACGTTAAATTTGTGTTTACACTAACCGGTGCAACACCTCCCGATCAATTGCTTATTCGCATTATGACCATAACTGGTAAAGTAGTAAAAGAAATTACTAAGGATGAGTTTGGCCCAATTAAAATAGGACAAAACATAAGTGATTACAGTTGGGATGGTACAGATAATTTTGGCGATAGACTTGCTAATGGGGTTTATTTATACCAAGTTCTTACACGCATCAATGGTCAAAATATAGAGAAGCGTCAAACCTTAGCCGATCAATATTTTGTAGAAAATGTAGGTAAAATATACCTCATGAAATAAAGGGAATAGCTATAAAAAGTATTCATTACATATCGCAAGGCAAACATAAAACGGGTGGTTTTAGGCACGAGGTAACCTTGGCTCAAGCGCTTACAAGTTATTTGCAAGGCAACTTACATAATTACCGTGCCGAGCAAAATTTTAAAGGCATTTTGGGCTTTATTGCTTTATGGAGGTTTGGTTTTAAACATGCAGTAGCCGATGTGAATATTACCGTACAACGTTTGTTGTTGCCTGTTTTTTTGCGAAGTATTTTTACTCGTAAAAAAGTGTTGTTGGTTTTTCATCATTATGATGAGCGCGAACAATTAAGCTTTGCATACCACTTTAACTATAAACTAATTTTGATGCTACTTAGGCTAAATTTTTCAAGATTAAAAGTTGTAGTAGTGGCTGATTATTGGGTTGATTTTTTAGTTAGCAAAGGGGTTGATAAAACAGCTATTTTAGTTTTTCCTAACTTGTTTAATGTGGCTGATTACGATGCTGTAAGGCAACTAAATGCACCAAAAACTAATACCATTTATTTGGGCCAATACGGCTTAAAGCAGCACCCACTTGTTTTTGAATTAGCGGCTTTACTTACCTCACAAGGATATACTTGTGTGTTTAGTACCAACAATAAAAACGAAGTTAAGCAAACGCCCACTTACCAAGTTGTTCAGTTTTTGTATGCCGATTATTTATTGTTTATAGCAACCTGCAAGTACACTGTTTGTGTAAGTTGTTTTAATGAAGGCTGGAACAGAACAGCGCACGAAAGTTTATTGCTTGGAACACCAGTTATTGGAAATCAATCGGGTGGGTTAACACAATTATTAACCGAAGCCAATCAACACCAGGTTACAACAGCACAACAAGCCTATGATATTATAACCCAAAATACCCCAAACCGCATTCCCCAATCCTTTGTGCAACGTTATCATATCAATCAAATTTCGTATTATGCACAACCAATAGGGGAGTTTTGCTCAAATGGCATCAGTTAAAAAGAATTTTGCATTTAATGTATTACTGGTAATTAGCAATATTGTTTTTCCAATATTGGTGTTCCCTTATATAGCACGTATACTTGGCCCCAAGGGTTTAGGCGATGCACATTTTGCTTTACAATTTAGCAAATGGTTTGTTACAGTTGCCTCATTAGGAATTCCAATTTATGGCTTGCGCGAAGTAGCTAAGGTGAAAAATAATAAAGTAAAGCTAGGCAAACTTGTAAGCGAGTTGTTGGCTTTAAATGTAATTACCGCAGGTATTAGTTCAATTGTATATATAGTTGCGCTTGGTTTTAGTACCACGCTTCAACAAAATATGCAATTGTTTGCCGTGGCTGGTTTGCAAGTAGCGCTTGGTTTTTTATCTATCGATTGGCTTTTTTATGGATTAGAAGATTTTAGAACAATTACCTACCGAGCACTTTCAGTGCGCATTGTTACCGTATTCTTTTTAGTGTGGTTTATTACCACTCCGCAAGATGCATTTCCGTATTTAGTTATCTCTATAGTTAGTATATCGGTGGCGCATTTGTGGAATTTATTTTACGCATTTACCCGGGTAGAGTTAAGCTTTAAATCGTTACAAATTACCAAACACTTAAAACCAATATTGCTTATATTTTTAATGAATGTTTGCATAACCATGTACACTGTTTTTGATACAGTTTGGGTTGGTTTTTTAAGTACATCGGCCGCTGTAGGATTGTATACATCGGCTACTAAATTAAGCAAGGTTAGTATTCCGTTGGTATCTGCTTTGGGCACAGTTTTAATGCCTCGTTCGGCTCGTACCTTTGCAGCTAATATTACCAATCCGCAGCATTTACAAACCTCATTTAATTTTATTGTTGATATGGCCATACCCATTGCCGTTGGTATTTGTTTGCTAACACCTGAGCTATTGCTCTTGTTTTCGGGCGAGGCATTTTTACAGGCAACCACAGCCATGCGTATATTAAGTGTGTTGCCATTATGCATAGGCTTAAATAACTTATTTGGAATGCAAATTTTATCAGCATCAGGTAATGATAAATTATTGCTTTGGTGTGTATTTTTGGGTATGATTGTTAATATCATACTCAACCTATTATTGGTGCCTAATTTGGCTCATACTGGTGCAGCTATTGCAATAACCATTACTGAGTTTACTGTTACATTGGCTACTTTTTATTTAGCTTTTACCAAGTTTGCAATCCGATTTAATTTCAACCGAATTCCTCAAACCTTACTGCTAAGTTTACTTTTTGTACCCATTGTGTTTGGCGTAAAATACCTGCATTTGGGCAATTTAATTACCGTTAGTATAAGTGTTTTGTTATGCTTAAATGTGTATGTTTGGATTCAGTATTTGGTATTTAAAAATGAGTTTATGGTGCACGCCATTTCCATCATTAAAAACAAAATAAATAGCTAATGTACGATTACCTAATAGTTGGAGCTGGTTTGTATGGAAGCACCTTTGCTCATCAAATGACTAAGGCGGGTAAAAAGTGCTTGGTTATTGATAAGCGCAATCACATTGGTGGAAATACATACTGTACCAATCAAGGCGGTATTCAGGTACATCAATACGGTGCTCATATTTTTCATACAAACGATAAAGGTATTTGGGATTTTGTAAACAGTTTCGTTCGGTTTCGTCCTTTCATTAATTCGCCCAAGGCATTGTATTATAACCAAACTTATAACTTGCCTTTTAATATGCATACCTTTAAACAATTATGGGGCGTGCAAACTGCCGAGGAGGCTCAAGCAATTATAAACGAACAAACAGCTCCCTATAAAAACAGCAAGCCACAAAATTTAAAAGAGCAAGCTTTAGCTACAGTTGGTGTTGATGTGTTTGAAAAATTAATAAAGCATTATACCGAAAAACAATGGGGAAGACCTTGCGAAGAACTTCCGGCTTTTTTAATAAAGCGTGTGCCGTTGCGTTTTACTTTTGATAATAATTACTTTAACGACACCTATCAAGGAATACCAGAAGGTGGCTATAATAGACTTACCGAAGGTTTGTTAAATGGTATTGAAGTAAAGCTAGGTGTTGATTTTTTAACTGATGCAGCTTATTGGAAAGCACAAGCACATACGGTAGTTTTTACAGGTAAAATTGATGCTTATTTTGAATATAAGTTAGGCGAGTTGCAGTATCGTTCGTTACGATTTGAACATGTTACAATGGCTGATATAGTAGATTTTCAGCATAACGCAGTTTATAACCATACCTCGCCAAATGTGCCTTACACCCGTGTGGTTGAGCATAAACATTTTGATTGGGTTGATGTGCCGCATACTGTAGTTTCATACGAGTATCCGCAAGCTTATGTGCGCGGAGGCGAGGCTTATTACCCTATTAATGATGAACGAAATAATAACTTGTACAACCAATACAAGCAGTTAACTCAGCAAGAAAACAATGTGCTGTTTGGCGGTCGCCTTGCCGAGTATAAATATTACGATATGCACCAAGTAATTGCCGCTGCATTACATCAAGCCAATAAAATACTACAACATGGCTAAGCGTGTATTGGTATATTGCCCCGTGTTTTTACCACAACAAAGTGGGTATACACATGCGTTTTCGGGTTTAATAACTAATTTGTTACAGGCTGGTTTTAGTGTTGATGTGCTTACGCCCGAGCAACTACCAGCTGGTATAGGCGAACCTTTGCAACACCATCAATTAACAGTTACACGCTATAATCCTAAATTAAATATTTGGGCTGTTGGTTTGTTTTATAGGTTTAAAAAGCTTGCCCAGCAATTGGTGCATATGTATAAAAGCAAGGCTTACCATTTAGTTTTTATCGAAACGGGTGACGAGCCTTTGTTACTTTATTATTTACCTAATTATATTTTACAAAAAACGGCTGTACGTTTTCACTCCACCAGCGATACCGAGTATTTAAATCTAAGCAATCATAAAAAGTATAAGTTGCGTAAATGGTTCTGGAAGTATCTTTCGGGTAGGCATGTTAAGCATTTAAGTGCTACCAATGCTTATCATTTAAATTATGCTGCACAACAGGTGTTGCACAATACAACTATCCAAAGCCAACATATCATTACCAATACCATTAATGTGCAACCATTGGAAACCAAACCGCAAAATGGAGTACAGTTTTTTATGCTTGGGCGTATGGATACCGAAGGCTACAAACAAAAAGGATTTGATACCTTATTGCAAGCATTGCCCTTGGTGGCCCAGCATATGCAAAAATCAAATGCTACAATAACCATTGTAGGTAATGGTAATTGTTTTGATACGTTTAAAAGTAAAATAGCCAATTATCCATTTGTAAAACTTATTCCATCGCTTACTCATCAACAAACATTAAACTACTTACAACAAACAGATGTGGTGTTGTTACCTTCATTGTATGAAGGCGTTTCTATGTTTGCATTAGAGGCATTAGCAACTGGCAATGCTGTTGTGTATAGCAATACTGGTGGACTAATTGATATGGTTGATGGTAATGGTTATTTAATTGAACCTGCCAACTACAGTAACTTAGCTGATGCAATTGTAACACTAATTAATACCCCTGATTTAGCAAAACTTAAACAGCAATCAATTGAAATAGCGCTTAAAAAATACCACCCCCAAATCCAATTAAATCAGTTTAACCTATTAATGGAGGAGGTGCAAACATGAATGTAGCAACAGTTTATCAACCGCTAGTATCGGTAGTTATGCCCGTATACAATGCCGAACGTTTTGTTGGAGATGCTTTAAAAAGTATTTTAAACCAAACTTACACCAAGTTTGAGTTTATTATTATAGATGATGGTAGTAAAGACGAATCGTTGGCTATTATAAAAAAGTATGCTGACCCGCGCATCAGGTTAATTGCATTAGCCCAAAACCAAGGAATAGTGCACGCCTTAAATACAGGTTTACAAACTGCCCAAGGTAAATATATTGCCCGTATGGATGCTGATGATGTGAGTATGCCTAATCGTTTAGCACTGCAAGTGGCGTTTATGGAAAGTCATCCTGAGGTTGGTTTGTTGGGTACGCAGCATGTGGCTATACATGGCAAGGCAAGGTTATTTCCTACAACTCATAATGCTTTGGTGTGGTATATGTTAAATGCATGTCCGTTTGTTCATCCATCGGTAATGCTTAGGGTTGATGTACTAAAGCAACACCAGTTACAGTACGATAAAGCGTTTGAGTATGCCGAAGATTTAGAACTATGGACACGCTTAAGTGGTTTTACGCAAGTGGCTAATTTACCCCAAAGATTAATTAAATATCGCTATCATTTTGCCACACACCAGCGCCATATACAAACTGCGGCAAACCTTAATACCCAAATTAAAACAGCTCAATTAAAACAGCTTTGCCCAATGTTGCCGCCCGAAATTATGGAGCAATTGGCCATCTATTTCAACCATCATTTAAAGCCAGCATACAGCCATCAATGGTTAAAAAATATGCTAGTTTGTTTTAATCAAGCACAACAAATAGTTGCATCTGATGATTTTAATAAGGCTTGCAATAGAGCGCTTTGGTTTCATTTATCATCATCGCCAAAATTATACATTGCATTAAGAAAAGAGTTAGGAAAATTAAGTTGGGTTAACCTTAAATTGGCTCAACATATTTGGTTGTTGATGAAAATATGGAAATGATTTTCACCTATTTTAATGGCGTAAATCCTGATGTCTTGTAATTAAATTGTAACTATTTTGTAATAGAGTGTATTTTTTATAATATAATTAAATCTATTTCCTAAATGGTTAAATTATATCATCTGTTCAATGTCGAATATTGCTTTAATAAAAACTTAACAATAACAACCAGAGTTAAGGTGTGCATCACCAATAGCAAAACACAAGATATAAATGACTACAAACAACTTACCTCTTGGTACAAAAATTTTAATTTGTGAAGATGTGTTTTTGAATTTTTTCGTGCTTCAAAAACTAATAAATAAACTGTATCCAGAGTTAGTTATTGTACATGCAATTGATGGTTTAGAAGGTGTAAAGCAATTTGAATCTCAACAATTTGATTTAGTAGTTACTGATATTGAAATGCCCAATATGGATGGTTGGGAGTTTATTAAGTACATTCAACAAAAGGGGTACAATACCAGTAAAATTGTGGTGATAAGCGCACAAACAGAGCAAATGTTAGCCGAAGAGGCCGAGAAATTAAGTGTTACTAAATATTATTCGAAACCACTTACCCCTGAAATAGTAAAAGAGATTACAGATTCAATTTTTGTTAGTAAAACAGAAAACTAAATCCCGTGTTTAATCATAACTTTTACAGCACAACCTTCATCTGAGTTTATAATTTCAATATTTCCATGCAGTTTTTCTGCAATAAGTTTAATGTTATTTAAACCTAAGCCTAATCCTTGAATATCGTTTCGGGTATGGAATTTTGTAAACGGTTTAATATCATTTGGCGTTGCATTAAATCCAGCCCCGTTATCACTAACCACAATACATCTATACTCGCCAACAATACTTAGCTTAAGTTTAATATTACTTTCAGGTGAAGTGAATTTAATTGCGTTGTACACTAGTTCGCAACAAATGTAATTTTTCAAGAAAACCAAAAGCGGATTAGTAAAGTGCTCACCCTCCATTTCAACCTCCACATTACGGTTCATGTTTTGCGCTAATTCACCAATGTTTTTAAGCACATCCATGTTTGATTTTATAAAAATCGCTTCTCTGACATCTGATTTTAAAAGCTCGTAAATGTAAATGTTATTGGTTAGTCCTATAATGCTATAAATAGAGTTTTGTATATGTAAAAGCAATTGCTCTGATTGGGTTTTGCCTTCGCGTTCAGTTACCAAATCATTCATAAGCAAACTCATTCCGCTTACAATATTTAATGCCGTACGTATTTCGTGTCCGTTAATAATTTTTGATAACTCGTAAGTAGATTGATTGGTATATGTACTAATAGAGTTTTTTATTTGACGAGCTTTATCTAAACGAGCATGAATACTACTTACAACTTCGCTTATTACAAAAGGTTTTGTAATGTAATCATCAGCACCTAAACTCATGCCTTTGCGTTCATCTTCACGCTCGGCTTTTGCACTTAACAAAATAACGGGAATTTGTGCTAAATTGGTTTTTTTAATTCGGCTAAGAAAATCGTAACCCGTAGCATTTGGCATCATTACATCACATAAAATAACGTCTGGTTCTAACTGAAATGCTTTAGCCAATCCATCAATCCCATCTTGTGCAGTAAATGTCTCGAAGTCTTGCAGGTCAAGCATTTCGGCTAAGTTGTCCCTTAATCGCTGTTCATCATCAATAATTAGTACTCTCGTCATTGTAGTCTACAAAATTTCTGTAAAGATAAAGGGATAAAATATATCACAAAAAAAGTATCCCCTTATTTATCAACTTATACCAAAAAATAGCGTAAAAAAATGAACCTTTGCTTACCCTCTAAAAACGATGTTAAATTTTATACTAAAAGAAATTAAAAATGGGTAGTGGTTCTATTGAGTTACTTAAGGCATTATCAGATAGTGCCAAGCAAATGCTAGGTAACCTAAGTAAGAAAGTAGTTATTGATGAAGTGTTGGCTATTTTAGGAAAAGTAACCGATGTGGATAGGACGTACGTGTTTCAGAATAACTTTGAAAACGGAAAATTAATTAGTTTTAGTTATGCTTATGAGTGGTGTGCTGAAGGTGTAGATCCACACGTTGATAATCAAGAATTACACAATGTGCCTTGGGAAGGTTTTGCTGATTTACAACAAATATTAGAATCGCGCGAAAGTTTTAGCGTAAATACAGTTGATTTAGCTGATGATCCAGCATTTCAGCAAGCATTAGAAATGCAAGGCATAAAAAGCGTATTGTTTATGCCCATTTTTACCGATTTTGAGTTTTGGGGCTATATAGGTTTTGATGATTGCAGGCAAGAGCGCGAATGGAGTGAAGTAGAAATGCTCACGTTATCATCTATTGCGGCAAACATGGGTGCGTTTATACAACGTAAAGGTATGCGCAAACAAATTAACCAACAGCATGCACAAATGGAAGAACAGCTATTGTTTTATTAGCGATTAATTAATAAAATCCCGGCTGATGTGGTTGTTATTGGTACTGATTGTAGATATAAATTTGTGAGTGAGCATGCTATCGTAAATGCAGATCTTAGAAAATGGATTATAGGTAAAACCGATCATGAATATGTTGCTTACCGTAACAGAGATATATCAATTGCTGATAAACGACTTGCGCAAATACAGCAAGTTATAAATACACGTAAAAGTCAATCGCATGAAGAAACTTTTACCATGCCTGATGGCTCGCTTAAATATCATATCCGTAATCTTCATCCTGTTATCAATCCAGATGATACCATTGATTATGTGGTAGGTTATGGTATTGATATTACTGCACTTAAAGAACGAGATGCTATTGTTTTAAAACAACATAAAGTTATTGAAGAAACACCGATTGGTGTGGCCTTTTTAGATGCTGAAGGTAAATATTATTACATGAATAAATCGCATGAGGCATTGTTTGGCTATGAGCCAGGCGAGCTTATCGGAAAATCATGGCATACAATTTATAAACAAGACGAAATAGATAAAATTAACAACCAATATTTTCCCGAGTTGTTCAAAAATGGAAAATGGTCGGGCGAAACTTTGGGCATGAAAAAAGATGGAACTCCTGTTTGGCAAGAAGTAACGTTAACATTTTCTGATGATGGGGGGCTGGTTTGCATGGTGCAAGATATTACCAAAACCAAAGAGGAACTAAAAGTAGTGCAGCAAATGCACGAACAATTAGAGTTAGCCATGGATGCTTCGGAGTTGGCTATGGTAACCTGGGACTTACACAAGGGAATCGTTAGGTTTAGCGAATCAATTAAACGTATAATGCCAGCTTGGGAGAGAGCTGAGTTAGAAATGCCATTGGAAGAGTTTTTATCATACATTGTTTTAGATGATTTAAAATCGGTACAACAGTTAATAGGTGAAGTAGCAGGCCAAAAGCAAGGTTCCGGAGCACATTCTTTCTCGATAGAGTTTAGGGTAAACGTGAACGAAACAGAAAAGATTTCCTTGTTTGCAAAAGGTAAAATATCTCAATTTAACGAAAGTGGTTCCCCTATAGAATTAAATGGCTTTGTACTTGATGTAAGCAAACAACGCGAGTTGGACATGCAAGTTAAAGCCAGCGAAAATCGTTACCGCGATTTGGTTGAAAGTATTAAAGAGGTAATGTTTAAAATAGACTTGAGCAACCGTTGGAAGTTTGTGAATAAAGCATGGACCGAAATTACGGGATACACGCAAGAAGAAACATTAGGCAAGCGTATTACTGATTTTATTCCAGAAGATGATTACCATAAATACATGCATTGGTTTAGAGAACTCTCTAAAGATCCATCGCTAAAGGTTAATGATGAAATTCGTTTTATTGATAAAAAAGGAAACACATTGTTAATTGATTTTAGTGCAAGTGCATTAATTAACCAAACCGATAACTCGTTCGAAATTTTAGGAATTGCACAAAATATCACCCAAATAAAAGCCATTGAGGCCGAGCTAGAGCAAAGCAAGCAATTACTTGAACAAATTATTTCTTCTATTGATGAGGTAATTTGGTCGTTTGATATTTTGGAAGATAAGCTAACGTACATAAGTCCTTCATGCGAAAGATTGACAGAAGTAAAAGATACTGTTTTTTACGCTAATCCTAATGCGTGGTATGATTTAATAGATAAGTCATATGCCGAACAACTTATTCAATCGGATTTATTGTTGCATAGTGGTGATAAGAAAGCACGCGATATTATTTATCCAATATTGGTGGGGAATAACAAAGTAAAATGGTTGCGCGACCAAGCTAAGGTTGTATTAAATGATAATGGTCAACCATCTCGTATTGATGGGGTATCAACCGATATTACCGAGTTGATGGAAGCCGATCAAAAACTAAAACACAGCGAAGAAAAGTATCGATTAATTTCAGAAAGTATTCAGGATATTATTTCGGTATTAGACTTAGATGGTAACATTACATACATATCACCTTCATCGGTAAAAGTTACAGGATATAAATACGAGGATTTAATCAATAATAATTTCTTTAAAGTTATACATCCCGAAGATGTAAAAAGAGTATTTAGGTTTTTACGCAATACAGTAAACCGTCCTGAAAGTGATTCGATTTTGTTTAGGTTTGTTAAAGCCAATGGCCAAGTAATTTGGATGGAAACAGTAGTGTCGTTGTTCCAAACAACTGCCGATGGTAAAGTGCTTATTCAGGCATCATCGCGCGATGTAACAGCGCGCAAACAAGCCGAGATTGAACTAACCAAAGCACTTGCAAAAGAAAAAGAATTGGGCGAGTTAAAATCGCGTTTCGTAAGTATGGCTTCACACGAGTTCCGCACTCCGCTATCAACAATTAGGGTAGGAGCTGAGCTTATTAAAATGTTTATCGATAAGGATACTAATAAGCTATCGGCAAAAACCGAACATAAGGTAACTGATAAGGTAAATGAGATACTTATTGATGTGGATCGTATTTCGGATTTAATGACCGATATTTTAACCATGGGTAAAGTAGAGGCCAGTCGTGTTCCGTTTAACCCATCAATTGTTACTATGGTAGAGTTTATTGAAGAGTACTTACATTTTGAAGCTCCACGTATTTTCCACGCACGTAAATACAATTACGTAAACGAAGCGCTGTATACTCAAATTAACATTGATAGAAAACTAATGAAGCAGGTGCTTCAAAATGCTTTAAGCAATGCCGTTAAATACTCTCCGGCTGATACCGTGGTTGATATTAAGATTGTTGAAGACCAAGGTAAAGTATCTATTGTTGTAACCGACTACGGAATTGGTATTCCTGAAAAGGATTTACCATTTGTATTCGAATCGTTTTTTAGAGCAGCCAATGCCGAAAATATTCCAGGAACAGGTTTAGGTATGCCTATTATTAGGTTATTTACCGAAATGAATAGAGGCGAAGTATCAATTGTAAGTGAACAAAATAAAGGTACAACCTTAACCATAACACTACCAACTGTATAGCTTAGCGCTATGCAGTTGGTTTCTTTTTAGGCGAAACGCCAAAGTAACTTTTATAACTTTTTGAGAAGTACGACAAACTATTAAAACCAAGGTTAAATGCAATTTCAGAAATGTTTGCATGTGGTTTTAAAATCATTTGTTTGGCTAAATCAAGCTTGTATTCGCGTATAAATTGGTTGGTTGATTTTTGCGTAATATTCTTGATTTTTTTATGAATAGATGAAGAGCTGTAATTTAGTTTTACGGCTAAAAAATCAGCATCAAGTCTATCGTTGGTAAGGTTGCTTTGTATAATTTCTTTTAGTTGTTCAACAAATAATTCATCGTTTGATTTTACATCTAACGCCTCTGGCTGAACCATACTAACAATGCGCTGCTTAACCGCAAACTCTGTTAAGTTTTTTACTTTTTGCAGCAATTCTTTAACATCAAAAGGCTTAGTTATATAATCAACAGCACCTAAGTTTAAGCCAAACATTTTATCTTCAAAAGCAGTTTTTGCCGTTAAAAATATAATAGGAATATGCGCGTATGCCGAGTTGGAACGGATACGTTCCACCATTTCAAAGCCACTCATATCCGGCATCATCACATCTGTAACTACCATATCGGGGTTGTTTTGGTAAATTACATTTAATCCCTCTAAAGCATTACTTACGGCTATGGTTTTATAGTCGTTAAGTTCAAAAATATCTTTAAGGTTTTCTCTGATGCTTGTTTGGTCTTCAATAATAACAATTAACATATATTGAGTTAGTCTAGTTTAAGTACAGCCATAAATGCACTTTGAGGAATTTCAACACTTCCTACTTGGCGCATACGTTTTTTACCCTCTTTTTGTTTTTCTAACAATTTACGTTTACGACTTATATCACCACCATAACATTTTGCAGTAACGTCTTTACGCAAAGCTTTAATGGTTTCGCGGGCAATTACTTTAGCACCAATACTTGCTTGTACGGGTATTTCAAACTGGTGGCGTGGAATAAGTTCACGCAATTTTTCGCATATTTTTTTACCCCAATCATATGCTCTCTCTCGGTGTATAATGGCCGATAATGCATCCACATTATCTTTATTCAATAAAATATCAAGCTTAACTAAATCCGATACTACGTAACCAATCGGATGATAATCAAACGAGGCATATCCTTTTGAAATGGTTTTTAACTTATCAAAAAAGTCGAATACAACTTCGGCTAAAGGCATATCAAACTTTAACTCTACACGCACTGCCGTTAAGTATACTTGGCTTTTTAAAATGCCACGTTTACCTAAACATAAACCCATAATTGGGCCCACATAATCAGATGCAGTG
>CAZJHS010000073.1:0-14132 GCA_964545895.1 uncultured Chitinophaga sp. | reverse complement strand
TCACCTCAGAGTTAGGAAAACTTGCACTCGCATCTGGTATGTTAGAAGCTGAAATAAGCATGTATCTCAAAAGAAAAGGGATTAAGATTCCAGACAAAGTCACTCTTGGCGGATTGATTACTCTCGCAAAGAAAAATGATGTTTTTGAGAAAAACTTGTTAATTGTATTGAGCGAGATAAAAACACAAAGAAACGAATTCATGCATAGAATTTACTCACTTTTTATTGGATTATTAGATGAAGAACTTTTCCCAATAAAAAACTTATTGGATTCAGATGTAAAAACTTATACAGACTATGCATGGCAAGTGAGATCCAATATACAAGGTGTTGCAGAAACTATTTCAAAGAAATAGATGATCGACTATCTTTCATTGAATAAAGGTCTATAATAAAACCAAATGAGAAAGAAGATAACAACGCATTACAGAATTAATGAAAGTAGGGATAATTTTCAAGAAAGAAAGGGATTTGTTGCAATTTGAGAGTAAACAGTTTACGCAGATAATGCCATATGCTCGTCATGCGGCAAACCATCAGCCCAATATTAAATCATCTATGATAGACTTAACCCACGCAGATAATCAAATACAATGTGTTACTACTTTTAATGAGTTGGTGGCTACTCCTTTTGTGGGCAACATCAATGCCCTATGTTGGGAGCGAAAACTACTTGGAGATTTTGCTGAAATTGTAGAAAAAATAGAGCTACTTGAAAACATTACTGCTATTGAACCAGATGAACTGCTTGCGCTGCAGTTAAGCGAACAAGGTAACTTAGCACGCCAAACCATTTTAGCCGATTGGAATTTACTAAAAACACATGGGGCGCAACCTACTCTTAATATCATTAAAAACTACGACAGAGACGATACTCATCCTTTAATACCTACTGATGTATATTCGTTTCATGTAGATCATTCGCCTGTACCAACCAATACTTTTTTATGTACTTACCTAGGCCAAGCCAGCGAGATTTTACCCAATGCACAAGCCCAACAAAAAGTGCTTATTCCTGCAATACGTAATCAACTAAAACAATTGTATACCGGCCCCGATGAAGATTTTGAAACGTATTTAAGCGAGCATTTTTTTGATTTGCATTATCAACCCAAACCCCATGCGCAAACCATTAATTTAGGGATTGGGCACCTGTGGCGCTTGGCTGTTGATTCCCCTGAAAGTAAAGTACCTGCTTGTGTACACCGTGCTCCACAAGAAAAAGATGGCGAACCTAGGTTGCTATTGATATGCTAAATTTACCTTTAAAAAACATTGCCTAAACTTGTTAAATTTCACACTTATTAATTGCTGTTATTAACCTCATGAAAAACCTAATCCCTTTAGTTGTTATGGCGCTTTTATTAAGCAGTTGCAACAAGTTAATTTTTGTATTTTATGGCGTAAAAAAGCCTGCTATTGAAAAAGAAAAAAGTATCAGAAAAATGGCGCTAAAGCACCACCTTGATACGGCCAATATTATTACCGTTAAGTGCGCACATTACATTAAAGAAATTAAAGGAAAAGGCATTCCTAATGCTTCTGTTTTTGATGCACAAGGCAACTACATTGAATACCGAAGCAACGATACCGCCTGCAATGCAGGCTTATTTGGTTTTATCCCTCAATTATCAACCCAAAATACTTATAACAAAACTGGTGTAACCACGCTAGGCAAGGAGTTAGACAAATACACTACAATTAAAGGTGATAGCTTAACTGCACCAGAACCTGCAGATTTTTACATGCTAATATATTGGACAGTTTGGAGCGGACGATTGAATAAAGATCATGTAAAAATTTGGGAAGATTTAGCCAAGCAAAACACCCAAGCTCGTATAAAGGTGTATAAAGCAAATTTAGATTTACAGGCACATTGGAACACCGCAGAACGAGACAGTTTACTTAGTAAGTTTAAGAAGAAAAAATAAGTAGTTGCCGTTACTTAAAACAATTTCAAGCCATCACTATCTAAAAGCTCCACACGCTTTTTCATTTTCTTTTGTATTACACTAAAGTGATGAGCATCTTCGGCAGTAACCAAACTTATGGCTGTACCCGCTTGTTGTGCCCTACCTGTGCGCCCAATGCGATGCACGTAATCTTTGGGCGAGCGTGGTAATTCGTAATTAATTACATAAGGCAAAAACGGAATATCAATTCCACGTCCCATTAAATCTGTTGCTACTAAAACTTGCACTTCGTTATTTTTAAATTTTAACAAAGCTTGTTCGCGTGCACCTTGGCTTTTTTTGCTGTGCATGGCCACTGCTTTTATGCCATTTGCATTTAACTTATCGGTTACGGTATCGGCCTTGTGCACTGATGAAGTAAACACCAACACTTGCTCCATGTTTTGTTGCTTAATTAAATAGCGCAACAGCGGTCCTTTGCGTTCGTCTTCTACCGCATAAGCCACTTGCGTAATTAGGTCAATATTGTCGGTCTCTGCTTCAATTTCAACCGTAACAGGGTTGTTTAACAATACGTCTTTTAGGCTGCTTAAATCGGTACTTAAAGTGGCCGAAAAAAGTAAGTTCTGACGTTTGGTTGGCAATAAACTCAATACCTTGGTCATCTCGTCTTTAAAACCCAAGTTCAACATTTTATCAGCTTCATCAAGCACCAACACATCAACCCCACTTAAAAAAACAGCATTTTTCTCTACCAACTCTAACAAACGTCCGGGTGTGGCTACTAAAATTTCCACCTTATTCATGTCCATCATTTGTGGGTTGATAGAAGCGCCACCATAAACCGCTAATGTTTTAATGGGTTGCTCTAACCTATCGCTAAACGATTTATATACTTTTTGCACTTGTATGGCTAACTCGCGTGTAGGTACTAAAACTAATGTATTGATGTACCTGTTTTGAGCAAGTGGTTTGCTTTGTAATAATTGCAAAGTAGGTAATACATAACTTGCTGTTTTGCCCGAGCCTGTTTGCGCAATGCCCAACACATCTTTACCTGCTAAAATTACAGGTATAGCCTCAGATTGTATGGGATACGGGGTGGTATAGAATTGTTTTTCTAAAGCGTAAAGTAAATCGCGGTTTAAACCAAGCGCTGCAAACGACATATAATAAAATAAGATTGAGCAGCAAAGATAGTTGAACTTATGGGTTTAACTATTTGGGTTGATTGGCCCGTTTTAATTTTTGATTTAACTTAAACAAATTAATCATTAACCTAAAACGCTCGGTTGGTGTGGTGGCCAAACGTTTACTTAAACGCTCTTCATCGGTGGTTAATATTTGCTTAGTTGGTGTTTGCACAATTACGAGATTAATTAAAATTACAATTAAATCGCATATTTGTAACATGCACATCAGCAACCGTCAATTATTTTTACAACACCAAGCTCAAACCACACGTTTTCCGTTGTTACTTGAGTTTGAACGTGCCGAAGGAATTTACCTGTACGATAAAAACAATAAACCCTTTATTGATTTAATTTCGGGTATAAGTGTTAGCAGTTTGGGACATGGAAATGCACACGTAAATCAAGCCTTAAAAACCCAAATAGATAAATACATGCACCTGATGGTGTATGGCGAATATGTGCAAGCACCGCAAGTGCAGTTGGCTCAAAAATTAACCTCGCTCCTACCCAATTCGTTAAACAGTGTATACTTTGTAAACTCGGGTGCCGAGGCTACAGATGGCGCTTTAAAATTGGCTAAACGAGTAACCAAACGCAGCGAGATTATTGCGTTTAAACATGCATATCATGGCAGTACACATGCCGCATTAAGTTTAAACAGTGAGGAAGAATATAAAAACGCGTTTCGTCCGCTGTTGCCTGATGTACGTTTTTTAACCAACGGAAATTTAGCTGAGTTAGAAAACATAACCCATAAAACAGCTTGTGTTATTATTGAAGTAGTACGTGGCGAAGCTGGCTATTTACCAACTGACGAAAACTTTTTAAAAGCACTGCGCACTAAATGCAATGAGCATTGTGTGTTACTTATTTTTGATGAGATACAAACAGGCATGGGCCGAACCGGAAAAATGTTTGCTTTTGAACACAGCGGTGTGGTGCCTGATATTTTATTACTTGGAAAAGCTTTAGGTGCAGGCATGCCTATGGGTGCATTTGTGGCATCGCACAACATGATGATGACTTTAGCCGAAAACCCAATACTTGGCCATATTACTACCTTTGGCGGACATCCAGTAATTTGTGCAGGAGCACTTGCTGGTATTGAAGAATTAACCACACATAATTGGATAAATGAAGTAGCCGAAAAAGAACAATTGTTTCGCCAATTATTGGTGCACCCTGCCATAAAAAGTGTACAAGGTAAAGGCCTAATGTTGTCTGTTGAGCTAAGTAGCTTTGAGTTTAATAAACAGGTTATTGATGGATGTATTGCAGATGGCCTAATTACTGATTGGTTCTTATTTGCAACAAACCGCATGCGATTATCGCCACCACTAATTATTACAGCCCAACAAATACAGCAGGCGTGCCAAATAATTGTAAATAACCTAAATAAATTTTATCATTGATTAAACCTTTGGGATTTAAACACATCCTAACAGCACTCAACTTTTAACAATATGAAAAAAATAACTTATTTAGCTGCCATTGCCTTTATAGGTTTAGCACTAAGCTTTGCATCGTGTAAAAAAGATAGTACGGATAGCATTGATGTTGAAACACAAAGCTCGTCAGACAACTACTTGGCCGACCACCAAATTAATGATGAACTAAAACAAGTAGATGAAGCTGCTGCAAATAATAACTTGGGCAAAGCAGGACCAACGGTTACTATTGATAGTACATCAACCCCAAAAGTTATGACTATTGATTACGGAACAGGAACAATTTGCAATGATGGTAAATTACGTTCGGGTAAATTAATTGTAACCTGGACAGGCAGATACCGTGAAGTAGGAACTGTGATTACCATTACTACTGATAATTTTTATCAAAACGGAAACCAGATTGAAGGTACAAAAACTGTAACCAACAATGGTAGAAATACCAACGGTAACCTTACTTATAGCATTAGCGTTTCGGGTAGTAGAATTAGAACTGTTGATGGTAAAAGTAGAACATGGAACTCTACACGTACCAGAGAGTGGATAGCTGGAGAAAACACACTTACCCCAACAGATGATATTTATTTAATTACAGGAACTGCAAACGGAATAAATGCAAACGGATTAAGCTATACCGCTAACATTACGCAAGCATTGCGTTTTGATTTAAGTTGCCAATACCGCTTAACTGCAGGCGAAATTGAATTAACTCCGCAAGGCAAACAAGTACGCATTATCAATTACGGAACGGGTGGTTGCGATAATTCGTTTACCGTTAAAATTGGAAACAAAACGATTACTATTACACGTTAATTTTTTCAATAATAAAAAACGCCCTATGCAAATTTGCATAGGGCGTTTTTTTTATACATCAGTTATTTAATTCCAACTCACATCTTCGGGCGAATTGGCCATGTAGGCAAAATCTTCACCAAGTAATTTAACCACGTTTGCCCACATATTATCTAGGTCATTATCAAAAATTAACTCTTCAGTAGCCGAAGTAATCCACCAAGTTTTTTCCTCCATTTCCTCTTCAATTTGTGAAGGTTCCCAACCACTGTAACCTAAAAAGAATTTAAAGTTATCAGCAGCAGCCTCGCCACGCTCCATTAAATCATTAATCGCGTTAATATCTCCACCCCAAAAAATACCGGGTATAATTTCTATACTGTTGGGTATTTTTAATCCCAGGTTGTGTACAAAATGAAGTGAATGAGGATCGATTGGCCCACCGTAGTAAATAGGAAAATCATGATTTAACATGCCAGGTATGGTATCATCAGTTGATAAATGAGCCGGTTTATTTAAAATAAATCCAACCGAACCCAACTCGGTAAACTCAGCCAACAACACCACCGAACGCCAGAAATTTAAATCAGCCAAAAATGGTTCGCTAATAAGCAAACTGCCTTTTTCGGGTTTCTGAAACTTAGGTTTAATCTCTTTTATTTTCAAAACTTAAATCATTATAATTTACTGCCAACAACACAAAATAAGCGCAGTTGTTTTTTTAAATTTGTAGTGTAATAATCAATAAATATATTCAAGTTTGATTTTATTTTTTTTCACAATCGGTTAATTACTCCATAAAAATGAACGAATTATCGCCCGAAAAGATTGCAGCTATGCGTGTTGATTATAGCTTAAAGGTATTTGATGAAACGCATGTACTAGCAAATCCTATCGAACAGTTTAAAAGCTGGTTTACAGAGGCCGTTAATGCTAATGTAAACGAGCCTAATGCCATGACATTGGCCACCGTTAAACCCAATAACACACCAAGTGCGCGTATTGTGTTGCTTAAAGGATTTAGCGAAAACGGATTTACTTTTTTTACCAACTACGATAGCCACAAAGGCGAACAATTGGGTTTGAACAATCATGTAGCATTGGTTTTTTGTTGGTTAGAGCTTCAGCGCCAAGTAAGAATTGAAGGTACTGTTACCAAACTTTCTGACAAAGAGAATGATGAGTATTTTTACTCACGCCCACTGGGCAGTCAAATTGGAGCCATAGCCTCGCCACAAAGTAAAGTTATTGCCGGCCGACATATTTTAGAGCAGAACTATACACTGGTAGAAAGTGAACTACATTTAAAAGAGCCCGAAAGACCATTAAACTGGGGCGGATATTTGGTAGAACCCACCTTAATTGAGTTTTGGCAAGGCCGCAGCAGCCGCTTACACGATAGGTTTGAGTTTATAAAAACCGGAAATACTTGGGCCAAAAACAGATTGGCACCATAAACTTAAACTACCAAATCATGTAGTTTGTAGCAATATTTTACTTTTTTTTGCATACTTTGCGTTGGTATACAATAACCATTAAGCAATAAACGTTAATCAATTCATGCAAAATATTATACTGGCCTTTTTAACTTCACTACTTGCTGTAATATTTGGTATACCATCCATTATTACAGTAGCCAAGTTAAAAGGGTTATACGATAAACCTGACTTTAGAAAATTACATACCAACAAAATACCAAGGTTGGGTGGCGTAGCTATAGTTGCAGGATTTTCTATTGCCGTAAGCTTATGGGGGTTAACCCAAGGCATGGATGATAAGTTGCAATATTTACAAGCTGCTTTAATCATTTTGTTCTTCTCGGGTTTAAAAGATGATATCATTGCCTTATCGCCCATGAAAAAATTAGGCACACAAATTATTGCTACTGCAATTACTGTTTTTGGTCAAGGTATACTCATCAATAATTTTCATGGCTTATTTGGCATCGAAACCATACCACTTTGGTTAAGTTACGTACTTACCTTGTTCACTATTATTGTAATCACAAATTCATTTAATTTAATTGATGGTGTTGATGGCCTAGCCGGTGGCATTGGCTTAATTACTTCAGTAACTTTTGGACTTTGGTTTTACTCTATTGATCAAATTGCGTGGAGCGTATTAGCCTTTGGCTTAGCAGGCTCGTTGCTTGGATTTTTAGTATTTAACTTTAATCCTGCACGTATTTTTATGGGTGATGCAGGTTCGTTATGCACAGGGTTTTTACTGTCTATTTTTGCAATAAAATTCATTCAATTTAACGGCCCAGAAGCTGGTACAATAGATAAAATAACCTCGGCACCTGGCATTGCAGTTGCGGTATTAATAGTTCCCTTGTTTGATACATTGCGCGTTTTTGTGCTTAGGGTATTAAATAAAAAATCACCTTTTGCTGCCGACAAAAACCACATTCATCACTCGTTAATAAAAATAGGATTAACGCACAAAGAGGTATCGCTAATTATGTATTTGGCTAATATTGTTTTTGTAACCGTAGCTTATTTATTGCGCGATAGTTCAACCAATGTAATTTTAGCCATTATAGGCACATTGGCTATCGTTTTAGCGCAAATCCCTGTTTATATGTTTAATCATAAACTACAGGATTTAGAAGCTGAAAACAGCGATTTAATTCCAGAAGAACTTATTACCCAAGCAAAGGTTAAAAGCAAAGAAGCAGCCGTAAACAACTAGCTATTTTCAGCTAAAAATTCGGCCATTTTCTGAAATGCTTTACCCCTATGGCTAATTTGATTTTTAGTAAACATATCCATTTGGGCTAAAGTAATATCGTATCCATCAGGCATAAAAATAGGGTCGTACCCAAATCCATTGGTACCCACTTTTTCTTCAATAATTTTACCCTTTAATTCGCCTTCAAACACATACATCTCATCGTGCAAAAACAAACAGATAACAGTAACAAAGCGTGCGCTTCTATCTGTTTTACCTTGCAATGCATGTAGTAATTTATTCATGTTAGCATCATCGCTTTTAGCCTCGCCTGCATAACGTGCACTGTATACACCCGGTTCGCCATTTAAAGTAACTACTTCTAATCCAGTATCATCAGCAAAACAATTATACCCCAACTTTTGGTGTACAAAACGAGCTTTAATTAATGCATTAGCCTGAAGCATGGTACCAGTTTCAGGTATTTCATCAAAAATATCAAGATCGGTAAGGGTTATAATTTCAAAAGGCTCACTCACCATTTTTTGTACTTCGGCAGCCTTATGCTTATTGTGCGTTGCAAAAACTAATCTCATGTAAACTAAATTTATTTAAACACATTTTGAATACCAGCCCACAATTGCGCTTTGTATTCATTTTTGTTATGATATTGATGAACCTCATCGGCCACTAAAACACGCGTTTGATTAATTTCCAAAACCTCGTGCATATTGGCTTGGGGTAAAAGGGTATTTGCACCAAAAATAATTGCCTGTTTGGCCATTAATTGTTCGTTTATATCGGCTAACGATAAACTTTCATTTTTTGACAAACGCACCACAGCCACATCATCCATGCTGAATTTTAGCGCATTACGAATTAAATTGGTAATCATTTCTACATTCTCGCGTGTGTCATTATTTTTATCATTGTAAATAAACACAATATGCCTTTTGTTTGCACCCGCGTATTGAATAGGAATAACCTGTTTTGATGGTGTATTTGGCACTTCAATTGGGGTTGATTCTGTTTGAATAGTTGATGTAACCACTGGCTCTTCTTGAGCTGGTAATGATACAACAGCCGGAGTTTCCTCCACTATAGTATTTTCTATAGCAATAGGTTCTTCTTGCTTAACGGTCTCAGGACTTTCGTCATTAGCAATTACATAAAACTCATCAAACAAATCGGCAATATTTTCTATATCAGAACTCATAAAGTAAAAACTTAAAGCATGGCAATTTCAATAAAAATAACCAAAACTCCACAAAGTAGAATTGGTGATTGTGATTTTAATAACATACAGTTCGGTACTATTTTTAGCGACCATATGTTTATGGTTGATTATGAAGATGGCGAATGGAAAAACGCACAAATATTGCCTTACGGGCCATTAAGTTTATCGCCATCAACTTTTGCCTTGCATTACGGCCAAGCCATTTTTGAAGGGATGAAAGCTTTTAAAAACGCGCAAGGCGAAGCACAATTATTTAGACCACATGATAATTGGGAACGCTTAAACCACAGTGCAAGACGCATGGGTATGGCCGAAATATCGGAAGAGTTATTTATGGGCGGCCTTAAAGCACTGGTTGATTTAGACCGCGATTGGATTCCGACTAAACAAGGAAGTTCGTTGTATTTACGTCCATACATGTTTGCTACTGATGAGTTTGTAGGCGTGCGCCCTGCCAAACATTTTAAATTAATCATTTTTAGTTGCCCAGTTAACGCTTATTACCCAAAACCAATACGCGTGGTGGTTGAAGAAAAATACGTACGTGCTTTTGATGGTGGCGTAGGAAATGCGAAAGCTGCAGGTAATTACGGTATAAGTATGTTACCTACTGCCGAGGCCAATAAAAAAGGGTTCGACCAAATTATTTGGACTGATGGCGTTTCGCATAAATACATTGAAGAAAGCGGAACCATGAATGTATTTTTTGCCATGGGTAAAAAAGTAATAACCCCTGCATTAGATGGAACCATTTTGGCTGGTATTACCCGCGATAGTTGCATTAAACTTTTGCAAGAAAAAGGCTACGAAGTAGAAGAGCGCAAAATTAGCATTGACGAAATAGTAGAAGCCCATCAAAATGGCTTATTAACCGATGCATTTGGTAGCGGCACCGCAGCTATTATTGCTAAAATTGCTGCATTTAATTATAAAGGTGTAGAGTATACTTTACCTAACCCCGAAGAACGCGAGGTAAGCAACTGGTTATACAGTACTTTATACAGCATACAAACAGGTGCTACACCAACCAGTTTTAATTGGATTGACAAGGTATAATTACCCAATATAACAAACGTTTGCAAATGGCATAAATCACCTCCAAAAAAGGTTGTTTTATGCCATTTGTGCGTTAACAAAACCTTAATGTGTAAATCTGTTTTTTAACTGAATTTATTGCATTATTTTGCTGCGTTTTTTAGTATAGCATACATCTGATGAAATATTTATACAGTTTATTATTGGTAACATTCTTTTCTGTTCATGCATGGGCGCAAAGCACCACAGGTATAATTACAGGATTGATAAAAGATAAAAGCGATAACTCGGAATTAATTGGCGTGAGCGTCTTGATTAAAGGAACCTCGTTTGGCGCAGTAACCGATGTTAACGGAAGATTTATTCTTAAAAATATTAAACCAGGCGAATACAATTTAGAGGTTTCGTATATTGGTTACAGTAAGGTGGTACTTACTGGTATTAAAGTAAAAGCAGGCGAAACCAAAGAGGTTAATGTTATTTTACAACAAGCAAGTGTAACTGCTGATGATGTAATTATTATTGGTAAACGCCCATTGATTGATGTAGACAAAGCTTCATCGGTAAATGCCATTAGCCAAGAGGCCATTGAAATAGCTCCTGCACGTCAAATTCAAAGTATTATTAATACGCAACCAGGTGTTGTTAATTCGCCTGCAGGTGTTAGTATTCGTGGTGGCCGTACCTACGAAACCGGTATGTATGTGGATGGGGTAAAAGTAACCGACCCATTAGCTGGAACAGGCTTTGGACTGGATTTAGGAAGTAATGCCGTAAACGATATTGAAATTACTACAGGTGGAATTGGGGCTGATATTGGTGATGCTACCGCTGGTGTGGTTAATACTAAAACCCGTAACGGAGGCGATAAGCTTGAGTTTGGCGTAAATTACAAACGCGATAATTTTGGCTTTAATAAAAACAGAATTGATTGCTGGAATAGCAGCATTGCCGAGTTAAACATTGGTGGACCATTATTGAAAAAAGTTTTCGAAAACCGATTAAAGTTTTCGTTAGCCACCCGCGCAGCTTTTACCGATGAGTATTATAAAAATCCTGCAAACCAAGTAATATCAAACCCATACCCGCAAAAAGGTTGGGGTAATAGTCGCTTGTTCTCTCCTTTTCAAGATAATAAATGGAGTGTATTTGGTAAGTTAAACTACAACTTTAAAAAGAATAAAAGTGTTACCCTTTCGGGCTTGCGCTCTGTTACCATCAATCAGGATGTAAACATGCTGCGTATTTTTGGTAACGATTTACCTTTTCAGCCAGGCTACCAGTATTTGTTTAGCCAACAAATGGATAATGCCAATACATTTACACACGATGCCAATATGATTTCCATAGATTGGAAACAAGCGGTAAGCAAACGCTTTTCATACAACGTATTAGCCTCACGCTTTTTTGTAAAACTACAAGCCGATGCAAACGGTCGTCCTTGGCGCCCAACTAACGTTGACCAAGTTTTAGACCCTGCATCTATTAACCAATATCCTGCTACTTATTTTAACCCAGGCGATTCAGTTGGATTTGTTAACCTATCATCAGGCTTTTACAATAATGGCGGTATTGCAACCTTATGGCACTCGCATTATTTTGAAGAATATGCGGTAAAAGCACAAGGCAATTTGGTGTCTAAAAACTCCATGAACAAACTTTCGTTTGGCTTTGAAGCTAAGATGCAAGAAATGCAATGGATTGATATTATCAGACCATGGGTAGGTGCTCCACTTCCTTTACCCGGTGGTGGCGAATCTCAAACATTTAGGTTAGGTCAACAAAGTGATGTTTGGAAAGTAAAACCGCAACGTGGAGGTATTTTTGTTACCGACCAAGTAAAATACAAAGGCTTGGTGGCTAGTATTGGCGGCCGTTTTGAGTATTGGGCTCCCGGAAAATATGTGGATGATGCAGTAGCCGATCAACGTGCTCCAATTAGAGATGAGATTAGAGAATCATACCTAAAAAATTCAGTAAAAATTGGCGATTTAAGATACAAGTTCCGTTTCTTACCTAAGATATCAGCATCGTTTCCTATACGCGAAAATCAGATGTTATATTTTAACTACGGACACAACACTATTCTACCTCATCCATCATACGTGTACCCTGGTTTAGATCCATTTTATCAAGATCGTTCAACCATTGCAAACGTGGGTAACCCCGATTTAAATCCGGAGGTAGATATTAGTTACGAGATTGGTTTAAAAACACAAATTACCAGCAACGATGCATTTACTGTTGCTGCATTTTGGAAAGATAAATATGATTTTATTACTACTGCAAACGTATTTATTAAAGATGCTACCGGAAGAGAAGTTGCACGTACCATACGTATAAACAGCGATTATGCACGCAGCCGTGGTGTTGAGTTTGGCTATATTAAACGCATTGGCAATTGGTACAACGGACAGCTATCATACACTTACCAAGTAACTACTGGACAAAGTGCAAGTGCTAATGATAAGTTAAAAGAATTATTGGCTAGTGGAGCAAACGAAGACACGCGCGAGTTTTATTTACCTTGGGATGTACCTCATAACTTAAAAACTAACCACATTTTTAAAATTGATACCAAAAGCGGATTGTTTAACAAAAAATGGTTGAACAAAATGAGCTTTTACGTAGAAACAAACTTAAGAAGTGGTGTTAGATATACGCCATACATTTACGACAGAACGGATGTAAATACTGGCCGCCCAATTTATGTACAAGATCCAAACCCTGATGCAAGATGGAGCAAGGTTGGTTCGTATTGGTTTTGGACCGATTTAACGTTTACCAAATGGTGGAAACGTGCTGGCAAATCGCAAATTAATTTTAGCATTCAGATTACTAATTTGTTTAACAATAAAAACAGCACCATTATAAATCCGGTTACAGGCACTGCATATAACAATGGAGATAATGTACCAGATAGTTGGGTTGACCCACGTTACCGCGATCCACGTTTGGGTGTAACAGGACCTCCGCCAACAAACCCTGCAAGATTTATGGAGCAACGCCACATTATGTTTGGTATTGCTGCTAAGTTTTAGTGCAATAAAGGGAACTTTCTGATGGTAGAATAACGTACCAAAATGGTTAATCCTATTCAGTAATAAAAACCAATCATTTGCTCAGATAAGTAAGTTAGTCATCATACTATGACGACACAACCGATAACATACCAATAAATAAAATGTGTAATAATTTTGGCTAAAAAGAAATTCGATTGGTCGACAAGAAATTATCAAAATAGACTTTTGATATTTGGTATAATGCTAACATGTTTCGGGATTTATCAGCTTCCGACAATTTGGACTTTTAAATCAAACTTGACATCAATAAAAGGAACGCTCCGTGCTGCAGACACTTATGTAACCAACGTAACAGACAGACGAGGACACGAAAGCAGAAAATCAGAACTGATTTTTTATATTAACGAACGAAAACAGAAATTCTACTTCGCAGAAAACATTGGTGACGAATGGCGTAACGAAAAGTATGAAAAAATTTTGCAAGGACTAAAACAGGCAGACACAGTTACGGTTTGGGTAAGAAAAAGTGAAGTTAACGAGTATGAACCAGAGGTTTTTCAAATTGACAATGAACGAATAACTATACTTGACGTTGAAACTTTACGGACAGAAAAAAGTCCAATGACAGCATTTGTGCTTTTACTTGGACTTGGTTCTATAACAGCGTTTCTATGGTTTCGCTTTCCTGATTGGTTCAACAAAATACTTGGTACAAATGAACGGACTAAATAATTCTAACCAATCCGGCACGGCTCAAAGCCGAGGAACGTCAGGATGTGAAAAAACTCCATTTCACTTTTAAGTAATCAAAAAAATGG
>CAZJHS010000072.1:0-14295 GCA_964545895.1 uncultured Chitinophaga sp. | reverse complement strand
AAACTTACCGCTAAAAAGACTGCGCATATCAAGTTACATAAATTAACGCGTGGGTTAACGTTCCTTTGCTCCGTATCAAAAAGCACATAAATGATTATCAAATCCATTCTTAGGGTTTTTGTAATTTGCCTTATAGGGCATTTTAAGATACAGGCAGCCACCCAAACATCAACAGCCTCTGGTGGTAATTGGTTATTAGCCACAACATGGGTTGGTGGCAATGTTCCAAGCGCTGGTGATGACGTGGTAATTAATGGCCCAATAAGTGTAAATGCTAATGTAACGTGCAAAACCCTTACAATAAATAGCACCAAAACATTGTCGTTTTTGGCTGGTGGTTACTCCGTTACCCTAACCGGAACATGGACAACGGTATTAAATAACCAAGGAAACATTAATAGTAACGATGGTCGTTTTGTTTTTCAGCCCTCATCAAGTGCAGGGCAAACCGTAAGCGGAACAATTGCCTTTAACAACGTAATCGTATCGGGTGTTAGCCAAATGACATTTAACACAGGCTCAACCGTTAATGGCACACTACGCTTAATCAATGGTAGCCAATTTACAAACACAGGCCACCCACAATACGGTACCAACTCTACCATGGAAATTAGTGGAAATTACAGCATAAGCACCAACAACTACTTATGGGGAAATTCGGCAACCACGACTGCTGCCAATTTAGTAATTTTATCGGGCACAATATCGGCACAGCAAAACGTAAACATAAATAAAACCCTAACGGTAAATAGTGGTGCATCACTAAATTTAGCTACCTGCTGTGTTACCCTTAAATCGCCAAATTTTCAGGGTATTACCAATAATGGCTCGTTAAATTTGGGTGGTATTATTGTAGAGAGCGGTGTAACCTGGAATATAACAGGAATCATTACCGCAAGTAACTTAACCATACAAAACAACGGAACCGTAAATGCTGGTAATAGCACCCTTAATCTTACCTACAACACAACCGGTAATTGCGGTGCAACAGGAAAAATAATTAAGCTTATAGGTAGTGGCACATTTAACGCTGGTACAGGCACCTTGGTGGTTAACACTTCGGCTAATGGTAATGCTACCTTTGAGGGTAACGTAAACTTAAATAACTTAATTTTAACGGGCGGAGTAATTACCACCAACAATGCAGGAACTAGCGTAAAAATAGACGGAAACTTAACAGTAAGCTCTGGCAGTGGATTTCAATATGGAAATACCATCAATAGTGGTTCCCTTACTTTCGGAAATTCATCAACCATAACAAGTAACGGGGGCAACACATCAAATATAACCAACTTACCTTCAGCACCAGCAGTAACAACCGTTGATAATTCGCTTACTGCACTGCCAAACTCAAATGCTGGCGGGGGAAGTTTTAACACGGGGCTCACACTTTCTTCTGCTAACTATTATGAGCTTAGCAATAATTTAGTTGTTACTGGATCAAGAAAAGTGTTAATTATTTATGCCCCAGCCGAATTAAAAACTAACGGAAAAACCATTACAGCGGATAGTATTTATGTTTTTGGAAAACTAACTATAAATAATCCCGGTGGCATTGATGCTTTTCTTGGATTAACTAAAGCGTATATTGATACAAGTGCAATTGTAGAATATAACAGCGCATCAACCCAAACAATTAAGGCTACAACCTATGGCACACTGGTGTTAAGCGGCCTTGGCACTAAAACATTACCAGCTGGAACAATTACTGTAAAACGTAATTTAACCGTAAGTGGTGGCACATTAAATTTTGCCGATAATCCCACTTTTGTGTTTAATGGTTCAAGTAGTCAACTTGTTGCAGGGGCAGCGTTTAAAAATGTAACCTTTGGCGGAGGAGGCACCAAAACATTGGTAGATACGGCTAAGGTAACAGGAAGAATTACCATCAATGGTTCAGCACAGCTGGTTTCAAACGGACTGCTAACATTGGTTTCTGATGCAAGCGGAACAGCTTCGATTGGAACAGTGGCAAGTACTGCAAACATAATTGGAAACGTAAATTACCAACGCTATATACCAGCTGGTAGAACTTGGCGTTTTATTGGTTGGCCTATTAATGGAAGCACGATAGCCAACAGCTGGCAAAAATCCATATACATTACAGGCCCAGGAACGGGCGGTGGTAGTTTAGGCACTCAAAACAGCAATGGATTTGATTGGACAGCATCTGCAGAACAGGGCGTGTACACTTATAACGAACCAATTAATGCTCCGCTAAACAACAAATGGCAAGGCATATCAAGCACATCAACAACCATTAACTCAACACTTGGCTATCGTATATTTATTAGAGGCGATCGTTCGCAAGGCACATCTACACTAAACGGTAGCAATTACACCCCAATGGCTGTAACCTTAACCGGAATAGGTACAATAAATACTGGCGATATTACTTTAAACCTAACTTCATCAAATGGTGGTGGATCAAATAACGGTTGGCAGTTATTGGCAAACCCATATCCAAGCGCGGTAGATTGGAACAATAGTGCATGGGTAAGTGCGCGTGATGCCAATATTCAATCAACCATTTATGTTTATAATCCATCACAAAATAAATATGGTGCTTGGAGCCCAGTTGGTGGTTCGGTAAATGGTGGCTCAAACAATATTGCATCTGGTCAAGCCTTTTTTATAAAAACAATGGCTAACACAACGCTGGTATTTAAGGAAACTTACAAAGTTGACAACCCAACAGCTGGTTTGTTTGGCAAAACATCAACCCAAACATTAACCAATAATTTAAAAATTAGCTTGGGTGAAACTAACAAAGTGTATGATGAAACCGTGGTGTTTATGTACCCTAATGCAACTACTGGATTTGATGCAGATTTGGACGCACTTAAGCCAGATGGTGGCAATGCTTCTATTTCAAGCTTTACCATTCAAGACTCGGCAAAATTGGTTTTTAATGCCATACCCAATTTGCTACCAAACCAAGCCGATACCATTACACTAAATATTCCATTAGCTAATTACACTTACAATTATCAATTGGGTTTTAGTGGCCTTAGTACTTTTGATACCCTTGAGTATAGTATTTATCTGTACGATTCGTATAGCCAACAAGTATATGGCATAACACATGATAAGGTGTTTCCTTTTTCAACTACACAAAATGTACCTACCTCTTACCTGGCAACTCGTTTTAAATTAATATTTGCCAACACCAACCAACCATTACCTGTTAAGCTAATTATGTTAACAGCAAAAAGACAGGCGGCACAAGTTGTTTTAAACTGGAAAACTACTAGCGAAAAAAATAACAAGCAATTTGATATAGAGCGTAGTTTGGATGGGGTTGTTTTTGAAAAAATTGGAATGGTGGCTGGCCAAGGCAACTCAAACAAAATGGTTAATTACAGCTTTACTGACACCAACCCCGCGGGCAAGCTTCTTTATTATCGTTTGGTTCAGATAGATTACAATTACACTGCAACAACATCGGTGGTTGTTTGGGTTGATGGGCTAACACAAGAACAACCAAACAACTTGGCTAAACTTATGGCATACCCAATTCCTACAAATGAGGTGCTACACGTTACACTCAAAACCGCCAAACAAGGCAGCAGTGTTAATATTGATTTAGTTGATGAGCTGGGTAAAACAATTGGTACAGAACAAGTGCTAATAAACGACCCTGATTATATACATACACTAAACACCTCAAACCTTAAACCTGGAGTATATGTTGTGGTTGTTAGGTTTGAAAATGGCATACAACAGCACGCTAAATTTTATAAAAACTAGCGCCTTGCGCTAAGGCTTTGTTATTAATTTGGCTAATCTCTTACTTGGTTAATTGTTGCACGTTTTAATTTAACTTAGGTTACTACACATACAAAACAAACAGCATTAGCCAAACCATATTTTTGGGCCAGCGTTTTTTACAGGTCTTCTATTTTAAACTATTAGTTGCTAAATTTGGTGTAAACATTTACACCAACTATGCTTGCACCACGCATTACATTTTTAGCAGAAAAAAAGCTACTAGGCCACACCCTTACCATGAGTTTGGTACAAAACAAAACCTTTGAGTTGTGGAGTGGTTTTATGCCGCATTTAAAAGAAATAAACAATCGGGCTTCTGAAGATTTATTTTCGGTGCAGGTGTTTGATTCCGCGTATAGTTTTAACCCGTTTAACCCAACAGCTGAGTTTGCAAAATGGGCCTGTACCGAAGTGAGTGATTACCCAACAGATTTAGGCAGCTTTAAACCTCTTACTATTGCGGCTGGTATGTATGCCGTGTTTATCCATAAAGGACCACCAAGCTTAGCTCCGCAAACATTTGGCTATATTTTTAATACGTGGTTGCCAAGCTCTGGTTACGAGTTAGACCATCGTCCGCATTTTGAATTGCTTGGAGCTAAGTACAAAAATAATCACCCCGAATCGGAAGAGGAAGTTTGGATTCCGATTAAGGAAAAGGTTGTTTAATAAAAACACTATTAAAAAGCCAAGGTACATTTAAAACATACCTTGGCTTAAGGTGTAAAATTATTGTTTGCCAAAACTATATCCTACCGTTAGGCCTAATACACGGTTCCTAATTTTTAAGTCGGGCGATGAGGCAATATTTGCCAAGCCATAACCATAGGTTAAGCCAATTTGAAATGCTTTAATTTGCACACCTGCACCAGCCATTAGTCCATAATCTATTCGTTTCAGCATATCATTATTAGCATCCGATCCCCATTTAACTTTTTCTGAACCTTCATCCACTTCTGTATCGCCCATAAACGTAAAAACGGCTTTGTGTTTAAGTGTGCCATTTAAACCAATACCTAAATACGGACCTAAAGTGGTAAACATTTTAACCTTTGCTACATCAAACTTTAGCTTAGCCACCAACGGAATATCGATATAGTTTAAATACATGTTCATGGTAACATCTACTGTTGAACCAAACATGTCAGATTTATTTGCATAAGCAAATCCTTTTTGTGAAAAAAGTACGCTTGGTTCCAACGAAAATTTGTTTTTGATAGGAATATCAACACTAACGCCTGCCTGAAATCCAGGATGCAACTTAGTATGATCGCTGTAGGTTTCGTTAGGTGCTTTAAAAAACATGTCGTACATGTTTAATCCGCCTTTAAGCGTTACAGTTTGTGCATTACCTGCTTGCGCAAATCCTAACAGGATTAGGGCAACTGCTTGAATTTTGTTTTTCATATTGGTTAATGTTTTTGTGAGTGACAAATTTTGGCATTAACCCTAGTCATACGAAATTGATTAATACTAAACACCAATCTATTTTTTGCAGATATACCAACAAACTCCATGTACTACTTGCATTTATTGCAACTAATGAATTAAAACGACATGCACTTTAGATGGCCATTATGAAGCAACACCAAAACCTGTTTGCTTTTTTTATCTCAATTAAGCAATTTGCATCTATTAAACATGATTCATAAACAATCAAAAATACTTTATACACTGGGAGTGCTTGTATTGACTATTGCATTGGGTGCATTTACCTGTGCCAAGCAAACACCAATAAACGCAGCTTATATAGGTACATGGAATACCCAAAGCGCCAATATAAAAGTAAGAACAAAAACAGGAGTAATGAACTATCAATTTACGCCACTTAGTATTGCTGTAAGGTTGAATATTACTGCCCAGGGCCAAGCAAGTTGTAAGTTGGGAGATGTTGATTTAACCCAATTAAGCATAAGTAAAAACAAAGGCAATAGCAGTAAAACAGGTATTATTTACACCATACCATGTGGCCAAGTTGGGAGATTAAGCAACACCGACCCAGAGACGAAAAAAGAAATTGAATTGTGGATTATGCCCTTAACCGCAGACAACAAACTACACATAGAAATACGCCAAATGGGTACCTTGGATGCTTTTCCGATGGGCGAAGTGGTGTTGGAAAAGGAGTAACATGAACTCTTCCATTCAATCTTTTGTTTGTTAAATTATTTTTGATAGGTTTATAAAAATTACCACCATGCTTATGCTACAAAAATTTCGTTAGCTGGTTTTATGTTTTCCTAATTATGAGATTAAAATTTTTAGCTTGTACAATTCTTTTGTTATGCACTTGTTGCCGTTTAATGGCATCAGTTTTATCTGATACTGTTTTAATAAAACAACACTTAATTGTCATTACAAAAACAGAAAACTTTAGGACACACGAAAATGTTGATCAGCTGAATAAAACTGCCGCATACATTAAAGGTGTATTTACGTTGTATGCAGATACAGTTTATGAGCAACATTTTATAGTAAACGGTAAAACCTATCAAAACATTATTTGCTCGTTTGGTACACAAAACGCCAAACGTATTGTAGTTGGCGCACATTATGATGTGTGCGAAGAACAAGAGGGTGCTGATGATAATGCATCAGGTGTTGTAGGTTTGCTAGAGCTTGCACGCTTACTAAAAAACAAGTCGCTTAAAACACAAATTGATCTGGTTGCTTATACTTTAGAAGAGCCTCCTTATTTTAGAACAGCATACATGGGAAGTTACATACATGCAAAATGGCTTTATGACAACAATGTTAATGTATTAGGAATGGTCTCTCTTGAAATGATTGGGTATTTTAAGGATAAACCTAAAACACAAAGTTATCCAATTGGGGCTTTATCTGTTGTATACGGTAACAAAGGCAATTACATTACTTTGGTTAAAAAGTTTGCCGCAGGAAATTTTACCCGAAAGTTTTGTAAGCATTTTAAATCTACCAAAAGCATAAGAACAAAAAAATTTAGTGGCCCAATGATTTTGCCGGGTATAGATTTCTCTGACCATTTAAATTATTGGAACTTTGGTTACAGCGCGCTTATGGTTACCGACACAGCCTTTTACCGAAATAAAAATTACCACCAAAGTACTGACACCTTAGAAACGTTAGACATTTATAGGATGTCGAAAGTTATTGATGGGGTATTTAATACGTTGGGTAGTTTTTAAATTGCTTTTTTATATTTGATAAAACCTAAATTCAAATGAAAAAACTACTCTTCCTATCCGTTTTTATTTTTTCTACACTTGTTAACGCACAAGTACAATTTGAAAAATTCAGCAGCCTTTCTGACATGTTGAAAGCGGCAAAAAAACAGCACAAAAGCATATTTATTGATGCCTATACTGATTGGTGTGGTTGGTGTAAAGTTTTAGATAAAGAAGTATTTGCCGATAAAGTGTTTGCTGATACTTTACATAAATATTTTATACCTGTAAAACTAGAAATGGAAAAAGATAGTTTGGGGGTAATTATTGCCAGAAAATACGGGATTAGAAGCTTCCCGATTGCATTAATTTTAAATGAAGATGGGCGTTTAATTACCCAAATAAAGGGGTATTCACCCATTGATGCTTACACTAAAGAACTGCAAGATGCTATTGAAAAAACAAAAGCTAAAGTTGTTGTAACAGGGTATTCATCTAACTACAACTTAAAATATCCAGATTCCTATCTTAAGCATTTCCCAATGCCAAGTAAAAAAAGAGAGAAAAGAGATAGTGTGCAAGTAAATAATTATTTAGCCAACCAAAGTAATTGGAACAATGAAATTGTTTGGCTCACATTAAAAACCGAACGTTTTATACTTAGCACAGCCAACCAAGATAAGCTTATCCAACTATTGCCCGATTTTGCTAAATCTTTTGGCGAGTCGGAAGCAGAAGATTTATATGTAGCTATAGCGGATAAACGGATTAAACAATTGATGAGTGCAGACGAATTGGTGTTTATAAAAGAGGCTCAAAAAATCACCCAAAATATAAGCGCTAGCTCGGTTTGGTGGTATGATTTTAATTACAAACTAGATTACTATAAAAATAAAAAAGATTATAATAAAGTAACCACTCTTGTTGACGAATTTGTTAATAGTACGCACCAAAAGAATAATGTAGGCTCAATTAATGAAGTTGCTTGGGAACTTTATCAATCGTGCAATGACACCTCGCTATTAAATAGAGCAATTGGTTGGATGCAAAATTGTGTTTTGCCTAAAGCACCTTTATTTAATTATATTGATACTTATGCGGCATTGTTATATAAAACAGGGAAATTAGAAGAAGCCAAGGCACAGGCAAAATTGGCCATTAAAATCGGAAAAGTAGATGGAGAAAAAACTACAGAAACCGAAAAACTACTTGGGCAGATAGAAACCGCATTAAAGAACAGAGAGTAATACCATAGAGGCTACAAATAAATTATCAGAATTAAGTTATTTTATTACTTTTGATAGTATCAAATGATACTATCAAAAGTAATCCTATCTAGTTTTCTCGAGATAACTGAGCAAAAAGTTTTAACAAAAAACCCGCCTCGAAGCTACGTTCTGGGCGGGTTTTGTTTTTATGGTTAAAAGCTAATTACTTACTTAAGTACATGCTCTTTTCTTTAATCCATTGGCGGAAAATTGGATTAATTTTCAATATCGATGTTGCTAATCTCTTGTTCTAACTGTTGGTCTACAGTAACCTTATAATAGGTGATATGTAAATTTATAATTTTGTCATACGAAATAACAAAAAACTCTCCCGGTAGTTCGTAATATTTACTTGTGTTTTGTGGTTGATCAAGATTTGGTTGCGTTTCTAAAAATCTTCGTCTCACATTTTTTAAATAAATCCTATCCAAACCACCATCCCTTGATAATACATAGTCTGCTAACAACCCCATGTATATTATCGTTCCTTCATCTGTTTTAACTAATGCATCTACGTATGTAATATCAACCTCCTCAGACTTGCCGGGCACTCTCGGAAAATCTAAAATCTCACCCGAAAAAACATAGTGCCACTCATTTTGAAACCTTAGTATTTTATATTTCCTATCCAGTTTATATTTTCGAATTGCTTTCCTTATTCCATAACCACTTGCGGCCGAGACAATCCCGAGTGAAACAAGATAAAATACAATTTTAAACACGTCATCGTACAACGCATCAAAAGCCTTATTTATAAGATTTGCATCATTCGTTCCGCTTAATATTGTACCCAATACTTTAACATCAATACTATTTCCGGAACAGCTAATGATTAAATAATAACCAAGAATATGAATAACCGCAGAAGGGAGTAGGCTCGAAAAAAACAAGTCGAGATAAGACTGTTTGAAATATTCTTTAGAAAATTCTTCTGTATAATAAAAACGCCTGAACAAAAATCCAGGCGTTAATAATATGAATACGGCAATGGTGGCTAGGGCGATATTCATTGCTAATTATCTTTTTTGAGTACCAACTCGTGTAACGGTAACCCTACCATCCCCTGAGCTTCCAGTATTGTCTCTTCTGCTTGATCGCTCTTTGTCAATGGCTACTAAAATATCAGGCGATTTACCTATTTTAGAAAGTTTGACAACCTTGGTACTAATTGTTAAATTACTCATAACTAATTAATTTAATAGTTTAAAGTTAAAACCAATTTTTAACAAAAGCAAATTACTTACTTAAGTACATGCTCTTTTCTTTAATCCATTGGCGGAAAATTGGGTCGTGTAAATCTTTAATAAAGCGAATGGCTTCACCCGTTGATTTCATTTCGGGACCTAACTCTTTGTTTACACCTTCAAACTTATTAAACGAGAATACAGGTTCTTTTATCGCATATCCTTCTAACTTACGCTCGAAGGTAAAGTCTTTTAGTTTTTTAGCACCCAACATTATTTTGGTAGCAATGTTTACGTAAGGTATTTGGTATGCTTTTGCAATAAACGGCACAGTACGCGAAGCACGTGGGTTGGCTTCAATTACATATACCTTTTCGTTTTTAATGGCAAATTGTATGTTTAGCAAACCAACAATTTTCATGCTTTTGGCCAATTGTATGGCGTAAACTTCCATTTGGTTTTTAACTGCTTCGCTTAAGCTAAATGGTGGCAACACCGCATTCGAATCGCCCGAGTGAATACCTGCAGGTTCAATGTGTTCCATCATACCAATAATGTGTACATCTTCACCATCGCAAATTACATCCACTTCGGCTTCTTCTGCTCTATCCAAGAAATGGTCAATCAATACACGGTTGCCAGGTAAATCGCCCAACAAACTAATTACTGCATTTTCCAATTCCTCATCGTTAATTACAATCTTCATGCCTTGGCCACCCAATACATAACTTGGGCGCACCAACACCGGGTAACCCACTTGGTTAGCCACAGCAATAGCTTCATCAGCATCTTCGGCTACGCCATATTGCGGATAAGGAATATCCAATTCTTTCAATAAATCAGAGAACGAACCACGGTCTTCTGATAAGTCCATGCTTTCGTAATCTGTTCCTATAATTTTAATTCCTTTTTCTTTAAGCTTTTTAGCCAGTTTAAGCGCTGTTTGGCCACCAAGTTGTACAATTACGCCTTCTGGCTTTTCGTACTCTATAATGTCTAACAAATGCTCCCAAAATACAGGCTCAAAATATAATTTATCAGCCATATCAAAATCGGTTGATACGGTTTCGGGGTTACAGTTAAGCATGATAGCTTCGTAACCACACTCTTTTGCCGCTAATAAACCATGCACACAGCTGTAATCAAACTCAATACCTTGGCCAATACGATTAGGACCCGAGCCTAATACTATGATTTTCTTTTTATCGCTTACTTTACTTTCGTTCTCTCCATCATAAGTTGAGTAAAAGTAATTGGTTGGTGATGTAAACTCAGCAGCACAAGTATCTACGGTTTTGTAGGTACGTACAAAGCCCATCTCTTTGCGCAATTCGCGTACTTCATCCTCGGTTGTGTCGGCACCTAAAAGCCAAGCAATTTGCACATCGCTGTAACCTTTTTGTTTTAGTTCCAACATCAACTCGCGCGGCATGTTTTTTAGGTTAAACCTGCGTGTATCGCTTTCAACCCTAACTAAATCGTTTATTTGAGTTAAGAACCAACGATCAATTCTGGTAATTTTCTCCACCGATGAAATAGGAACTCCTAAGCTCAAAGCATCTTTAACCGCAAATAATCTATCCCAGCTTGGGTGCTTTAATTTCTCTACAATTTCTTCTAGGTTACGATTTTGATAACCATCAGCACCTAAACCATTGCGTTTAATCTCTAACGATTGACAAGCTTTTTGTAAGGCCTCAATAAACGTACGGCCAATACCCATTACTTCCCCCACCGATTTCATTTGTAAACCTAAGGTGGTATCAGCGCCTTTAAATTTATCGAAGTTAAAGCGAGGTATTTTTACAATTACATAATCTAATGCCGGTTCAAAATAAGCCGAAGTAGTTTTGGTAACTGGATTTTTTAATTCATCTAACGTGTAGCCAATAGCCAATTTTGAAGCAATTTTGGCAATGGGGTAACCTGTTGCTTTTGATGCCAAGGCTGATGAACGTGATACACGCGGATTGATTTCAATGGCTATGATATCGTCATTCTCGGGATTTACCGAAAACTGAACGTTACAGCCGCCATTAAAGTTACCAATGCTACGCATCATTAAAATGGCCATGTCGCGCATTTTTTGGTAGCAGGTATCGCTTAATGTCATTGCAGGCGCAACAGTAATTGAATCTCCCGTATGAATTCCCATTGGGTCGAAATTCTCAATTACACAAATTACGGCTACGTTATCGTTTCTATCGCGCAATAACTCTAACTCATATTCTTTCCAGCCAAACACCGCTTTTTCTACCAATACTTCGTGCGTTGGCGAAGCTGATAAACCACGTTGTAGAGCTGCATCTAATTCTTCTTTTTTCCAAACAAAACCTCCACCAGTTCCACCCAAGGTGTATGATGGACGAATAACCAACGGAAAGCCAATTTCTTGGGCAATTTCTTTACCCTCTAAAAATGAGTTTGCTGTACGCGATGGTGCAACACCCACGCCAATTTCAATCATTTTTTGGCGGAAGGCTTCGCGATTTTCGGTAGTTTCAATGGCTTTGGTATCAACACCAATCATGCGTACTCCGTATTTTTCCCAAATACCTAACTCTTCGCACTCAATAGCTAAGTTTAATGCCGTTTGACCACCCATGGTTGGTAAAACTGCATCAATTTGACGCTCTTGCAAAATCTTTTCAATACTGGCTGGTTCAAGCGGCCACAAGTAAACGTGGTCGGCAGTAACAGGGTCAGTCATAATTGTAGCCGGGTTTGAGTTAATTAATGAAACTTCAATCCCTTCCTCTTTTAATGAGCGCGCTGCTTGGCTACCCGAGTAGTCAAATTCGCAGGCCTGCCCAATAATAATAGGTCCGCTACCGATAATTAGTACTGATTTAATGTTGGAATCTTTTGGCATGATGCTGTGTTATTTATGAATACGATGATAACTTTTGGCCCCACCAATGGTATAGCTAAAAATTGGGCAAAAATAAGAGAAAGGCTCAGTTTACAAAATTTATATCTCTAAATTATGTGTTTGGTGTCTGCTAACCACAGTATTTTCAGCCACATTAATTTTAGCTAGTCTGTATTTTTTGATTTAAAACTGCGTACATAAAAAAAGGCCAGTCGAAATTCGACTGACCTTTTAGGTTTTGGTTATTAGACTAATTTATTTAATGATTATTCGTGCTGTTTGGTTGGTTAAGCTATTATTCATAACCACCGTATAAATGCCTTGCGCTACTTCTATACTTACTGGTATGTTGTTATCACCAGGCTGTAACGTAATTTCTTTGCTCCAAATTAGCATACCTAAGTTATCGTAAATATTAAAGTTAGTTACTACGCTTTCGGTACTGTTTACTGTTATCGCAAAAGTGCCTTTACTTGGGTTAGGATTTACTTGTAAATCTATGCCTGCAAAATCATTTAACGATACCGCACGTGTTGGTGTATATTCATACTTACCATTGTAGTCTACTTGTTTTAAGCGGTAGTACACAAACTCTAAACCAATGTTTAGTAACGCAGTAATATCATCGTTGTAGTTGTAGTTGTTAACCAACAAAGTAGTTCCGTGTCCTTTAACAGAACCTAAGTACTCAAAGTTTCTGTTATCAGTTGAACGCTCTACATCAAAACCTTTGTTGTTTAACTCGCTTGCAGTTATCCAAGTTAATTCCGCTTTTGTTTTATTGCGCTTAGCATCAAAGCTAATTAGCTTAACAGGAACAATGCTTATGATGTTCTTAGTTACAGTATCACCTAAACAGCCTAACAAACTTGTTTCAACTACTTTTACAGTACCGCTGGTATATGAACTATCCCAACGAACCACGATGCTATTAGTTGTACCACCCGAAAGTTGAACACCACCTGTGATAAGCCAATTGTACACCGAACCGATTGTATTGATAACTGAATAGGTTTCTAAGGTATCTTTATGTACTGAAGTAGCACCTGCAATTAGTGAAGTAACAGGTTTTGCATTTACGTTAATTACTAACACACTACTTGTAGCTGTGGTGGTTGATAAACACGTTGCATTTGAAGTCATCGTTACCGTAATGCTATCATTATTTAGTAATGATGAAGTAGTAAACACATCTGAGTTTGTACCTATGTTAACACCATTTTTCATCCATTGGTAAGCAGGTGTTGTTCCACCGTTAGTTGCAGTTGCAGTAAAGGTTACACTTGTTCCTGCACAAATTGTTGTACCTGGAGCAGCTACCACAGCCACACTTGGTGTTACTGTTGAGCTAGTAAGCTTAATACCATTACTGTTTGATGTAACATTAACTAAACAAGGCGTAGCATTTGATGTTAATACAACATAAACTGAGTCGCCATTTACAGCACCGTTCAATACATAAGTATCTGAACTTGTACCCACGTTAACACCATTCTTTTTCCATTGGTAAGCAGGAGTTGTTCCGCCATTGGTTGGAGTTGCAGTGAAGGTAATTGCAGCCGAACCACATATTGAAGTTGAACTTGCAGATACACTTACAGAAGCTGTTAGGTTTGGATTCACAGTAGCAATTACTGCAGTTCTAGTAGCAGTAGTACAACCGGTATTTGTTGCATCAACATAATAAGTAGTAGTTGCACTTATGCTTGGTGTGGTGAATGAAGTACCTGTATCTAAACTAGTTCCTCCAGTAGCAGCAGCGTACCAATTTAAAGTACCTGCACTTGCTGTTGCTCCTAAGGTAGCTGTTCCTATTCCGCATATTGTTGCTGGAGTTGTGGTTGCTACGGTTGGTATTGTATTTACCGTAGCAATTACTGCAGATCTAGTAGCAGTAGTACAACCAGTATTAGTTGCATCAACATAGTAAGTAGTAGTTGCACTTATGCTTGGTGTTGTATATGAAGTACCAGTAGCTAAACTAGTTCCTCCAGTTGCTGCAGCATACCAATTTAAAGTACCTGCACTTGCTGTTGCTCCTAAAGTAGCTGTTC
>CAZJHS010000071.1:0-14321 GCA_964545895.1 uncultured Chitinophaga sp. | reverse complement strand
TTAGCCTTGTATTGATTAAAAGCTGCTTCGTAGCTTATGCTATCTTGGTAAGTAGGCGAGATTACTTTGCAATTGGTTAACTTCAAAAAGTCTAGGTATTCATCCGTTTCGCCTTTGCTTACATAAATATCTTCAACAACCATTAGTACTTGTCTAGCCTCTTCGGTATTGCAATGTTCAAGTGCTAATTTTTTAAAGGTTTCTAATGCATCATCATCCTTGCCCGCGTTGCGTTGTGCAATACCTTTGTATTGAATAGCCTTACGGATGTATGCACTACGTGGGTAGTTTTTTATGATATTGTCAAATCCATCAATGGCTTTGTTGTTGTTTTCGGTTTGCAAATACACATTGGCAATTTCAAAAATAGCATCATCAATGTATGGCGATTTGGGATACGAATTGGCAATTTTTTGAAGCGCAGCAACCTTATCTTCATTCTTACCAAGTAGGCCATATATCATAGCTTTTTGATACAGTGCATAATCACTACCATTCAATTTTTTGGTAATAATCATCTCGTAATGATCTAATGCACGGTTGTATTCTTTAGATACAAAATAGCAATCGGCAACACGTAAAGCCGCATCAGTGTAAAGCTCGGGCGTGTTTTGTGCGTAGCTACTTTCTAAAAACTTTTTAAAGGCAATTACACCATCACTGTAGTCTTCGGTTTTAATATTGCAGTAACCAATATTGTAAAATGCTAACGCATAAAAGCGGGTGTATTTAATATCATTTTCAAACTTTAAAAATGCTTGATAACCTGTTTCAGCGTCTTTAAAGTTGCCTTGTTTGTAGGCTATTTCGCCTTGCCAAAAGTAAGCTTGGGCAAACAGTTTTTTGTCGAAATCAAACGTTTGCGATTTTTTAAAATATACATTCGCCTCTGTGTAATTGTTGTTTAAGTAATGCTCTTCGGCATAGTAATAAAGCACACGTTGGTAGGCTTCGTTATTGGCTTGTGTTGGTTTTTTAATGCTTTCAATAGTGGTGATAGCTTGCTTGTAATTGCGGGTACTCATTAATAAATCGCCTAACACACCGCGTGCTTCATCAATGTAATCACTCTCGGGGTAATCGTTTACAAACTTTACAAAATCTTTTAAGGCATCAGCTTGGTTTAACTCGTAACTAATTTTGGCATGATTAAAAAGCGATAGCTCAGTAGTTGTTCTATCAAACCCTAACTTGTACGAACGCTCAAACGCTGTACGTGCTGATTGTTTTTTATCTGTTTTTATATAACACTCAGCTAAATGATATAACGAAAACTGAGCAGTAGTATCAGTTTTATCAGCAATGCGCACAAACTGTTCGATGGCCTTTTCGTAATTTTGGGTAGCCATGTAAGTATACCCCAAGCGGTAAATATCTTTACTGGTTAATGCCACCGGAGGGTTGGCATTGTAAGTAACTAAATAGGGTAGTGCACTGCTATAATTTTTTAAGAAAAAGTAGCTTTGGCCTACAATTCCTGCAACATCATCAGCCACATCTTTATTGTTAATGTTGCCTGCAAATTTTACTACTTCGTTGTATTGCTTGCGCGAAAAATAAATTTGAGCAATGTAAACCTGCGATAATGGGCCAAATGTTTTAGAATCTTTTATGCGGTTAAAATGCGTAATGGCTTCATCAAAACTACCTTCCTTGTATACTACATAACCATAGTAGTAATTAGATGGTTCGTAGTATTTATTTTTTTCGTCTTTTATGTTTTTAAACGACAATTTACTTTCAGTAAATTTATCAGTTTTAAAATAGCAGTAACCCTTTATAAACCAATATTCATCAGCTTCTTCGTTAGTTAAACTTAATGCATCAACTTGCTCTAAATATTGTATGGCACGTTTGTTATCCTTGGTGCGGTAAAAGTATCGGCCAAGTTGAAAAAGAGCTAATTTAGCCTTAGGATGCTCGGGGTAATTTGCTGCCATTTGGCTAAGCATAGCAATAGCATCGGCATTAAATAACTCCATGGCACAAACACCAGCGTAGTATGCTGCATTTGCCACGTTTTCTCTATCGGTGCTTACTTGGCTGTATTGCACAAATAGCTGCTGTGCCGAGGCGTATTTTTCTTTATAAAAAAGCTCGTAAGCCTCTTTGTAAATTTTAAAATGATGTTCGTTGTTAATGGTTTTTTGGCCAAATGCAACGTTTGTTGCACCAACAAGAAAAAAGATGAATACAATATGGTTTAACTTCATAACGCGTGTTTAACGTCACCGAAGCTAATTGCATTACCACTTTTAGAAGGAATAATTTATCCCCACTGTGGGAATAATAGGCAGCTGATTGATGCGTGTAAAACGTGCACGGTCGAAGTAAAAAATATTCTCACGGTTGTATACGTTGGTAGCAGCCGCTGTAATGGTCATGGTGCGATTTTTTTTCAAATTCATTTTTTTAGACAGTGACACGTCTAAGCGGTGGAAACTAGGCAAACGACCCTTGTTTAAGTCGCTGTAATAAGCTCCAATTTGTCCGTTTTGATTCAAAGGATCGCCAGCACCTCCAGGAGTTATTTTTTCGTAAAAACCTTGTGTTTGCGTAAACGGAAAACCCGAACCATAATTCCAACGTGTATTTAAATTCCACGTACGTTTTTTATCAAAAGTATACGTAGCTACAATGTTTACGTTATGTCTTCTATCAAAATGCGGGAAGTAGTTTACCAGAGTGGCATTACCATAAATATCATACTTTTCGGCTTGACGGTTTACGTACGTTAAGCTGTAAACAGCCCATATGTACATCTTTTTATATTCGTACTTGTACCTAAAGTCCATACCATATGAGTTACCTCGTTCAATCACAAAATCACTGGTTAAGTAGCTTGGTTTACCAGTTTCGTTTTCATCGTATTGTTTATTACGGTTGATGTTGGTTAGCTGGCTAAATGTTTTATAAAAACCTTCTACATTTATTTCTTGATGACGGCCTAAATCAACCTCAAATCCAGCACCACTGTGCCACGATTTTTGTAATGCACTTGTAACTTCTTGGCCATTAAATGTACGCGGTAAATTATCGGGTCCCGAAAGGAAACCATAAAACAAATTCACCACATCTTGATCGTTAACAGCTGCAATTAAGTTTTGTGTATAGTAACCACCTGCCGCTTTTAATCTAATCTTTTCGGTCATGTTGTACTTTGCACCAAAGCGGGGCTCTAAAGTAATTTCACCTAATGAAGCATAGTTTTGTACACGCAAACTTGGTTCAATAATTACACGTCCCCAGTTCTTTTTATACTTAAAATAGCCACATAGTTCTGTGGTAAACTCTTCTTGGTTAAGTGCTCTGCCATAGCTGTTCACATAGTTGTAGGTTGTGGCAAAGCCATTCATTTCTAAGCCATATTTAATATCATCTTTACCCATAAAATAAGTAAAGTTTACATTAATATTAAATCCATTAATACTGCTTTCACGTGGTTTACCATCGGCTTCGGTTTGTTTCATTTTATATTGCGAATAACCAACAGCACCATTAATTAACGTAGAACCTTCGGGAACAATATTAAAGTTAGATCCTCCACCTGATGAACTCCAATTGTATTGAGTTTGAGGGTAATTTACATTATCGTTAAAGTTAAAAGCAAAAAGGTTTAGTTTACTTCCATTGCCGCTGATAAAACTTGCTTTGCCATACAAATCACTAAAGCTAAAAGGTAAGCCGTTTGAGCCTGCGTAATTGTAAAGTATGGGAGCGGTTTTATCTAGATATGAGTTTTTGTATGAAAGTATGTACGATGCAGAACCACCGCCCTCAGTAAATTTAGATATTGGACCTTCGATTAAAATTTTAGAACTAATAGGACTTACGGATAATTTACCGCTCAGTTGTTTTTTATTTCCTTCACGTGTGTTCACATCAATAATAGCACCAATGCGGCCACCATATTGCGCTCCAAAACCACCTGCATACACATCTGCACTTCTAATAATATCGGCATCAAACACACTAAATAAACCAATAGAGTGGAAAGGGTTGTAAATAATCATACCATCCAACAACACTTTATTGTGCACGGGCGTTCCACCTCTAATGTAAAGCTGTCCGCCTTGGTCGCCACTAAAAACCACACCAGGTAATACTTGTAAGTATTGTGCCAAATCGGGTTCGCCACCAAAGGCAGGTAATTGTTTAAGTTCTTTTTGGGTTACAGTATTTACCGAAATTTTCACATCATTTTTAGCTTTTTGTTTTTCGGCAGTAATGTTTGTTTCGTTTAACGAAATAGAAATCTTTTTAACGTATAGGTTTTGTGTGGTAATTTTTCCGCCTTCAATTTTGATTTTCACAGAGGCTGTATCGTAACCTAAGGCAATGCACTTAATGGTGTAATTGCCAGGCTTAATTTTAGTTAATGCGTAAAAGCCGTTAATGTCGGTGGCTTTGCCAACCATCAACTCTTGAATAAATACGTTGGTAAAGATAATTGGCTCGCCATTTTCTTTGTCGTAAACAAACCCTCTAACCTCACCATTTTGAGCAATAGATTGACCAATAAAAAGGAGTAAAGCAACTAATGCTAGCGTATATTTTTTTGCCACTTGGTATTAATATGATTTTAAGAATGCAAGAATAATGTTTTTATCAAGACACCGCACAATTAAAAAAGGTTCAGTGAGGGGATGAACTTATAAGCTAAAGCACTTGTTTGGCGTTTATTAAATGTTAAATTTGCCGTATTGCGCCATATTTTATGATGAAAAAAATAGGAACTATTCTTCTTTTGCTTTGCTTGTCAGTTATTTATGTAGATGCTCAAGCACAATCCCCCAATCTATCAATTCAAAACATTGCCGAGGTTAAGGTAGATGAACTCAGCGATGACCAAATTAAACAGTTTTTAGCTGAGTTTAAAAACGCAGGTTACGGAGTTAATCAGTTGGAGGCTATTGCTTTGCAAAGAAAAATGCCTGCTGCCGAAGTAAGGAAGCTAAAAGCAAGAGTAGAAAAACTAGAAATAAAAGTATCTAGTGGTTCTGATAATGCTTCATTCTCAAGAGCGTACAGTGATGATAGTGAAAAGCCTAAAGACAAAGAAACAGAGGTTTTTAAAAGTTTAGAAAAGAAGGTTTTTGGAGCCGAACTTTTTAGTAACAAAAATCTAACTTTTGAACCTAATCTTAGAATTGCAACCCCTGCTAATTACGTGTTGGGGCCAGACGATGAATTGATTATCGACATCTTTGGTTTTAGCGAAGCTACTCATCGTCTTAAAGTTAATCCGGAAGGTAATATTAGAATTCCGCTGTTAGGACCCGTTCAGGTATCGGGATTAACAATTGAACAAGCTAGAAAAAAAGTTACAAGCCAATTAACATCCATATATTCTGGTATTGCAACTGGAAATACATCGGTGAGTATCACTTTAGGTTCAATTCGCAGTATAAAAGTAAATATACTTGGCGAAGTAAATATGCCTGGTTCATATACTTTACCTTCATTAGCCTCAGTATTTAATGCACTTTATGCTTGTGGCGGACCTAATAAAAATGGATCATTCAGAAGTATAAAAGTAATAAGAAACGGTAAGACAATTGCCAATGTAGATGTTTATGAGTTTTTGGTAAAAGGTGAAATTAAGGGTAATATCCGTTTAATGGATCAAGATATTATCAAAGTAAACTCATATATAAATCGTATTGAGTTAAAAGGAGAGGTTAAACGACCAGCTTATTATGAAGTAACCAAAAACGAAACGTTAGTTGATGTTATTGAGTTTGCTGGTGGATTCACGGATTTGGCTTATAAGGATAGAATTAGGGTAACACGTAACACGAATAAAGAACGCAGTGTTGCTGATGTGCCGAATGAAATGATTGGCATGTTTACACCCAAATCTGGTGATGTGTATGATATTGGAAGAATCATTGATCGCTATGAGAATAGAGTAGAAATAAAAGGTGCAGTTTTTCGTCCGGGTATTTATGCAATTGAAGATGGGTTAACTATCTCTAAATTAATAAAAAAAGCAGAGGGTTTGAAAGAAGATGCATTCACATCTCGTGCTATAATTTATCGTTTAAAAGATGATAACACAGCAGAGGTAATTAATTTTGATGTGAGTGAAGTGATGAGCGGTAAAAATGATATAGTTTTAAAGCGCGAAGATTTAATTGAAATTAACTCTAAGCTTGCATTAAGAGAAGAATATGTAATTACAATTTTAGGCGAAGTGCTAAGGCCTGGTACATACCCCTTTGCTGATAAAGCACGTGTGGAAGATATAATTATAGCAGCAGGTGGATTGAAGGAAAATGCATCGAGGAAAAAAATAGAGATTGCCCGCAGATTTAAAACCGATGGTGCAACAGTTGGTGCAGATGCTGCTACTATTATAACGTATGAAGTAGACGAAAATTTAAAAACAACAAAAGATGTGTTTTTAATGCCTTATGATATTATTACCGTATACACAATACCTGGATACACCTCTCAAAAAAATGTTGTGGTAGAGGGGGAAGTTAATTACCCGGGGCAGTACACCATTTCAAATAAAACTGAAAAAATATCTGATTTGATAAAACGCAGTGGTGGAACAACTCAGTTTGCATTTACGGCTGGAGCAGTTCTAATTAGGACTAAAAAACTGACAACTGCAGAAAAAATTATCAGAGAGCAGAAAATTGATGCCTTGGTTAAACAAACTAAAGATACCAGTAGACTGCAAGAAATTATAGAAAATGAGGTTGGTAATTTAACATCGATTGTAGGAATTGATTTGGCTAAAATATTAAAGAAACCTGGATGTAAGGCTGATTTATTATTGGAAGAAGGTGATTTGATAAATGTACCCAATACCAAGCAAACGGTAAAAGTGAGTGGAGAGGTGCTTTATCCGGTACGCATACCTTATAAAAGCTTTAAAAGTTTTAAAAGCTATGTACGTGGTTCAGGTGGATTTACACAACGTGCTTTAAGAAATAGAAGCTATGTTGTGTATGCCAATGGTTCTGCTAAAGCAACCAAAAATTTCATAGTATTTAAAGTACACCCCAAAGTATTACCAGGTGCAGAAATAATAGTTCCTGCAAGGGAAGAACGTAAGAAACTAACATCAGTTGAGGTAGTAAGTATTACAGCCAGTTTGACAACATTAGCAGTGATAGTAATATCGTTATTGAAGTAACCGGAAATTAGAATTTAGTACATAAAGGAAAGTGAATTAAAATGAAGTCAAGTAGCCAAGAAGTAAGTATATCAGAAGTTGCTTTATTATTCAAGAATTTGATAATTAAGCTGCTTACTAAGTGGAAATTATTGTTTTCGATAGGCTTTTTAGGAGGTGTTTTAGGATTTGGATATGCTTCGATACAGTCTCCAACCTATTTTGGTCGCCTAAGTTTTATGATTAACGAAAATGAAGTAGGCATACCTAGTTCTCTTTCTTCCCTGGCTGGTTTAGCTGGAATTGGTGGTGGTGGTGGAAGTTCGAGTGATGATAAAATCTTGTTTATGGCTAATAGCAGGTTCATTCTTTCTAGTACATTGTTAAATAAAGTTTTAATTAACGGCCGCGAAGATTTATTGGTTAATCATTATATTGATGTTTATGAAATGAAAGATGGTTTTCTTGCTGATACCGCTTTAAGAGGTTTTACGTATGTTAAACATAATAAAAATAGTGATTTAGATTATCAAGAAAACAAGGTCATTGATAAAATAATAACCAATATTGTTGAAGGGAAAAATTTAGTAATTACATCAAAAAAGAAATCTGGATTGGTGGCACAAAGTGCAGGGATAATTTTGTTTGAATTTAAAAGCATTTCTGAGGAGTTATCTTATCATTTTACCAATTCTTTGTATACTGAATTAAGTAGTTATTACATTAATAAAACCGTACAACGTCAGACAAGAAATTTCTCATTAATTAAGCATAGAGCCGACTCTTTAAAAATAGTTTTGGAGACTCGCGAGGGTGATGGAGCAGCATTTGTTGACAGGAATATAAATCCCGTTAAAATGCAAATGAGAATAACAGGAGAAAGAATAAGAAAAGATGTAGAGATTCTAAATATTATGTACGCAGAAGTATTGAAAAATCTTGAAATAGCCAAGTTTACTTTAGAGAGTCAAACTCCAAGTTTAACATTAATCGACTCGCCAACTATTCCATTAGAGAAAAAAAAGCTATCACGTTTAAAGTCAGCAATTGTAGGAGCTTTCCTTTTAGGAATATTCGCATCAATCTATATTGTTGTGCGTTATAATCGCCCAGAATTATCTAATAAAACCATTGGTTAGTAGTATAGGAAGTGCCACAAAGTGGGCCTTGATTGGCCAGTTTACGAAACTTTTTTTAAGGTTTGGTGTAAATATTTTGTTGGCTAAAGTAATTGCTCCAAGTGAGTTTGGCTTGGTTGGAATGGTAACGGTGTTTATCACAATTTTTAATGTGATTGGGGAATTAGGATTAGTAGCAAGTATTATTCAAAAAAACGAAATAAGTGAAGAAGAGCTTTCCTCTGTGTTTTGGGTAAATGTTATATTAGGTATTTTTGCTGCCGTTATTTTATTTTCAATCTCGTCATTAATAGCCGATTTTTATAACAAGGAGGAGTTAAGCTTAATCATCAAGGTATTATCGATTAACTTTATTACAAACGCTCTTATAATTACCCAAAATGCACTTTTAGCCAAGTCGTTAAATTTTAAAGCGCTTGAGTTATATAGTACCGTAGCAACAACCATATCATCTGCTGTTTCAATTTATATGGCTTTTGCTGGTTTTGGGGTTTGGGCATTGGTATCTCAGCAGATTATTAATGTAAACTTAACTGTTGCTATAACCTGGATGTTTTATAAATGGAGACCTTTATTCTATTTCAATATTCGCAGTGTGAAGGAAATGTTACATTTTGGGTTTAAAGTATTTTTATCCTCAATATTAAACACCATATTTAGCAGTATTGATGTATTGATAATTGGTCGTTTCTTTTCCTCATCAGTTGTTGGTATATATAGTTATGGGCAGGTATTAGTTAATACACCAATAGCAACATTTTCTAGTGCATTTGTTAGGGTTTTATTTCCTGTTCTCTCTAATTTACAGCAAGATGACCACTTAATGAAGAGTACTTATAAAAGAGTTATAAGTGTAGTTAATGTTATTATACTACCGGCAATGATTAGTGTATTTTTTTTAGCAGAACCAATTGTACATTTATTGTTTAATGAAAAGTGGAGTGGCTTAAGTTATTATATTAAGTATTTTGCACTTATAGGCATGATTTATCCCATTAGCGCTATTAACGTAAATATTATTCTGGCAAAAGGTCAGGCGGGTAAGTTTTTGAAATTAGAAGTTTATAAGAAGGTTATTTTAGTTGTATGTATTTTAATCGGTATAAATTTTGGAATTGCTGGAATATTAAAGGGGATTTTAGCGTCTGCAATACTATCACTTCTATTCAATATGTATTTTTCAGGCAAAGTATCAAGCTATAAAATTTATGATCAATTGTTTGACCAGATACCGCTTATACTAATTAGTATTGTTTATTCGTTTTCATTATTTATTATCGATTATTTACTGTTAAATAAAATGGGTGATATCACCAGAGGTGTAATAAGTTTAAGCGTTAGTATCCCTGTTTTTTATATACTTTTGTTAAGATTTTTACCAAATACCAAGGAAGAATTCTTCAGATTTCTGAAGATAAAATCACATCAATAAAGAAATGAGTATAAATGTAACCCAAACTTTTTTCCCTCCAATTGAAGAATACCAATCTCAACTCAAACGGATTTGGGAGAACCGTTGGCTAACCAATAGAGGGGAGCTTGTATTGGAGCTTGAAGATAAATTAAAAAGTCATTTAGCTACATCCAATATTATTATAACTAATAATGGTACCGTTCCGCTACAAATTGCATTAAAAATATTAGGAGGGAAAGGCGAAATTATAACTACACCTTTTAGTTATGTTGCAACCACAGCCGCTATTATTTGGGAAGATTGTATTCCTGTTTTTGTTGATATTGATGAAAACCATTGGACCATTGACGAGTCGAAAATAGAAAGTGCGATAACACCCAATACAACGGCAATATTAGCTACTCATGTTTTCGGAAATCCTTGTAATGTAAAAGCTATCGATTTGATTGCAAAGAAACATAACCTGAAGGTAATATATGATGCAGCTCATGCATTTGGGGTTAAATACATGGATAAGTCAATTTTTGAGTTTGGAGATGTTAGTACTTGTAGTTTTCATGCTACCAAAATTTTCCATACAGGAGAGGGTGGTGCCATGTTTACAAGTGATAATGAATTACACCATAAGCTTTACTACAGCCACAACTTTGGTCATAATGGCCCTCTAGCATTTCATGGGTTAGGGATAAATGGTAAAATATCTGAGTTGCAAGCAGCCATGGGTTTAGCTGTTTTTCCTTATTTAGAAGGGATATTTGAAGATAGAAAAAGAGTGTGTGAGTATTATAATGCAAACTTAGATGATAGCCTGTTAAGTACTTTTAAAATAAGAGAAGGAACAGAATGGAACTATAGCTATTATCCAGTATTGTTTAAATCAGAAGAAATGTTGTTAAAGGTACAAACAGCACTAAATAAAGAGAGTATTATTCCAAGGCGATATTTCTATCCTTCTTTAAACACTGTGCCATACACCAAAGGTAAAGAAATGCCTATTAGCGAGCATATTTCTTCGCGCGTTTTATGCCTGCCTCTATATACCACACTTACTGAAAGTGAATTGAATAAAATTGTTTCAATTATTAATGATAACTTATGCTAATTGTTGGTGCAGGAGGTTTCGCTAAAGAAATATTAGAAACGTTTCATGCTAAAAAAGAAACGAAAAATCTCGTGTTTTTTGATGAAACCATTACATCAAATGATAAGTTATTTGGCCAGTTTAATATTTTAAAAACTGAAGAAGAGGTAAGTCAATATTTCAATCATTATGGAAATCAATTTACCATAGGTATCGGTAATCCTATGCTAAGGTATAATATGATAAATAGATTTACCAGGCTTGGAGGAGAGCTAAAAACTACCATTTCACCTTCAGCAGAAATTGGTTCATATGATGTAAAAATAGGTGATGGTTGTAATATTTTACAGAAAGCAATTCTATCAAATAGTTGCCAAATTGGAATTGGCTGTATTGTTTATTACAATGCCGTTATAACCCACGATTGCCAAATTGGTAATTTTGTTGAAATATCTCCATCAGCTAATATTCTTGGAAAAGTTACTATTGGTGATTTTAGCAGAGTTGGTGCAAACGCAACTATTTTACCTAAAATTACAATTGGTAAAAATGTAACTATAGCCGCAGGCGCAGTAGTTACTACCGATGTGCCTGACAATACAATGGTGGCTGGTGTTCCTGCAATAATAAAAAAACAGTTAGATCCAATAAACATTTAGCATGTCTGATAAACCTTTAGTAAGTGTTTGCATGATAACCTACAATCATAGCACCTTTATTGAACAAGCTATACAGAGTGTTCTGAATCAAAAGGTAAGTTTTGATTTAGAATTGGTTATAGGTGAAGATTGCTCGAGTGACGACACGCGTGAAAAGTGTAAACTTCTTGCTCAAAAATATCCGAATATAATAAGATTGTTAGAGAATCCTGCGCAACTGGGTATGATTCAAAATTTTCGTAGGACTTATTCGGCTTGCCGAGGTAAATATGTTGCCATGCTTGAAGGGGATGATTTTTGGATTCATCCTGATAAACTTCAAATGCAATTTGATTACATGGAGTCTAACCCCGAGATGGCAGCTTGTTTTACTAATTTAAACGTGTTGGATGAGTTTAATGCAGGCACAATTTATCCATTTTATGAAAAAGGTAAGCTGCCTCATCCTGTTTCTTCATTAACTGATATTTTAAGGAATAACTTTATTGCCACACTCACAGTTTTTTATAGAAGGGATTTAGTGAGCTCCATTCCTGAATGGTTTAATGGCTTGAAAATGGGAGATTGGCCTCTTCATATTTTGTATGCTCATCAAGGAAAATTGGCATTTATAGATGTGGTTACTGCCACATACAGAAAGCATGGAGGCGGAGTTAACTCAGGCACTGAAAATGAAACTAAGTTTATAACTTATTTAGAAAGCCTGAAGAAAATTGAACAAAACTTACCAGTAAGTAGTCGTAAAGTGTTTAAGAAAACAATTTATGAATACCTCTACACGCTTATTAGTATACAAGTAAAAAAAGGGAGACCTGATAAAGCGATAAAAACAGTTCTGAAATATGCATTTAATGCTTAATCAACGACTGATAAAGTAGTTCATGCTTTTTAACAAAGCTATCTAAATTAAAATTGGGTATTAATTTTTGTGATTCTATGCTAAGTTGTTGTCTTAAATTTTCATCGCTAATCAATTTTACAATAGCATCACTATAACCTAATACATCTGTATCATCTACCAATACACCCCATTTTTGAATTTCAAGAAATTGGTGTGCTTCAATATTGGACGTAATACAGCATAAATTGGCATTCAAATATTCAAGTATTGAAAGCGGAAGCCCCTCGTATTGAGACGCAGAAATTGCAATTTGTGCATTGGCCAAAACCTCATATATATTGTGGGTATACCCCATAAATAAGGTTTGTTGTGATATGTTTAATTCACTAACTAATTGCTCAAGATATAAACGTTGTTTTCCGTCTCCATAGATTAATAGTTTCCACGATTTATCGTTTACCATCGCTAGAGCCCCAGCCCATGCTTTAATAATAATATCAACGTTTTTTTCCTCCGATAAGCGGCCTATAAATACTATGTTTTTATCTCTATCTGTTATTTCAGGGAGCTTTATTTTGGGGCTATCAACAGCATTACAAATCACTTCTAGTTTTTGCGCTTTAATTTCTATTGTCCTTAACATAATCGTCTTAATGTAAGGAGCAACAACTATAACTTTCTTACCCAAAAAATTAAACCACTTATCGATGTATTTGTAAAGCAGGAAAAGACGATTTCCATCTTTAAAGCTAATTGAAAGTGGTATTGGTTTTAAATTGAAGGAAGAGTGTAAAGTGGTTATTAATGTAATTGACGATAGCAGGGTAATGAGCCAAACATAAATAGCTGTAAAACCAAATGTGTGGTTGTGAACAAGGTCGAATTTTTTTAGTAAGTGGATGTTTTTAAATGTATTAGAATAAATATTACCGGTGTTTTGATGATACTTGATGTTAGTTTTAAATAGCTCAGCATTATGAGGAGGTTCATAAAGAAAAAGAATTTCCGCTTTATGACCCTTAACGGTCATTTCTTCTGCAAGTTTAATGACAACTTGCTCAACTCCACCAATAACAGGGGTTCTGAGAATAAACAATACTTTCATTTTAGCGCCTAAAAATCATCAACAAACATAGGTTCTTTATTTGTATTAATTTCAGATTCAGAGGATATTTCAGCCAAGATTTGTTTGAGTATGTAGTATTCATTTATTACATTCGCTCGGTAATGATTCGCTTACTCATCATATTTGCAACATTCTTTTATTTTTACACACCGGAATTAGTTTTTTTACCGGTATCGCTCAGGGTTGTCTTAGGGTGTTTAGGTATTGCTTATTTTGTAGTTGACCAAACAACTAAGGGTTTAAAATATGGGTCTGAAAAGACTCTTGATATTGGGCTTATAAAAACATGGTTAAGTTTTTTGTTAATAGTTTTGGCCTCCTTTTTAGTAGGTTTAATTAATGGTGTTTTTGATGGTGCATTTGTGAATGGCTTATTGGTGAAAATTATTATGCTTTTTGGAGCTTCCTATCTTATTTTTAGTTTTTTAAAATGGGGGAGGATAGAAGTATCACCGCAAACTCCGCTAAATTTAATCATTACCGTAACAACAATACAGTGTTTAGTTTCTTTAATGATGTTTGCTTCTCCCGCTATTAAGCAGTTTTTTGATAGTATCGTAAAGGTGTCTGATAATCCCACAATGTTGAACTTACTTTCGAAGAACGTAACATCATATAGGATTCTGGGTTTTGGTACTTCATTTTTTGGTGCTGGATTAGAGGTAACCTTTAGCCTACTTACAATTGTTGCTTTGGTAAGAGGTGGCGAGAATATCAGTAAATTAACCTTTGGGTGGTATGTTATTGCTTTTATTTTAAATACTTCTGTAGGTGTTTTAATGGCACGTACTACCTTTATTGGGTTAGGAATTAGCTTGGCCTTTTTATTTTTTCCATTTTATAAAAGTGAATCATCAAAACAATTCTCAAAAGTATTGTTGTTGATTTTAGGAGCTATGGTTGTTTTTGTGCTTTTAAACTTATCAAATCCT
>CAZJHS010000070.1:0-14455 GCA_964545895.1 uncultured Chitinophaga sp. | reverse complement strand
AATTAACCTCAACACCCCTACTTCCCCATCATTTTAGCAATGTACTTGCCTACAATATCGTACTCAATATTTACTGTAGTTGCAGGTTTTACGGTGTGTAAATTAGTGTGTTCAAAAGTGTAAGGAATAATGGCTACCGAAAAGGTATCATCAACACAATTTACTACGGTTAAACTTATACCGTTAATACAAATAGAACCTTTGTTTACAATATAACGTGCATTATCGGGTTGGGCCAATTTAAAAGTAAACACCCAACTTCCTTGTTCATCTGTTACTGATAAACAGGTGGCTGTTCCATCAACATGTCCTTGCACAATATGTCCATCAAACCTACCATTTGCAGGCATACAACGCTCTAGGTTTACCACATCACCTACCAACAAATTGTTTAAGTTGGTTTTTTGTAACGTTTCATCAATTGCTGTTACTGTGTATTGATTTCCTGTAATATTTACTACGGTTAAACACACACCGTTGTGTGCCACACTTTGATCTATTTTTAACTCGGCAGTAAATGGAGCTTGCACGGTAAAATGCTTGTTGGTTCCTTCGCTAGTAATTTGAGTAATGGTACCCAGTTGTTCTATAATTCCTGTAAACACGTTTATTTTCTAATTAGTTGTATGGTTCCTTTTAAGGTGCGGGTTCTTATGCCATCTAAATAGCGCTCTTGCACCTTACAAATATAAAAGTAAACTCCCTCGGGCAAATCATTTTGGGTTGATAAATCTTTACCATTCCATTTAATATCAATATCGGTAGTCTTATATACATCCATACCCCAACGGTTAAATATTATCATATCAATACCATTTACAAACCTGTAATCAAACGGCAATAATATATCGTTGCTTCCATCTTGGTTTGGTGTAAACACGTTTGGTATTTCGTAATACGGACAATTATCAATGCAAATTTCGTTGGTTGCAAAACTTTCGTTTCCGGCAGTATCAACACCTGCTACAAAATAGCAACCCGCAATAGATAGTTTAAGTTCTTCACGCGCATCAAAATAAACCAACTGTGTATTGGGTAACTCGGCCAATAAAGTGTAAGGCTCTTCTTTTTGCTCTTTAAAATACACTTTATACTTAACCACATCGGGGGCACAAACAGTGTTAGGTACCCAACTCAATTTATTTCTGTACTCCGATTTAATGTTGCATGGTGGCAATATGGCCAACGCAGGAGCGCAAGGCCTAACAGTATCAATTGGAGTTCCGCATATTATTTGCGAAAAATTATTGGTGCGGTAAGTATTTGGCACTATCTCGTAAAAGCCACGCGATTGAACCAAATAACAATAGTTGTAATTGTTAGTTAAACCGGTATCGGTAAAACTGGTGTTGGTGGTATAAGCAATGCTATCAAACGTATTTTGAAGATTTTTTTTGTACACCACAAATGTATCGTTAACCCAAGGCACATCGGCTTTCCAACTAATAATATTGGTACGATCGGTGCTGTAAATTGTATTACGCAAAGAGGTTGCACTTGAGCTAATTCCTACCAAACGTTGGGTATCATTAAGCATAGCATAAAAATCAACCACATAAGTGTATTGATTATTCTCGGTGTTTAATAAACTATCTGTAACTGAAGCACCGGTAACATTGGCAAAATTTACAAAGTTGTAAGTAGCCAAAGTTGTGTGGGTTGATTGCCCAGTGATGGCGCGTTTTACTACCAATTTATAGGGCGGCAAATAATCTACCGTATCTAATTGCAATGGTTTGATATATGCCATATCAATGCGGCCAGTTGTGGTTGATGTTTCGGTAACACTTACTTTAGTAATTGCAGGATTAATCACCAACATGTTGTCGCAAATTTCTTTAGAGGCCACACTTTCTGAAACCTCACCATAAATTACCTCACCAGAAGCACTACGTGGCGGATAATCAGCCACCACCCTATAGCAATAAGTTACCAAAGGCGATAATCCACGACCTTGGTTATTATCGTAATATTGGTTTGCATTAGCATTGTTTAATGTATTGATGGATGCAATTAAAACAAAGCCTGTTGAAGCAGGCACACCTGTTACACATGCTGCAGGATTCCAATGACTGCTATCAATACGCCTATATACTTTGTATTTACTGGCTAATAAGCAGGTATCGCGGTTCCAAGTTAGTAAAAAGCCATTATCAATTTGTTTGGTTTTAAAGTTTTGTAATGCAGGGCCAAGTACATTTACAAAAAACGAATTTTGACTTACCGCAGATTGCGAAACAGCATCATCTTTGGCTTCAAAAATAATTTGCCAAGGGCTTTTACGTATTTGATTGCATGATGGCGTCCATTTAAATTGGGTACTTACTGTACCGATACCCGATGCTGGATTTGGTGAGTAAGTAGCTTTTCTATCAACTACAAAAGAACCACCATAGCCAAGCAGCATTACACGTTGCGAAAAATCAGGATCTGCAGCAGTAACAATACGTGTTAAAGTATCGCCCACAACTACACAGCCGTTTGCAATATCATTTACCAAAGGAGGTCTGTTTACACATTGCTCAATGGTAATTTGCATATCGCGTACAACACTGCCTACAAATACTTTGTTACGAAATTCTTTGATTAAAATAGCAATATTGTAAATCCCAACATTCATGGAGGCATCCCATTTCAATTGTCCCGTGTTAAAATCAATTTTAAAATAGTTGTTTGATGCACGTGGATCTTCATAATTGGGCACCTCGCTACCCACATTTTCTTTAGGTGGAATAAGTTCAAAAGTTAAGCTATCACCATCGGGGTCGTAGGCTGATGGATTATGGTAATATACTTGAAAAACGCAGCCATTATCAATTGGTGGTTTGGTTAAAATTGGCGAACGATTAGGACCAAGTGAGTTGTTTATTTTAATTACCGACTCCACATAGAAGGCAATAAACTCGGTATTACCTAAATTAATATTTAAAATACCATTTACCCTATTTTGATCTCTGATGCTGATGATATAAATACCATCAATAGCGTACTCGTGCGTAGTTACATAACTATTTTGAACCACCTTGGCCGATAAAAACGTACGCCCCGAACGGCCAACACGTTCCTTCTTACCATCACCATATGAAACCTCTACTTCTGTTGTTGATGGATCGGCTGCCGATGTTGGATCTGTGTAAGTAAGTACGGTAATACGATATCTACGTTCGGTAATTTGCTCATATAAGATTTCGCCTGCGCGGTAATGCGTTGCAAACGCAAAAGAACTTAACAGCAAAAACATCACTAAAAGTGTGTACTTACTAAGCGCAGAAAACAGGTTATATTTTACCATGTGTTAGTGTGGTAAAGATATAAAAAAACAATACAAGGTTGCATAAAAAAATCCCGCCAACTAAAAAGTTAACGGGATTTTTATAAATGTATTGTACGCTAAAATTATACTCGGGTTGAGCCTAATTGTGCACCAATAAAATCTCTGTTCATACGAGCAATGTTGCTTAACGAAATACCTTTAGGGCATTCTGCCTCGCAAGCTCCTGTGTTGGTACAAGAACCAAAGCCTTCAGCATCCATTTGGGCAACCATGTTTAATACACGTTGTTGGCGCTCAGGTTGGCCTTGTGGTAACAATGCAAACTGCGATACTTTAGCCGATACGAATAACATAGCTGAAGCATTTTTACAAGCAGCTACACAAGCTCCACAACCAATACATGTTGCAGCAGCAAAAGCTAAATCTGCATCATCTTTACCAATTGGTGTTGCGTTAGCATCTTGCGCATTACCTGTGTTAATAGATATAAATCCACCAGCCGACATTACGCGATCAAACGCACCTCTATCTACTGCTAAATCTTTTAATACCGGGAATGCTTTTGCACGCCAAGGTTCAACCACAATTGTATCGTTGTTTTTGAACGAACGCATGTGCAATTGGCAAGTTGTTACACCTTGCAACGGACCATGCGGACGGCCATTGATAAACATACTGCACATACCACAAATACCTTCGCGGCAATCGTGATCAAATGCAACAGGGTCTTTACCTTCGTTAATTAAACGTTCGTTTAATACATCGAACATTTCTAAAAAACTCATATCAGGTGAAACGCCTTGAACCGGATAGGTTTCAAAACGACCACGATCGTCTTTATTTTTTTGTCTCCACACTTTAAGTGTGATGTTCATATTTCCGCTCATTGTTCTGTTATTTATTACTTGTGTTAATTAGGGTAAACTAATGCGTTGATTAATTTAGCCTATTACCTATTTATAACTACGTTGTGCTATTTTAATATTTTCATAGTTCAACACTTCTTTATGTAACTCCCAGTCGCCATTAGTTAATTGCTCCCAAGCGGCTACATAGTTAAAGTTTTGATCGTCACGTAAAGCCTCGCCTTCTTCAGTTTGATACTCTTCACGGAAGTGTCCACCACAACTTTCGTTACGGTTTAAAGCATCTTTACACATTAACTCGCCAAGTTCTAAGAAATCAGCAACACGGCCAGCTTTTTCCAATTCAGGATTAAACTCGTTCATTTCGCCTGGTACGCGTACATCTTTCCAAAACTCTGCACGTAGTGCTTGTATTTCTGCAATAGCCTCAGTTAAACCTGCTGCATTACGAGCCATACCGCATTTATCCCACATAATTTTACCTAAGCGTTTGTGGAAATGATCCACCGACTTAGTTCCTTTTATGTTCATTAACTTTTCTAAACGAGATTTAGTTTCGTTTTCGGCAGCTACAAATGCTTCGTGATTTGTATCCATTGGTTTTACACTAATTTCTTTACTTAAGTAATTACCAATAGTGTAAGGAATAACGAAGTAACCATCGGCCAAACCTTGCATTAATGCAGATGCTCCTAAACGGTTAGCACCGTGGTCAGAGAAGTTTGCTTCACCCAATGCATATAAACCAGGAACGGTTGTCATTAAGTTATAATCAACCCATAAACCACCCATGGTATAATGTACCGCAGGGTAAATCATCATTGGGTTTTCGTAAGGGTTAACACCAGTAATTTGTTGGTACATATCAAACAAGTTACCGTATTGTTCTTTCACTACCTCGCGACCTAAATCAGTTAACTGTTGTTCGGTTGGGTTGTGAATACCTTTTTTAGTAGCTTCTTTTTTACCGTATTTATATTTGGTGTTGAAAGCAAAATCAAGATAAACAGCTTCGCCAGTTTGGTTTACACCAAAACCTGCATCGCAACGCTCTTTTGCCGCGCGTGAAGCCACATCACGAGGTACTAAGTTACCAAACGCAGGGTAGCGTCTTTCTAAGTAGTAATCTCTATCTTCTTCTTTTAAATCGTTAGGATTTAATTTACCTGCACGTATTGCTTCAGCATCTTCTTTGCGTTTAGGTACCCAAATACGTCCATCGTTACGTAACGATTCACTCATCAAGGTTAATTTTGATTGATGATCGCCAGAAACAGGAATACAAGTTGGGTGAATTTGTGTGAAGCAAGGGTTACCAAAGAATGCACCTTTTTTGTGAGCTTTCCAAGCTGCGGTAACGTTACTACCCATGGCATTTGTACTTAAGTAAAATACGTTACCGTATCCACCAGTACATAATAATACTGCATGACCGAAATGACGCTCTAATTTACCGCTTACTAAATCGCGAGCAATAATACCACGGCATTTGCCATCAATATTTACTATATCCAACATTTCGTGGCGAGTAAACATTTCAACAGCACCTAAACCAACTTGGCGTTGTAATGCGCTATAAGCACCTAATAATAATTGTTGACCAGTTTGACCAGCAGCATAAAACGTACGTTTTACTTGTGTACCACCAAACGAGCGGTTATCTAACATTCCTCCGTACTCGCGTGCAAAAGGAACACCTTGCGCAACACATTGGTCGATAATGTTTGCACTTACCGAAGCTAAGCGATATACGTTTGCTTCGCGTGCACGGTAATCGCCACCTTTAATCGTATCATAAAATAAACGATAGGTACTATCACCATCGTTTTGATAATTTTTAGCTGCGTTAATACCGCCTTGTGCGGCAATACTGTGTGCTCTACGAGCAGAATCTTGAAAACAGAAAACTTTTACCTTGTAACCCAACTCGGCTAATGAAGCAGCTGCCGAAGCGCCTGCTAAACCAGAACCTACTATAATTACCTCTAAGCTGCGCTTATTGGCTGGGTTTACCAATGGAACGGTTGAGCGATATTTCTCCCATTTTTGCTCCAATGTCCCATCAGGAATTTTTGCATCTAATTTTGTTGATGTCATATGCGTGAAGATGGAAATTAATTACTTAGTTAATAAAAAATACAATGGCATTGCTGCAAATAATGCAGGAATAATAATAGCAAATACCCATACGCCTATAAACTGTATAAGCTTATTGTAGCGTGGGTGATTTAAACCTAATGTTTGGAAACCACTTTTAAAACCATGGAATAAATGGAATGCAATGGCAAACATGGCAAACACGTATACCAATACCAATACAGGGCTTTCAAATTCTTCGGCAACTTCTTCGTACAAATCTTTAACAATAATTACTTTGTTATCGCCTACTACATACTCTTCCATTTTTTTGTTAATGGTTTTCGGATTACCAGCTTCATCCACATAAGGAGTAGAGGTTACTTCGCCCGTAATCATATTCTCTGTGTATTGTTTGTAAGGAATATGACCGTTTTTGTACTCATACCAAAAATCGCTCATGTGTACTACAATAAACACTAAAATAATAGTGCCTAATACACCCATGCTGCGGCTTGTCCAATGGCTGTTAGCTTTACCGTTTACCATACCGTATTGCACTGGGCGTGCTTGGCGGTTTTTGTAAACAAGGTGTAAGCCTTTAAACGCATGGAACAAAATGCTTGCATACAGTAAATAAGATACTGTTTTGATAAATGGATTTGTTGTCATAAACACGGTGTATAGATTAAAAGCCATACCGTCATCGTGTTTAAACAGTTGAAGATTGCCTGTGGCATGCACAATTAAGAATGTGCAAAGAAATAAACCGGTTAGCGCTAATATTAGCTTTTGCCCGATTGATGATGAGAACATTTTGGTAAACCAATTCATAATAATTTGATGTACGTTAGTTAGTTTAAGTAAGCGCAAATTTATCATTCCAACAGATTAATCCTAAACTGCTAAAGGCTTTAGCGTTATTTAAAATTTTTCTAAACGAGTGCTATTGGGAATGATAACACAATAACGTACAACCATTTAGATTGTTTAAAACCCTACTACTTAAAATACATGACATTTATTAGGTTTTAAACCCGATTAAGACCACCCCACCCACACTTTTACAAACAACCTTTTGGTATTTAACTAACTTTCAATAAATTGTTTATTCAAACACAAACTTTTTATGACAACAAACTCAACCTTACCTCAATTTAAACAAGACCCTGTTTTAGTGCTTGTACTTGGCATTATTACCTGTGGCTTGTACCTTATTTATTGGAACATTAAAGCTGCACAAGTTATTAATGCAGCAGCCGAAAGCGAAGTGGTTTCGCAACCTATTGCCATTTTTGCGGGATGTTGTTTTCCGGTTAACTTGTACTTTTTTTACTTAGTGGCCAAAGATGGATTACCTAAAATTTTAGAAAAAACAGGACAGCAACCTAAAGACCAAACCACCATGTTGGTAGTATTAGGGTTCTTTTTTCCGATGGTAGCTGCCATGATTGTGCAAGGAGAATTAAATAAGCTTTATGCTTAATCAAACTCAAAAAAGATGCTTATTAGGTATTGTTGGCGTATTACTTACGCTAGCAATACCCTATGGCATTGGCTTGTTAGACCCCAACATTGAAAACTCGCAATCTTTATGTCCGTTTAAAATGGCTACGGGCATGCCTTGCCCTGGTTGTGGCATTACAAAGTCGCTTATTTTTTTATACCAAGGCGAGCTAACAAAAAGTATATCGTACCACTTATTTGGGCTACCCTTGGTGCTATTTTGTTTAATAAGCTTAGGAATACTAATAGTAAAACTAACTACCAATAAACTATATTTTAAACACTGGATTTACAGCAAACAACTAGCCTACGGATTAGGCACTGTATTAATTCTTTATCATAGCATTAGGTTACTGCATTTTATACAACACACCACACTTACCGAAATTGCCTTACAATCTATTTGGAAATAACTATAAATTTGAATGATTAATCATTCATTATGTGCGTATTTTTGATTTAATGAATGAAAAATGATGCAAAATTTTTAAAACAACAAAAAAGATGTACATTTGTATGAGATATCAATCTTTAAGTAATAAAAACTACTATTATGACTGAGTTATCATACAGCATTTGGAATTCCATGAGTGATAAAGCACTTACCCAATACATTGGTCGCTTTATTAAACACCAACGCATGGAACAACACAAAACACAAGAAGAGCTAGCCCAAGCTGCAGGTATCAGTAGATCAACCTTAAGCCTGCTTGAACGTGGCGAAACCGTAACATTGGCAACTTTTATACAAGTACTTAGGGTATTGGATGTATTATATCTGCTTGATGCATTTAGCGTGCAAGAAACTATTAGCCCAATGATGTTAGCTGAAAAAGAACGGGCCAAGTACAAACGCAAAAGAGTACGCAATAAATAGTAGCCCAACCACAACCTAAAAACTTATAATAATGAACACCGCGTTTGTAAAAATATGGGGCGAATTGGCGGGTGCTGTAGCTTGGAACCCTAAAACTGGCTTAGCCAGCTTTGAATATGACAGTAAATTTAAGCGCCTAAATTGGGATTTATCGCCCATTAAAATGCCCATTGGAGGACCCCGAAAAGTATACAGCTTTGCAGAGTTACGCCCCAATAAAAACGCAACCGTTGATACTTTTAAAGGTTTGCCAGGATTATTAGCTGATGTGCTGCCCGATAAGTATGGAAACCAACTGATAAATATGTGGCTAGCCCAACAAGGCAGACCACAAGATGACATGAATCCAGTGGAAATGTTGTGCTTTATTGGTAGCCGTGGCATGGGCGCCTTAGAATTTGAACCAACCACATTAAACGATACGCCTAAAACCTTTTCGGTGGAGTTGGATAGCATGGTGCATATAGCACAAAAAATGTTATCAAGCCGCGAAGCTTTTACCACCAACTTAAATAAGGAAGAGGAAAAGGCTGTAATGGAAATTTTAAAAATAGGCACATCGGCTGGTGGTGCAAGGCCCAAGGCTGTTATTGCCTATAACCCCAAAACTGGCGAAGTAAAATCGGGGCAAACTAATGCACCTAAAGGTTTTGAGCATTGGCTACTAAAACTTGATGGTGTTAGTGATGTGCAACTGGGTGCAAGTAAAGGTTATGGCCGCGTAGAAATGGCGTATTACAACATGGCCACCGCTTGCGGTATTATCATGATGCCAAGTAAACTATTGGAGGAAAACGGACGCGCACATTTTATGACCAAACGATTTGACCGTGAAGGTGGCGATATAAAACACCATATTCAAACATTTTGTGCACTAAAACATGTTGATTTTAATTTGGTAAATAGCTTTAGTTATGAGCAATTATTTCAAACCATGCGCGAGTTAAAACTAACCTACCACGACATGGAACAAATGTACAGGCGGATGGTGTTTAATGTAATAGCCCGCAATTGCGATGACCACACCAAAAACTTTGCATTTAGGCTTAAAAAAGACCAAGCTTGGGAGTTGGCTCCTGCTTATGATATTTGCCATGCCTACCGCCCAGGCAGCGAATGGGTAAGCCAACATGCATTAAGCATAAACAACAAACGACAAGATATTAACCGTGCCGATTTATTAACCATTGGCGAATTAATTGCCAGCAAAAAAGCGGCTGCTATTATTGATGAAATTAATGAAACCGTAGCTCAATGGAAAACCTTTGCCAACCAAGTAGATGTGGAGACCAGCCTTAAAAATAGTATTGCAAAAACGCATTGGATAATTGGAAGGTAGATGTTGGAGGATGGAGGTTAGAAATTGGAGGGTTGAATGTTTAATTTTAAATGTTTAATGCTTAATGAAAGTTGATGATGATGAGTAGATGCAAGTACGTTTGTATTTGCCAATACAAACGTTTTATTTAGTAAACTTAAATAACCGTAAAATATAAAACCCCGACACCAACCACTAATAATTTTATTGAAAAATAAAGCGAAACAAAAAGAATTTTGAGTATCGCAGATAATTAAGTTAGTGGCTAGCATAAAGACAGCTTATGAAAATAGATAAACCTTCATTTACTCAACTATTCAAGACTAAATTCTGGACAAAACTTAATGAAAGTATTGTTCCATTTGACGACCTTCCAATTGACAAGGAGGCCTTCTTAAATACACTCCATGACCAAGTCACAAACTTTACCTATACACCAAGCCATCCAAGACACTACATACTTGTAAACAAACATAATGGCGTTACAAGGTTCGTCCCAACATTTAATAGAAAAGACTATTGCGTATATTATTTCTGTTTAAAGCTACTAGAAAATGAAATCGCTCTAAATCGAGTAGAAGGAACTTTTGGAGGATGGACTTTAGGAAATCCCATAAGACTAAAGGAAGAACAAGAAATAATTGAATTGGACTACGTTCCTTTTAACACTATAAATGAATTATCTTGGGCTCAAGAGTGGAGGACTTTTCAAGGGATAGCAAGAAGATATAATGAAAGTGGTAATTATGGCTACTATATTAATATTGACATTGCAAATTTCTATGATACCATTAACTTGGCAATACTTGAAAGGAAAATTCGTCATGTGATACCTAAGAATAAACAAGATGTTGTTACTTTACTCATTCATTTTTTACAGAATTGGAATAAAAGAATAGAGGGATACAACGTCAAAACAGTTGGACTACCACAGGACGAAATAGGTGATTGCTCTCGAATTCTGGCAAACTTTTATTTGCAGGATTATGATTTCGCAATGAAATCCATTTGTGACAAATACGGTTCGCAATTCATAAGGTTCGCAGATGACCAAATAATATTTACACATAATAAAGAAATTGCAAGACTCATTCTCTTTGAAGCATCTAAAGAATTATTTAAAATTAACCTCAACATCAATAGCAGTAAAGTAAAGGAATTTGAAACAAAAGTGGAATTTGAAACATATTGGGCGTTTGAGATTTTTGACTTGCTAAGTGACAAAGAGAATAAAGATTCTATCAATCAAGGAGTCGAAAAATATTTCCAGATAATAGATAGCAAAATTCGCTTCAAGGACAGTTCTGTATTGAAAAGACTCCTTACCATTGACTTTAATCTAATTGAACCCAAACATAGACATCGGTTAATCAGCGGATTCTTTAATCAAGAATTCCTATCAGGGTTGCAATTATGGCATTTCAGACGAATTCGGACTGCTGTTAACAATGATAACGATTTCTTCCAACAACTTGACAGCATGATTCCATCGTCATTATTCAATTCTTTTCTGTTCCATCTAAGACTTTTTTATTCGAAGGACAGGGTGGAATTTAATCTGCAAACGATTGACAACAGAATACAAGAGCTGAGAAATGCCAGCCAATAACAGTAGTCGTGTCAACATTGTTCAATTTTTCAGCATTTCGTTTACGTAAATTCTTTACCTTAGCTAGATATAGAACGTTTGGACAGCAACAAGGATATGAACAACAAAATACTGAAGGTTAAAAACACTACTACAATTGGCAATTTAATCATTGCGTTTGCATTATTTCCTGTCGTATTTTTCATCACCGCATTCGGACTTGAATTGGGTTATTTGATTGCATTTTTTGTTACAATTACTTCATTAAGCTTAATTACTTTCATTACTGTTTATTATTTAAATAAAACAAACCACGAATACGAAATCGTAGCTGATTCGAGCTCAATAACTATTAAAGGTAAAAACTATGAATGGATTGAATTAGAATCTATTTCGTCTCACCAAGAGTGGAGTTTTCTAAATAATCGAACAAGGATTCACATTTTATTTGTTTTTAAGAACAACACCATGACAACTCTTGATGCCTCCAATTACGATATTTGGCACGAAGATTTAGTGAAAGAATTGAATGAACTTAAAGGCGAAAAGACTAATTATATATAGTACTGCGTGAATGTTAATTTTTAAATCATAACATTAACTAATTAACTAATTAACTAATTAACTAATCTAGCCTCCACTCATCACACCCTCAAAGTAACCAAGCTCACTCCATCGCCACCAAGCTCCACATGTTCATCGGTTACAAACTCTACTTGCTTGCTCTTTTTTAAATACTCGCGTACCATTTTGCGTAAAATACCATAGCCTTTACCATGCACAATACGCACTTGTTTAAAGCCTAACAAATAAGCATCATCCATATACTCTTGTAATAATTTCATGGCCTCTTCGCCCCTTACTCCAATTAAGTTTAACTCGGTTTGAAAACCTTGCATTTTAGCATTTACATCAAAACCTGCTATTGATTGCCTAACAGATTTGGTTTGCTTTTTAGCTATTACTTCAAGCTTATTTATGTCAACCCAACTTTGTATATCGCCAAAGGCTACCAATGCTTTTGTTTTTTTAAGTTCCATTACCTGGCCATCTACCAATTGCCCATCTAGTTGCACAGCAGCACCTACCTCAAGCGGCAAGTTTACACCTGTTTTTATACGTGGTTTTACTGGCTGTGTCTGTTGGTGTGTAACGGTATCGTGCTTTAATTGGTCGGTATCGGCTTTTAGTTCGCTACGTACTTTTCGTATGGTATCTGTATCGGCTTTTTTCTCTCTAATTTCTCTGATGGTATTTTCAATACGGCTGTTGGCCTCACTAATAATGGCCAATGCTTCTTGCTTAGCCTTATTAATTAGTTGCTTTTTGTTGGTTTCTAAATCCGTTTTTAGTTTGTCGTACTCTTCCATCAAATGCTTGGTTTTGATGTCCTTTTCTTCAAACCTTTTCTTTAAATCGTTTACATGATTTTTTTCGCGCTCCAGTTCAATCAACAAATCATCTAATCGCTTTTGTTTATCGCCAACTTTGTTGCGCGCATAACTTATAATGGCATCGTTTAAACCTGTTTTTTGTGCGATTTCAAACGCATACGAACTACCCGGTTGGCCAATCTCTAATTTATACAGCGGTTGTAATTTGTCTTGATCAAACAACATGCGTGCATTGATTAAACCTTTGGTATTGCCTGCAAAATTTTTAAGGTTGCTGTAATGTGTATTTACCACACCAAAGGCCTGCTTAATATTCAGTCGGTTTAAAATGGCTTCGGCTAATGGGCCACCAAATTGAGGGTCTGTACCTGTACCAAACTCATCAATTAAAAACAAGGTTTTAGCATCGGCAAACTCGGTAAAATATTTCATGTGTTTTAAGTGCGAGCTATACGTACTTAAATCATTTTCAATGCTTTGTTCATCGCCAATATCCACCATTACATCGGCAAATACACTCATTTCCGAATGACCTTTGCAAGGCACCAACAAGCCACATTGCAACATGTATTGCAACAAACCTATAGTTTTTAGCGCCACAGATTTACCTCCGGCATTAGGACCCGATATAACTAAAATTCGTTTTTCGCGGGTTAAACTTAAACTAAGTGGTATTACAGGTAAGCCTTGTTTTTGATGACTAAGTTTTAACAACGGATGATAGGCATCGTTTAACTGCAACAATACAGCCTTACTTAATATGGGCATATTGGCATCCAAATCAATAGCCAATAAAGCCTTAGCCCTGATAAAATCGGCAATACCCATGCGTTGCAAGTACTTTTCCAAATCGGGTAAAGCTGGGCGTATTTTATCGGTAATTTCAATTAAAATACGTTCGCGTTCGCGCTTGTATTGTATTTGTAACTCGCGAATAATATTGTTGGTCTCAAATATTTCGGCAGGCTCTAAGTATACTGTTTGTCCGGTTGATGATTCATCATGCACTAAACCCGAAATTTGGCGTTTGTGCTCGGCCAAAATAGGCAACACCAAACGACCATCGCGCACTGTAATTCCACTATTGGCTAACCAACCTTGTGCTTGTGCTTTTTCAAAAAGTTGGCTCATGCGCCTGCGTACTTCCTTTTCGCGCTCTTGTATTTTGGCCGAAATTTTTGATAACTCGGGCGAAGCATTTGGCTTTAGCAATCCTTCGTTATCCAATATACGCTCAATATATTTTACAATTTGTTGGTTGTAAACTAAGCCTGCAAATAAGGCTGCCACTTGCGGATATTTTTCGTTGCGCTCTTCAAAATATTTACAAATAGCGGCAAAGGTTTGCAACAATAATTTTATTTGATGCAGCTCATCTTCTATTAAAAAAGCACCTTCAATAGATGCTTTACGTAAATACGGTTGAATGTTATAATAATGCTCGTTAGGAAAAGGCAACTCTTCTATTAAAATGCGTTTAAACTCGTTGGTTTGCAGCAGCATTTTTTCTACAATATCAAACCTATTGGCAAAGCGCATTTTGGCTACATACTCAA
>CAZJHS010000069.1:6424-14543 GCA_964545895.1 uncultured Chitinophaga sp. | reverse complement strand
GTATTATAAAAGGCGACAAAGAAACTTGTCGTATTGTGGTTGGTCGTGATGCCCGCATTAGTGGCGATATGGTTAATCGTTTGGTAACAGGTACATTATCGGGCCTAGGCATTGATGTAATAGACTTGGGCCTTAGCACCACACCTACGGTAGAGTTAATGGTTACTGATGAAAACGCTGATGGTGGCATTATTTTAACTGCTAGCCATAATCCAAAACAATGGAATGCGCTAAAACTATTAAACCACAAAGGCGAGTTTATTAGTGATGAAATTGGTAAACAAGTTTTGGCCATTGCCGAAAAAGCTGATTTTGACTTTGCAAGCGTTGATAAAATTGGAACCGTTACCGAAAGACGTAACGCCATAAAAAAACATATTGATAAAGTTTTAGCTTTAGAATTAGTAGATGTTGAAGCCATTAAAGCTCGCAATTTTAAAATTGTGGTTGATGCCGTAAACTCTACTGGTGGTATTGCTGTACCTATGTTATTAAAAGCATTAGGTGTAAATGATATTGTTGAAATTTACTGTACACCTGATGGTAAATTTCCGCACAACCCAGAGCCATTACCTGAAAATCTACACGAAATATCAAACCAAGTGGTGCGCAACAAAGCCGATTTAGGTATTGTGGTTGACCCAGATGTTGATCGTTTGGCATTGGTTAACGAAGATGGTAGCATGTTTGGCGAAGAGTATACTTTGGTTGCTGTAGCCGATTATGTACTTAAAAACGTAAGCAACGAAACCCTTGAAAGATTAGGTCAAAAACGCAATACTGTTTCAAACCTTTCATCAACCAGAGCATTACGCGATGTAACCGAAAAACAAAAAGGTACATACAGCGCAAGTGCAGTTGGCGAGGTTAATGTAGTACAAATGATGAAAGATACCCAAGCCGTAATTGGTGGCGAAGGTAACGGTGGTATTATTTACCCTGAGAGTCATTATGGACGTGATGCATTAGTTGGCATAGCTTTATTTTTAACGCATTTGGCTAAATCAAAAAAGCTATGCAGCATTTTACGTAACAGCTATCCTGATTATTTTATAGCAAAGAAAAAAATTGAATTAACGCCAGATATTAACTTGGATGGGTTGATGCAAAAAGTACAAGATAAATACAGCAAACAACCTATTAATACGGTTGATGGTGTAAAAATTGAATTTGACAAAGAGTGGGTTCACTTACGTAAATCAAACACCGAACCTATTATACGTATTTATGCCGAAAGCCAGAGTGAAGCAACAGCAAATCACTTAGCCGAAAAGCTAATTACGGATATGAAACAATTTATCAAATAATTTAAAAACAACGGTGGCCTAAAAACCACCTCCGATAACAAAAAAAGAAATGGCATTAAAGTGTGGTATTGTAGGATTACCCAATGTAGGTAAATCAACATTGTTTAATTGTTTAAGTAACGCTAAAGCGCAAGCGGCAAATTTTCCGTTTTGTACTATTGAGCCCAATGTAGGAACCATTACCGTTCCGGATGAGCGCATGAACGAATTAGCTAAGCTTATCAACCCACAACGTATAGTGCCTACTACTATCGAAATTGTTGATATTGCAGGTTTAGTAAAAGGCGCAAGCAAAGGCGAAGGTTTAGGCAATATGTTTTTGGCCAATATTCGCGAAACAGATGCTATTTTACATGTATTACGCTGCTTTGATAACGATAATATTATACACGTTGATGGTAGCGTTAACCCCATACGCGACAAAGAAATTATTGATACCGAACTACAGTTAAAAGACTTAGACAGTATTGATAAAAAATTACAACGCATTAGCCGTGCTGCAAAAACAGGCGATAAAGATGCTGCCAAAGCAGAAGCTGCTTTACTAAAATATAAAAACCATTTAGAGTCGGGCCAATCGGCACGTAACTGCGCAGTTACCGAAGATGAAGCAAAGTACGTTGAAGATATTTTTTTACTAACCGCTAAACCTGTATTGTACGTTTGTAACGTTGATGAAGGATCAGTAGTTAACGGCAACAAATACGTTGACATGGTAAAAGAAGCTGCAGCAAAAGAAGGTGCAGGTATTATTATGATTAGTGCTGCTATCGAATCTGATATTGCAGGCTTAGAAAGCTTTGAAGATCGTCAGGCATTTTTAACCGATATGGGCTTAACCGAATCGGGTGTAGCTAAGTTAATTAAAGAAGCTTACAAATTGCTTAACCTAATTACTTACTTTACTGCTGGTGTACAAGAAGTACGTGCTTGGACCATTACCAACGGCTTTAAAGCACCACAAGCAGCAGGCGTAATTCATACCGATTTTGAAAAAGGATTTATACGCGCTGAGGTTATTGCCTACAACGATTTTATTACTTACAAAACCGAAGCAGCCGTTAAAGAAGCTGGTAAAATGCGTGTGGAAGGTAAAGAATACACCGTAGTTGATGGTGATGTAATGCACTTTAGATTTAACGTTTAATAACACTACTTATTTATGAAAAAACTATTAGTTGCCCTATTGGTTTTGGTTACTTCTGTAAGCATAGCCGAAGCAAAATCTAAAAAACCAAAGAAGCCAAAATTAACCGAAGGCTTGTATGCCGAAATGCAAACCACACGTGGTACTATTTTATTGCGCTTAGCCATGGATAGTGTACCCTTAACAGTGGCCAACTTTGTAGGCCTAGCCGAAGGCAAAATTAAAAACAATGCAAAACCCGAAGGTGTGCATTATTACGATAGTTTAAAATTTCACCGTGTAATTGCTAAGTTTATGATACAAGGTGGCGACCCACTAGGTAACGGACAAGGCGGACCAGGTTACAGTTTTAAAGATGAGTTTGTGCCACAATATCAATTTACCGGACCAGGTATTTTAGCCATGGCCAATGCTGGACCAGCAACCAATGGTAGCCAATTTTTTATTACACATGTAACTACACCTTGGTTAAACAATCGCCATACAATTTTTGGCTTTGTAGTAACCGGGCAAGATGTAGTTGATGCCGTGCAACAAGGCGACTACATTGTAAAAGTAAAAATTATACGCAAAGGCAAAAAAGCTAAAAAATTCGATGCTGCTAAAGTATTTGAAGAGTTAAAAGCTAAATAACATTACAGTTAAAGTATAGTAAAATCCCGTTAGGCAACTAGCGGGATTTTTTTTGTGCGAAATATTTGGGGCTTCACAGCCGTTTCGCTGCGCTACAGGCTGCACCGCGTGTTCCGTGCTACACGCCTGCCCCGAAGGCTTGCCCTCGGGGGTAGCTTACTGCACCCGCTAAGCCGAGTTTAACTTCCTAACAGAATTTCATTTAAACAATCTAATTATTTTTGAAAAAGTAAAACTTGGTGTTGCCCGTTGTTTCTTCCACAAAATTCAATAGTTTTACCATACGTGTGTGAAGATGTTTTTCACACTCTGACCTAACAACCAATTGTAATACAAACATGATATTTTCCATTGACAATTACTCAGACCCAAATGAAATAGTTGTTTATGACACAATAGACCAACTTACAAACATGGTTGAGTGGCAAGACATCTTAGACAATGCGTTGACAAACATCGATTCAGAAGGTAATATTTATGAATGGGACGACACTAAAAAATCCGAGCATGCAACTATTTATGGTTATTCAATGAAAGTTATTGGAACAAATGTTGACTTAGCGAACAAGTGTGTACAGACTTATGAAAGACTCAATAAGCCAACTGAATTTGTTCTCGACAAATAATTTCATGCAACACTATAAACCCGTTCACGCCCCGAATACTCGAGTGCCGTGCGTGTGTTGATTACCATTAACCCAAAAAATCATTAATATTTTGCCCGTTGTTTTACTCAAAATTCAATAGTTTTACCATACAGTGTGAGAAGATGTTTAACACCGTTAAATCACAATCAATAATTAGTGAGGCCTAAAATAGTAGCAATCAGTGTTGCAATAATTACATTAAAAACCCCGAAACATGAATATTTACAGATTGATTTTAATTTTAATTTCAATTTTTATCGTTAGCTGTAACAATAAAAAGCATAATGATAAACATATTCAACCGGCTGAAAAGTTATATCCAACCGTAAGCTATCTCGACATAAAGTTAGACGAGTCGGGGAACTTGCCAGAAAATCCGTATATATTGGAATTTGAAAATGGAAAGAAAAAAATTGTGTTTTGTGGTGTAAACCATTTGACCAACAATAGTGATATCACTAATCCAATGTTTGTCAAAATCGAAAAAAAGTTTTTTGATGTTTCTCCAAATGTTTCTATAAATGAAGGTGGCGACATCTCTAAAAAACTATACAAATCCAAACAAGAAGCATTATTAAAAGATGGCGAAATTGGGCTACTCAAAATAGTTTCTGATAGTTTAAAAATAAAAACTGTGGATGGCGATATGTTGGCCAAATTAGAGTTTCAAGAATTGCTAAAACATTATTCAATAGGCGATTTTTTAGCCTACATAGTTACTGAAAGATTTATGTGGACGTTAAAAGGAGAGCATGTAACAGACCACAAAGAAATTGACAAAAGATATTCTCAATTTATTCAAACCTATATTATTAAATCTGGAGAAGTTAAATTAAATAGGAATGAGCAAACGCTAGCATTTTATAAATCCAATTACGAAAAGCTTCTCAATAGAAAATTTAGTATTGAAGAACTTGAACCGACAAATCCTTTTGAGCCAATTGGAAAATTTCAAGAAATTGGTAGAAAATCAAAAGAAATTAGAGACCAATATTTACTAAAAACGATTGATAGCTTATTAGATACACACGATAAAATTTTTATAGTTTTTGGAGGTTGGCATTTATTAACTTGTGAACCTGGATTAAGACAAATAATTAACCGGAGACGAGAATAACTTGCGCTAATACACTACTACGGAAAGTTACTGTGGTGATACACGTTTATTTTGGGCTAGCCTAATTTATTTATCATAACTAAACAGTTTAACCTCCGGAAATAGCAACGAGAGGCACCGTATAGCCACCATGGTTAAAGATATAAGTAACTCTAATACAATACTATCCTTATCGGTTCCCCGCTCTACCCTTTTAAAAGCTACACTCCTAACTACTACTCCAATTCTTTAAATAGAAAACGCTCATCGTAATCAACTTCAAATTTTTCTAAAAAAGCTTTGTACTCATCTAAAAAAGTTTGCTTTTGGTGATGTTCCTCTTGGTTTTGTATATAACGAATTACGTTTGGAACATGTGATTTACTGTATGAAAATGCACCAAATCCCTCTTGCCAAGCAAATTTACCCTGCGAAATTTTATGTTCATTTATCCATAGTGATGAGCTACGTTTGATATCTCTTACCAAATCGGATAAGGCTTGATGTGGCCTCAATCCAATAAGTATATGAATGTGATCTTGGACTCCATTAATGCAAAGTAATTTGTGTTGCTTATGCTCAATAATGCCCGACATATATTTATACAATTCTTCTTTCCAAGAATTACTGATAAGATTTTTGCGATACTTTACTGCGAACACAATTTGAATGTGAAGTTGAGTGTAGGTGTTTGACATAGCTAGTAAAATTGTTAATTCAAGATATTGATAAATATCCAAATATGCAACCCCTAAAGGGGTTGGAGAAAATCGAATATCATTTCTTCAACCAAGATGTAACCCCTAATGGGGTTAGGAGTGTTGCGCATCATTTTATAAATCGTTATTAATCCTCTATTAGTACTAGGAAATATTTAGCATCATTTCATTAGCCATGTTGTAACACGATATGGAGTTTAGGAGTGTTACTCTTCATTTAAAACACCGAGGTATAACTCATGTTGATTTATACTTTTAATGTTACTCCACTATTCTATAGGGATTGCATATTGCCATCAACTACTTCAACTGAAACAAAACCTCCACAAGGTAACATCCTTTTAACAAACAAAGTTACTCCAACATCTATCCCGTAGGGATTGCATATTGGTATCAACTCTTTCAACTGAAATAAAACCTCTAAGGTTTAACATTCTTTTAACTAACAATGTTAATACAACATCTATCCCGAAGGGATTTCATGTTGGTACCACGAACTCCCAACATCACACACACAACCCCGTTAGGGGTTGCATATTTCAACCAAAACAACACCTCCACTAAGTAACATCACTTGAATTCTCTAAATCACTGCAACATCTATCCCGTAGGAATTGCATATTGGTATTCAACCAAGATATAAACCCTAATGGGATTTAGGAGTGTTACTCTTCATTTGAAACACCTAGGTATAACTCATGTAGATTTATACTAATTAATTTTACTCCACTATCCCGTAGGGATTGCATATTGGCATCAACTACTTAAACTGAAACAAAACCTCCACAAGGTAACATCCTTTTAACAAACAAAGTTACTCCAACATCTATCCCGTAGGGATTGCATATTGGTACCCCGAACTCGCAACATCACACACAACCCCGTTAGGGCGTTGCATATCATCTGTTTCAACCAAAATAAAAACTCCAGGATATAATATCACTTGAACTCTCTAAATCACTGTAACATCTATCCCGTAGGGATTTCATGTTGGTACAAAAAAATCCACCTCACTTGTGATGAGATGGATTCTTATATCGCTACAACTACTTACGCAGAAGGTGCGGCTTTCTTTAATTTTAAAATACTAAAATCGGTATCTACTTTTTTAATGGTATTTACTAAACGACCTAAACCTGTAATTTCCATTACCACTTCATCGCCATCTTGTAACCATTGTGGCTTGTAGCTTTTATCGTTTAATAAACCTGTTCCGTTTAACTCTAAGAAACATCCTGTTCCTACTGTTCCACTGCCAATTACATCACCCGGATAAATATCAACGCCATAAGCACAGCGCTCTAAAATCTCAGCAAATGTCCAATCCATATCAGCTACATTTCCTTCGCTTACCAACACGCCATTTACCCAGCATTTCATGGTTAGGTTATGGTTATTACCTACATGATTTGGTTTAGCTGGTACTAAGTATTGTGCTAACTCATCTGGTGTAACAAAGTACGGACCAATAACAGTACTAAAGTCTTTTCCTTTTGCAGGACCAAGGTTTAATAACATTTCTTCCATTTGCAAGGTACGTGCACTCATGTCGTTCATAATCATGTAACCGGCAATGTATTCGTCAGCCTCGGCAGCTTTAATGTTACGACCTTTTTTACCCACTACAATGGCAACTTCCAATTCAAAATCAAGTTTTTCAAAATGATCAGGCATGCAATCAATAGCACCTGGGCCTTGCACTGCATTGTGGTTAGTGAAATAGAAAATTGGGTATTGATCAAACTCAGGAATCATTGGTACACCACGATTTCTGCGCGCTGCAGCAACATGCTGACGGAATGCGTATCCATCGCGGCAAGATGTAGGCTCGTTAACTGGTGCTAATAAATTTACATCAGCCAAGTTAATTGCTGTAGCAGTTAACTTACCATTTTTTAAATCTGCATCAATTGCTTTTGCTTTATTCATGGCATCATTACCTGCAAATAAAAGCGCACGCATATTATTTGGCAACGAGGCATCAAGCTGGTGCAAACTGAATATATTTTCGTTAATTAAAATACCTAAGTCGGTACTGTTGTTTTTGGTATATGTAACTAATTTCATGTGATCTGTTTTATAGTTTTTAGTTCTTTGTTTTTAGTTTTAGTAATTGGTTAAATGCTATGTCCTGTTCTTATATTTCAATCCCTTTATATCTGACTGTTGAAGGTATTTTGATAATCCGCCTAACTTATTACCTATTTGAATAATCATTTCACTTAATCTATCAAATGTTTCTTGATTTAAGTGAGCCCTATCATTTGCTCTATATAACTGAGATTTTGTTTCAGCCAATGACCCCAGCGCTATAGCTATAAACTGAATAAATTCTTTATTACCTCCTCTACCAAATCCTTCTGCAATATTATCCATTACCGAGCCACTTGATTTATTAATCTGTCCTTTTAAGGCGAAGTCGTTTTTAAACGACCCCTCATTTGTTAGCACCCAAATTTCTCTACTCAACGTTCTTGCCAACTGCCAAGATTCTAAATCTTCAAATGTTGTGAATGTTGCCATAGTATACTTGTTTAAGAATAACTTTTGTTTGCAAACAAACCAAAAAC
>CAZJHS010000069.1:0-6324 GCA_964545895.1 uncultured Chitinophaga sp. | reverse complement strand
AAACCAAAAACGTCTCCCTACAACTTAGGTAAATTAATCTTATCGGGTACTAAAAATACACGTTCGAAATGGCGCAACAATTCTTTAAACAAGGCTTGTGCTTCTTGTTGGGTTCTAAAATCGCCTACGCGAACTTTAAAATTAGGTTGCTGATACAATAAATAAGCTTCGGTGTTTGGGTACAATTGCAAGAACTGAGTTCTAGCATCATTGGCCGCTTTTCTATCGCTACCAAAAAATATTTGAACCCTATAACCTTGAATTCCATTGGTGATTTGATTTGATTCGATATTGCGTTGCACAAGCGTATCCAACTCGGGATTACCAAGTACTTGCACGTACTGAGCTGATGCTGTTTTTATCAGCATCAAAACAAAACCTAAAACCAATGCTTTTTTTATCATACTGTATTAAACTTGCTCGGTTGTTGCACCAACTATAGCCAAACTTGCCGATGTGCCTAAGCGTGTTGCGCCTGCTTCTATTAATTCTTGTGCAAACTCAGTTGTACGAATACCACCGGCTGCTTTAATTTTAATTTTAGCAGGTAATACTTTACGCATTAAAACTACATCTTCAACACTTGCCCCACGCGATGCATTTCCGGTTGATGTTTTTACGAAATCTGCTTCGCTATCTACGCACATGCGGCATGCTTTTTCTATTTCTTGTGGCGTAAGTAATGCTGTTTCGATAATAACTTTAGCTACTTTATTTTGTAGATGACAAGCCATAATTACTGCTTGTAAATCGTTTAAAACGGTAGCCTCATCGCCACTTTTAAGTGCAGCAATGTTAATTACCATATCTATTTCGTCAGCACCACCAATAATGGCTTTTTTAGTTTCTTCTACTTTACTGGCCACAGTATTGTATCCAAAAGGAAAACCTACTACAGTAACTACTTTTACCTCTGATTTTTTAAGCGTTTTTTTTGCCAACTGCACGTAATACGGTGACACGCAAACGCCATAAAATTTATTTGCTATAGCCTCTTCACACAACTTAATTACATCCTCTTGCGTACAATCAGGTTTTAAATTAGTGTGCTCAATATAATTATTCAATTCTTCCATTTTATCTATTAATATGTAGTAACTCTTACCTACGATTTTTTATTACTCGACAGGTTTTGTACTACTCCTCTTTGCCGTGGCAACTTTTGAATTTTTTTCCACTACCACAAGGGCATGGGTCGTTACGACCAACTTTATTATCGTTAATAATTTGTTGTTGCTTTGGCATTTCACCAGCACCCTCACGTGCCATTGCATTTGCTTTTAAAGCTTCAGTAATTTCATCGCGGCTAGTTTGCAATTTAGGTTGCGGTGCCTGACGAATTTGTTGTACTGGAGCAATTGGTTGCGGTGCTGCTTGTTGCTCTTGTTGTACCGGAACAAAACCTTTAAACAACATGCTTAATACTTCGTGGTTTACACGTGTAAGCATAGTTTTAAATAGGTTAAACGATTCTAATTTATAAATCAATAACGGATCTTTTTGTTCCAATACAGCATTTTGAGATGATTGTTTTAACTCATCCATTTCGCGTAAATGCTCTTTCCACTCATCATCAATAATGTGTAAGGAGGTGTTTTTTTCAAACGCTTTGATGATTTCTGCACCCTGGGTTTCGAAAGCCTTTTTAAGATTTACACCAATTTGCATACCGCGTATACCATCGGTAAATGGTACACCAATAGTATCAAATTGTTGACCTTGGGTTTCGTATACATTTTTAACTATAGGGAACGCATCGGCAGCAATGTGCGATGATTTGTGGTTATAATGCTCCACAAACTCATTAAACAATACATCTACCACTTCCTCTAGTTTTTTACCCATAAAGGTTGCCTCATCAATAACTGGTTCAAATGCAAACAAACGTATGCACTCCAATTTAAACTCAGCAAAGTTTTTCATCATACGATACGATTCTACTAGCTCGTAGCAAGTATCGTGTAACATGTTGTTAAAGTCTAAATCAAGCTTATCGCCATTTAAGGCATTTCTACGTTTGGTATAAATTACCTCACGTTGGCTATTCATTACGTCATCATACTCAAGCAAACGTTTACGAATACCAAAGTTGTTTTGCTCCACCTTGCGTTGGGCACGTTCAATATTTTTAGTAATTAATGAGTGCTCAATGTTTTCGCCCTCTTTCATACCAAGTCTATCCATTACCGAAGCAATACGCTCGCTACCAAATAAACGCATCAAATCATCTTCTAACGAAACAAAGAAACGTGATGAACCTGGATCGCCCTGACGACCAGCACGACCACGTAACTGTCTGTCTACACGTCTTGATTCGTGACGCTCGGTACCAATAATAGCTAAACCTCCGGCCTCTTTTACGCCTTCGCCTAGTTTAATATCCGTACCACGACCAGCCATGTTGGTTGCAATAGTAACTGTTCCGGCCTGACCTGCTTCTGCAACAATATCAGCCTCACGCTGGTGTTGTTTTGCGTTTAACACATTGTGTTTAATTTTACGCAACTGCAACATTTTACTTAAAGTTTCACTTACCTCAACCGATGTTGTACCCACTAAAACTGGTCGGCCAGCTTCGGTTAATTTTTGCACCTCATCAATTACGGCATTGTATTTCTCGCGTCTGGTTTTATAAATTACATCATTCTCATCCTTACGCGATATGTTGCGGTTAGTAGGAATTACAACCACATCTAATTTATAAATTTCCCAAAACTCGCCTGCTTCTGTTTCTGCAGTACCCGTCATACCAGCCAATTTGTGGTACATACGGAAATAATTTTGCAAAGTAATGGTAGCATAAGTTTGTGTTGCTGCCTCTACTTTTACATTTTCTTTAGCTTCAATAGCTTGGTGTAAACCATCGCTATATCTACGTCCATCAAGTACACGACCAGTTTGTTCGTCAACAATTTTCACTTTGCCATCAGCCAAAATGTATTCCACATCTCTATCAAACATACAATACGCTTTAAGTAATTGGTTAACGGTATGTATACGTTCTGATTTGATAGAGAAATCAAGCATAAGTTGTTCTTTATGCTTTAGTTTGTCTTCATCTGTTTGGGTTGATTTTTCAATCTCGGCTACCTCTGCTCCAACATCAGGAATAATAAAGAAATGAGCATCTTCGCCAGCAGCAGTAATTAAATCAACACCTTTTTCGGTTAACTCAATAGAGTTGTGTTTTTCTTCAATGGTAAAAAACAAATCAGCATCAACCTTATGCATTTCCTTTTGTTGATCTTGCAGGTAAAGGCTTTCTGTTTTTAATAAAATTTGTTTGACACCTTGCTCGCCTAAGTACTTAATTAACGCACTGCTTTTAGGCAAACCACGGTATGCTTGTAATAATTTAAAGCCACCATCTTTTTCGTTACCAGCTGCTATTAATTTTTTAGCCTCGTTAAGTGCTGCAGTTACATATGCTTTTTGTGCACTTACAATTTTTTCGATACGTGGTTTTAAGATATGAAACTGTTGGTCATCGCCTTTAGGCACCGGACCACTGATAATTAACGGAGTACGAGCATCATCAATTAACACACTATCCACCTCATCAACCATAGCAAAATGGTGTTTGCGTTGCACCAATTCGGTTAAATCGCGGGCCATGTTATCACGCAAGTAATCAAAACCAAACTCGTTGTTAGTTCCGTAAATAATATCGGCTGTGTATGCGTTACGTCTTTCAGGTGAGCCTGGCTGATGGTAATCAATACAATCAACACGTAAACCATGGAATTCAAACAATGGGCCGTTCCACTCGCAATCCCTGCGAGCAAGGTAATCGTTAACAGTAACAATATGCACCCCTAAACCACTTAGTGCATTTAGGTATGAAGGCAGAGTAGAAACCAAAGTTTTTCCCTCACCAGTTGCCATTTCAGATATTTTACCTTGGTGCAAAACAATACCACCAATGAGCTGCACATCATAATGAATCATATTCCAGGTAACCATGCTACCTGCAGCTTCCCAGCTGTTGCTCCATATGGCTTTGTCGCCTTCAATACGTACAGGCTTTTTAATTCTGCGGTTGGTTGCTAAAGTTTTATCAAACTCGGTAGCGGTTACTACTAATTCTTTATCTTCTGATAACCTGCGGGCAGTTTCCTTAACAACTGCGAAGGCATCGGGCAATATTTCTTTTAAAATTTCTTCTAATTGTTCGTCACGTTGTTTTTTCAATTTATCAACGTTTCTAAACAAATCTTCTTTTGCGTGTAAGTCTTTTTCGGCCTCGGCAGCAGTTTTTACTTCCTCAATTTCGGCATCAATACCTTTTAAATGCTCGGCAATGGTCATTTTAAATTCCGCTGTTTTACCGCGCAACTCATCATTGCTCAAGTTGCGTAGTTGTTCGTACGCTTGATTTATTTCTGTAACAATGGGGTAAATTGTTTTTAAATCTCTCTCCGACTTGCTTCCGAATACTTTAGCAATGGTGTTGAATATCGATCCTATCATTTGTAAGTGTTTTTCTAAATTAAATAAGGGCGGTAAAAATAATAAAATTTACTGTGCTTTAGCGGCTTTTTTACATAAATAACGCCAAGTGCTTTACAATGGGCACATTGGCAGTTAACAAGGTGTTTATAAGCTGGTACCATAAGGCTATTGTCGAATTTTACCTACTAATTATCAATGCATTAACAAATACATTTTACACCCTTGAAACTTTTTTAGTTACTTATACCACCTACTGACAGAACAGCCACTTTACGCTTGAATAACCTTAACTTAACCAAACAAGAACGCTTTATGGCACTTTACCAGCCGCAGCATGCACGGCTGAGCCGTTTTGTGCACTAGCTCGTTGTGTAACAAACAACACAAAGCGTATCATCAAAAAATAACTTTGTTATGTTTATGTTATTTAGTTCAATCTTATACATTTGCGGGTAGAGTATACTTACATGAAATTAACTGAAATCATCTCCAACGCAAAGGACACCCTATTTTCGATTGAAATTTTACCCCCTTTAAAGGGTAAAGACATCAATAATTTGTACCATGGTATAGATCCCTTAATGGAGTTTAAACCAGCTTTTATTGATGTAACTTATCACCGTGAAGAATTTATTTTGCGCAAACGTAAAGATGGCGGTTTTGATAAAGTTTATACCCGCAAACGACCAGGTACCGTAGCCATTTGTGCGGCTTTAATGAACCGCTATAAAGTGCAGGCCGTGCCTCACTTAATTTGTGGTGGTTTTAGCAAAGAAGAAACCGAAAACGCATTAATTGACTTAAACTTTTTAGGCATACAAAATGTATTGGCCTTACGCGGAGATAGTGTAAAAAACGAACCAAGCTTTGTGCCCGAACCTGATGGAAACAAAGACAGTTTGGAACTTGTAAACCAAGTAGTAAACATGAACAATGGCAGATACTTGGATAGTGAATTAGAAAATGCCATGCCTACCAATTTTTGTATTGGTGTTAGTGGCTACCCCGAAAAACACTTTGAAGCACCAAACATGAGCAGCGATTTAAGATGGCTAAAACAAAAAGTGGATGCTGGTGCTGATTACATTGTAACGCAAATGTTTTTCGACAATAAAAAGTTTTTTGCCTTTGTTGAAAAATGTCGCGAAATGGGCATTAATGTTCCTATTATACCAGGATTAAAACCAATGGCCACCAAAAAACAATTGGTTGCTTTACCTAAAATATTTAGCATTGATTTGCCCGAAGATTTAGTAACCGCGGTAGAAGCTTGTAAAGATGATAAATCGGTTAAACAAGTAGGTATTGAGTGGGCCATACAACAATCAAAAGAATTAAAAGCGGCTGGTGTACCTGTATTACATTACTACACCATGGGCCTAAGCGAGGCCACCAAGGCCATAGCAAGCAAGGTTTTTTAAAATTAGAAACGTCCCGAAAATTTCGGGACGTTTTTTTTATACCTTTATCACATGAAAAAAGCAGCCGCTTTGCTCCTTACTGTTGGTATACTGTTTAAACTAGCAGGTGCCCAAGAATTTCCTAAAAACGAAACTAACCACATTCGGATTGATCCTTTTCAACTAAACGTGATACATGCATCAGAGTTTTGTTGGGCGTACGATGTAACTTTTGACAAAAAAGGAAATACTTTTAGTACTGGATATTTACGTGGCTACGTAAGCGATACTTCGGCACACTTAACTAGTGATAACTGCGGATACTTTTGTACCGATAAACTTTATTTAGCTAAACACACTCCTGCAGGAAAACGCAGTTGGATAAATTCGGCCATAGGTAATGTTAGGCCTACTGCCTGAATCGTCCTAAAATAGGTTGACAGATTTTAAATAATAATCCCAGTTACTTAGG
>CAZJHS010000068.1:0-14690 GCA_964545895.1 uncultured Chitinophaga sp. | reverse complement strand
GTAAGTTGGTTGGTAAAAGGGTTATAATAAAACAGCGAATTTTGTGAATACGTAATTAATATCGAATCGTTTAATACCGTAAAGCTTGAGTTGGTGTATGGAAGTTTTCCAAACCAAGTAAATTCTTTAGTTTCCGTATTCAACCTAAACCATGTAGTTGTGCTATCGTATATGGAGCCCACTATATACTTATCAAAAATGGTGATATTTCTTGGAAATCGACTAGCATGATTTTTATTCAATAAAATAATATTATCAACCATCTTAAGGGTATGAATTGATATTGCCCATAGCTTATCACTAAAATCCGAAAACCATACGCGTCCCTTTTTATCTTCGCCTAAAATATGGGTGTAAGTTTCACCTAAATTAGTTTGCGAGTGATTAAATACATAATTGGTAAAACAATCTTTAGCGCGATTGTAAATACTAATACCTTTATTGTGTGAAATCCACAAACGTTGTTCACTATCCTCAAAAAACTTGTAGGATGTGTTTCCGCTTATTGCAGTTGTATCATTAGCATTGGTTCGGTAATGATACATTTTATATCCATCAAACCGATTTATGCCATCGGCTGTTCCAAACCACATAAAGCCTCTACAATCTTGGTAAGCATTCCATACGCTGTTTTGTGCAAGGCCGTTATCTACTGTATACGAGGTATAGTTGCGCTGATTTTGCCCAAAGCAATAAGTAGTTAAAAAGAGTAACACGAAAAGGGGGTAAAATTTCATGTTGTGAAAATGGGGTTTGATGGTGATTGTAAATATACAGCATTTGCTGTATTTACATAGGTGTGTTTTTAAAAGTCCTTTGCTGTATCACAATCTAATTAAACAGTATTATGAAAAAGCAACTGCTAACGTTAATTTTAGGCTTAAGCCTATCCGCCTATGCTCAAGAAGGAATTTTGGATGCCACATTTGGTACTTCAGGTGTAGTTAAAACAGACGATAATAGAGATGTTTATGCAACCGATATCCAAAGTGACGGGAAAATAGTATTGGTAGGTTCGCGGTATGATGCAAACGGTACCGATGCAGGAATTTTTAGACACAATACCAATGGAAGTACTGACAACAGTTTTGGAACAAACGGGGCGGTAATTATTGATTTTTTTGGCAAACAAGATATTGCTAAAGGAGTAAAAGTACTTGCTGATGGAAAAATATTAGTGGGTGCAATTGTAACTGAAGGTACGACTAAAAAATATGCTTTAGTAAAACTTAACTCCGATGGGAGTATAGATAACACGTTTGGAACAGCAGGTAAAGTGGTGGTAAGCATTACTGGGGCAACCTCTTTGGGTTTAACTACTATGGCTGTTGCTTCAAACGGAAATATTCTTTTAGGAGGAACAGCAGACGGTTTTTCTAAAGCGGCATTGGTAATTTTTAAAAGCACAGGAGAATTGGATGCAACTTTTGATACAGACGGAATTTTACAACCTAATAGTATGGTAGAAATCCAATCAATAAAAGTACAAACAGATGGAAAAATACTCTTTGGCGGAAACGGATCTAACTACGCAACCATAGTTCGTATAAATACAGACGGCTCTTTAGATAACACCTTTGGCACTAGCGGTAAATTTACCAATGGCACTATAACCTTTGGCGGTGCAAATACTTATATCGACTTGGCCTCTGACGGTAAAATTATTGGTGCTTTTGGTTCGTTTGCAACCGCAGATATCAACATAATTAAATTAACTTCAACAGGAACACTTGATGCCGAATTTGGAACTGGAGGTAAAATTATTGTTAATGCTATTAATGGAAATGAATATCCAACTGCAATTAAACTACAACCTAATGGAAAGTTATTATTAACAGGCTCTGATGGCGGCTCGGCAAATATTTTTCTTGCAAGGTTAAATACTGATGGCACACCAGATAATACTTTTGGTACTAACGGCACTACTATTACTTCGGTTCGCGAAGGCGGAGAGGATAACGCAAAAGCGATAGCCGTTCAAACAGATGGTAAAATAATTATAGCAGGAAACCAATGCGGAGGAATGTGTACTTATATTTTGTTGCGATATAACGCTAATGCTGTTAGTAACCCAACTGGCTTGTTTGATGTGAAGGAGAATTTGAGCACATATTTTTATCCAAACCCAGCAACAGAAAACTTACACCTTACGTTAGCCCAAAATCTAGAAATTGATTTTGTAAACATCCTTAATATAAGCGGGCAAAAGGTAAAAGAGTTTGCAGCCGTTACTACTATTTCTGTTCAGGATTTACCAAATGGTTTATACTTTATTCAAGTGGTAAGCAATAAAAACACGTTTACACAAAAATTTATTAAACAGTAGTCAACACCCCAATTTCGGGCAATACCCGAAAGTGAAGTAGCAAGTTGATTGTGTGAGCCGAGTTTAACACTCGGCTCTATTTAAAATTACCACTAACCAAAACCATAAAAATGAAAAAACTAATTTTACCCCTAATGGCAATTGCACTAATTGCCTGCAGTAAATCAGAGGATGATGCTAAAAAAAATGATCCAAACGCACAAGTAGAAGTTACTAAAGTTAATTTGGTGGGCACGTGGAATATTTCCAAAATTGAAGGCTTTACAATTCCAGGTGATTCATTGTTTCAAACTATGAACTTTAATGCCGGTGATGCCTCTTTTACGGTAACTAATGATGATAAGTACTCAACTGTTTCAACATTTGGAACAAGTAATGGAACTTATGTTCTCACTAAAGTTAATGCAAAAAACGTACTCATTCTTTTGGAGCCAGGTGATCCTGCCGATACATCAGAAATTTTAAGCTTAACCCAAAACTCCATGATAATTACGGATAAGCAACAAGAAGTAAATAGAAATGATGACGAATACACTAAAACCTATTTATCGCGATAACCAAACAAGGCTGCTTTTTAAGCAGCCTTTATTATAAATACAGCATATGATGTATTGATTGCGCAAGCGGTCATATTCACTTTTGTTGTACACAAAACCCGCTACTATCATGAAAAAAAAATTATTATTTATTACAACACTGGTAATGCAACAATGGCTGTATGCCCAAGTTAATGTTACCACCAAAAACTTTGAGCTGGAATCGGTAAACAAACACAAAGGTTGGATTATTATTGAAGCAGGACGCGACTCTATAACCAATAAAATTTTTGTGAAGTTTGCACAATCAATTTGCGACCAAACCAATAACGCGTGGACTGGTACCAGAACATTTAAGGGTTTGAAGTGGAACATAGATAAGCTGTTATTTAACGACCAGTTTGCTTTACAAAACAATGAGCTTAAAAGCTACACCTCATCTGAAGAGGCTGTATTAAATAACGAATATGTGTTTGGCAAAACCTATTTCCCAGTTCAGGTTAATATAGGTAAATCTTTTGTTGAAGGAGGTGCTAATATTGCTCGCCCCTTAAACAATGCGTATATGTTTAAAAACATTATTACGGGAACTTCGGGCATTACTGGGTTTAAGGTTAATACTTCTGTAGTTGGTTGCGAACCCATTGCTAAAGATACTAAAACCCAAGGCACGCTTTGTGGCGAAAGGGCTGTTATTGAAAACCTAGGCTCAACAGATGCAAGCGAGCAAAAAGGACAACGATGGATTCCAATGTATAACAATCCTGTACCTAATGGAGGCAATGTTTTGTTTAATACAATTGGCGTTTCGGCCGATCCCAACAAGCAGCATTATGTTTTTAAGAAGTTTGATGCTAATGCCAATTTAATTAAAGAGCAATCGTTCACGTTTGATTATCAATGTTTGCCAACCGTAAAAGAAATAGAAAAAGCGCCAGGTGTTTTTGATTATGTGTTAATTATGACACCAATCAACTATAAAAAATCGGATTTAAGAGTTGCACCTGCAAATCAATACGAGTATATAAGAGTAGATGGCGAATCGTTTAGTATTAAAGAGCAGTTTACATTTACTGCACCAAACTCGCAATGGTTAATTACTGATTTAACAGAAATAGATGGTGCCGTTTATATGCTTGGTGTAGCGGGTGCTAAAAATAACGTATACAAAGATTTTGCAATACCTAAGTGGAAAGAGTATACTACTTTTCAGTTAGCAAAAGTGGCTAACGGAAATCTCCAGTATGTTACCAACACTAGCCAATATAAGGCACAAGAAATATTGAGCGTAGTACCAGGGGTAAAAGGAAGTGCAAAAGCTTCTTTTCATAATACTAATTTAAAAATGCATGCAGTAAATAATAAGTTGTTAATATCTGCGCAAAATAATTTCGCAGGCGAACTTGGTGCATTAGTGGCTATGGTTTTTGATGGTAATGGTAACCTTGAAACCTATTTAGCCAAACCCGAAGAAATTGTTGCTCGCGGTTCGTTACATTTTACAGCCGATGGAAAAACTGCTTATTGGGTGTTGCAAGATTTGGGAGCATACAATAAGTACGATAGTAAAACAGGTGTTTTAACAGCCAATAAGGTTAAATTTTTAGCCAATGCCATGCATGTGGTAAAGTATGATATAGCAAGTAAGCAGGCAGCTCCAATACAATCTTTTGTAAACGAAGAGTGGGCTTTGGATTATAACAATACTCAACTTTACGAAACAGCAACAGAAATTTTGTTTTTGGGCAAAAAACTTACCAAAAAAGCTAAGGAAAGCGAACTCGTTTTTATTCAATTAAAAAAGTAACCCCACCATTTTTGTTTTTAATCTGGCCGATGCGTAGCATCGGCCTTTTTTAGTTTAGCTCAAAAGCCAACACCTCAAATTCTTTTCCATTTACAATAATGGAAAGGCGCTGAGTACCTGCGTAAAATTTTCGGGTAGTTATGGGTTTAAAACTTTGCTTACGGGTAATAGCTTGTTGTTCGTTAGGCTCAAAAACTCGTTCACTAATTTTAAATACTTTTTTGTTGTGCTGTCCATTGTTTCGTAGGTAATGCACTGCGTATTCTAATCTCAAGGTCTGTGCAATTTTGCTATTATTTTGTACATCAAACGTAAATTCAAGGTATTGCCCTACACTAATTTGGGGTAAGGTAATACTAAAATTAGTAACCTTAATTTGGTTACTGTTTAACCCAAAATAATTAAGCACGTGTGCGTGGCCTTGTTTTAATAAGGTGCGGCAGCCATGTTTAATTACAGCATCGGTTTGCTCACTTATACCTTTCCATTCTTCGGCTAGTTTTAGCACCACATTTGGGTTGTCTTTGGCAATATCGTTTAGGTTATTAGCCACACTTCTGCGCACATATTCCGAAGGGTCGTTTTTAAGTTGATGCAGAATGGGTAAAATAGGAGAAGGATCTTTTTTATAGTTGGGCAATGCCATACCCCAAGGTAATCTTGGTCGTGAGCCTTCGCTAGCAAGTCTCCTTACGTGATGATTTTTATGTTTACTCCATGCAATTAGTTGTGGTATTGCCTGTTTTTCGTAATGCATAATAAGTGGCCTAATGGCATATTCGCAACTAATAAATTGGGTAATTCGTTCAATACATTTTACGCTGTTTTTATAATCGTGTTGTCCATACAGCTGCACAAAATCGGGTAAAAACATAAACTCAAATCCACCCGCACCACCGCGTTGTTTTTGTAATTCATCAGTTAGATGTAAAAGCATAATTGATGATTGATTAAACGCTGTGGGCATAAAGTGTTGTAAACATTGTGCAATATGCCTCACACGTTCTTTGAGCGCTCTGGCCTCCCAAGCATCATCGTATATTAATGTAAGAAACTTTTTTTTATTAAACTGTGGCAGTGTGCTTTTGGCGGCTATGCTCAATTCATCAAAAAACGAAACCGAAAAAATATCTTTTAATAACGCACTCATTTTATTAAAAATAATTACTTAACAAATTACTTAAAGTAGTTGCCTAATTAAGTTATAAATAATTAAGCGCAACACCCGATAAAAAGTATCACCAAGCATGTTTATTTAACCTATAAAAAAAGCACAACAATTTAGTTGTGCTTTAATGTTTTTATTTATGGCTACATACCTTGATTTTCGTCTGCACTTGGCCCGTATACGCCCGGAATAGGAATATTAAGCAAACGTAAATACACGCCTAACTGTGCGCGGTGGTGCACTAATTGGCAATATGCATGGCGTATAGTTTGTAACTTGCTTAATTGCATCAAAACCATGTCGCCACTTTTTAGAGTCCAAATTTCTTCTAAAATACTATCGTTACTTTCTTTTAAGTAACGTTTAGCTTCCTCAACATTTGTGTTAAAATAAGCCACCAACTCTTCACCTGTTTTACACTCCTTAGGATTATATGGCGATGCTGCAAAGTCTAATTCCGTATCGCGAATACCAAGGGTAATCCATGTTGGCATATCAGCAATGTGAATAGCCAAGTCTTTCATTTTCATACTTTTTTCGTGTGGCTTATAGTCCATTTTATCGGCTGGTACTAAAGCTAACATTTTGCGGGTGCCAATGGCCTCATGTTCCAATTCATCAAGGAACGATTTCATAAATGTGATCATACTTTTGTTTTATTTAGTAAGGCAAAATTATAACCACCGTTTGACAACAGTGTGTCAGCAGTAAAATTGATCGTTAAACTTTTTTCAAAATTTTTTGTGCAAGGTTAAAAACAAGTTCTTTTAACTCTGGTGGGCTCACAATTTCAACTTGGTCTGCAATCATCATATACCAGCGCGCAATTCCCTCAATATTATCGTTAATAAAAGTAACTTCTGTTTTGCCATCCACTTCTTCTTCCGATACGTAACCGCAATAATATTTTTGGTCGCCAATTAATCCTACCGAACCTTTTTTAAAACGCAAAATGGCGGTAATCAATTTGTTTTTATCATTACTTAGTTGGTGTAAATATTTTTTTAACGGAGGGTGGTTTTTAGAAAAATCCTGATCTGTTTGGCTTACTGCCTTTATTCTTTCAATTTTAAAATTTCTATAATCTTTTCTCAGCCAACAATAGCCTATAACATACCAATGGTTGTATTGCATAAAAATGCCAATGGGCTCAATATTTCTTAAGGTATTTTCTTGTGTATGATGCGCAAAGTAATCAATACTCACTACCTTTTTTTGTACAACGCTGTTAAGAATAACTTGTATGTGGTTTGATGTGTTTCTGTCTTTGGGCAAATACGGATTATCAACCACAGCAATATACTCTTCCATGTCTTCTAAATGGTGTTTATCATCTGATTTAAGCACGGCCTTAATTTTATACATGGCCGATTTATAAATCTCATACGTTGCTTGGTCGGTTAGTTTTTCAACCAGTTTTTCGGCTGTTAAAAAGGCAGTTGCCTCTTGTTTGGTTAACATAATTGGGGGCAATCTATAACCATCTGCCAACGAGTAACCCACACCCGCCTCACTAATAATAGGAACACCCGCCTCTTCTAACGTTCTAATATCACGGTAAGCTGTTCTCAAACTAATGTTAAAACGCTCGGCAATTTCTTGTCCTTTAACCACTCGCTTTGATTGTAGCTGCACTAAAATAGCCGATATACGGTCAATTCGATTCATGTTTGCAATATAACAGTAAGATTAATGGAATAAATTTGAGCTTAAATTAATTGCTAAATAATAGCTTAACGCCCTCTAAAATAGGCTCTGATATTAAACATTATACCTTTTATTAAGGAAAGCATTCTTGTTAAAAATTAAATTGTTTTACTAAATTGCCTCACTGAATTTAACACACACATGAGCGAATTTAAGGTACGTACAATGGCCGATATGATGGCGGCAGGCGAAGAAGCCGAAATTTTATTTTGGGTAGGTTGCGCAGGTAGTTTTGATGAGCGCGCGCAAAAAATTACCAAAGCAGTGGCTAAAATATTGCATGCAGCACAAATAAAGTTTGCCATTTTGGGTACCGAAGAGGCTTGTACTGGCGATCCTGCCAAACGTGCCGGAAACGAGTTTTTGTTCCAGATGATGGCCATGCAAAACATCACTACGCTAAATATGTACGGTGTTAAAAAAATTGTAACGGGCTGCCCGCATTGCTTTAATACACTTAAAAACGAATACCCCGAGTTAGGCGGAAACTATGAGGTTTTACACCACACTACTTTAATAAACCAACTTTTAAACGATGGTAAAATTGCCATTAAAGGTGGTGCATTTAAAGGCCAGCGTATTACTTACCACGATAGTTGCTACTTAGGTCGTGCTAACAATATTTACGAAGCACCACGCGAGGTAATTGAAAAATTGGATGGTGCTTTGGTAGAAATGAAACGCAGCAAAGCCAATGGTTTATGCTGTGGTGCTGGTGGTGCACAAATGTTTAAAGATGCCGAAAACGGTAAAAAAGAAGTGAACATTGAACGTGCCGATGATATGCTAGAAACCCAACCAAATGTGGTTGCAGCGGCTTGCCCGTTTTGTATGACCATGTTGCGCGATGGTGTTAAACATCACAACAAAGAGCAAGAAATTGAAGTAAAGGATATTGCTGAATTGGTTGCTACAGCAATGGATTTGTAAGATGAAAAAATTTCATCGGTATATAAAGTTATGTTTTGTTTTGGGTTTGATGTTGTTGCATGCAACGCTATTTGCCCAAATAAACAACACCGTTTTAAGCGATGAAATCAACATCAACCCCAACGATAGCGGGAAGTTTGGCTTAACAATTAGTAATTTTAATTACCTACGCAATACCGAGTATTTTAATAAAATAGAAGTGGGTAGAACCTTATTTGGTTCGCAATTGCATCCACAATTGGCCTATCAACCCAATGCTTTTACTACGCTGCAAGCAGGTGTTTTTTTGCGAACAGATTTTGGCGCAACGCCTGCCATCAACCAAATTATACCTACTTTTAGTGTTAAGCTTAAAAGCAAAAACTACAAGCGTACCTTTATTTTCGGAACGTTAGAAGGAGCGCTTGCTCATCAATTAATTGAACCTTTGTTTGATATCAATTCGGCAATTTTAAGAAGGGTTGAAAATGGTGCACAGTTAAAAATAAATACCCAAAACATTTGGCTTGATACGTGGATCAATTGGGAACGTTTTATTGATAGAGGCTCGCCATACAAAGAGCAGTTTACTGCTGGCATAAATACACACGCAGTGTTGTATCAAACCAAAACCAACTACACAAAAGCCCTTAACCCAAACGGAATTGAGGTTGCCCAACAACAAACGCTTCATTTATTAAAACCTATTTTTCAGTTTACGGCTCATCATCGTGGCGGCCAAATAGATAACGATACCTCCAATATGGTGATGCAATTTAATGGGGCAGCCGGTTTGTCGTATCAACGCATCAACCCAAACCAGCTTAGTATAAAGGCCGAAGCGTACGCTGTTTTATATAAAGAAAATACCCATAGTGGGTTTTATGCTTACCGCAACGGAAACGGATTTTTGGCCCATGTGGCCATATTAAAAAATGGCTTTACGGTAAACCCAACTTATTGGCTAAGTAATGGATTTATTGCCGATAGAGGCACAACGCTTTATCAATCGGTTTCGATGGATAAACAAGGGTATACCGAAAAAATGCGCGAACTTTTTTTTATAAGGCTGATGTACGGTAAAAAAATGGCGCCTGGTTTATGGCTTAATGTAAGGCTAGAGCCTTATTACGATTTGCGCAACCAGCTAATGGAGTACAGCTACTCGGTGTACTTAAGTTATAAGTTAAACAAAACCTTATCGCGATAGGTTAATTTATTTTGCGCATATTTGCAGCATGAGTATCAGACAAGAAAAATTTGGGAGATTAATACAAAAAGAATTGGCCGATGTGTTTACACAACATCGTTCAGAGTTTTTTAACAACGCTTTTATTACCATAAGCAATGTTACTGTATCGCCCGATTTAAGCTTTGCTAAAGTGTACTTAAGCTTTTTTAACGAAAAAAATAAAGAGGAGCTTTTGCGTGTAGTTGATTTGCAAAAAGTACCTATCAGACGCGAGTTAGCAGCCCGTATACGTAAGCAAGTACGTGTTATACCCGAGCTACAGTTTTTAATTGATGATAGCTTGGATTACGTATTTAAAATGGAGCAGCTGTTTAACGAGATTAAGAAAAAGGACGAAGAATAATAACTATTCTTAATTACGCCTTTTCCATTAAAGTTCTAAACGCCACAAATTTTCCTTCAAACAAACGTTTGGTTTCGGCTTGCAATGCTGGTGCATGGTTGGCCTGATATTCCTCGTAATGTTGCATGCTTGGTGCAGTGTATTGTATTACGTAGGTAGTGCCAGTTTCGTCTTCTTGGCGGCTTAATAGTTTATTAAAACTAAAGGCAGTAAAAAAGCCCGTAGCCATTACTTGCGGTATATGGGTTTCTTTCATCCAAGCTACCCAATTTTCGCGGGCATCGTCTTCTATATTTATGGTTACGTTGTATATAATCATGCACCAAAGGTATACATATACAGGTATTAATTAAACGCCAAATTACCTTTAATGCTTATTTACTAATTATCAATTTTTTAAACACGGTACCTTTATCGGTTTCAATTTTAACTAAATACATACCACTAGCGCATTGGCTTAAGTTTAGGGTTGTATTGTTGGTAAAAGTATGCAGCATTTTTCCGCTTAGTTCTAGCAGGTGTATGGCTTGTATTTGTGCCACATTACACAATACGGTTAATTGGTTTTGGGCAGGGTTGGGGTAAAGGGTTACTTCTGCGTTATTTTGCAGGGCCTCGTCTAATCCAACACTGGTAATATTAATGTAGTTGGTGCGCAGCAATTCGTAAGTTCCTTTAATATTTGTTGCGGAGAGTTTTACGCTATATACACCACCCTTGGTAAATACTAATATTTTAGGGTCCCAGTTTAAGGTGTAGTAGGTAGGAACTAAGATATTGGGCGACTTGATATACGTGGCTGGTGTAATTTGCCATTGCCTAGATTGCACATATAGGCTTGTGTCAATAAGGGTAATGGTATCGCCAACATAACCTCCTGTTTTATCTGCATAAAATAGTGGTTGAGGCAATGGGGTGTAAATATTAATGTAATTTGTTCGGGTAAAGGTATCAGCATCAAAAGCATTAGAAGCAATAAGTTGTAAGGTATACAAACCATCTTTATTAAAAATCAAAGTCGAATCTGAAAGGCGCGTATATGTATTTGGTGTTATTTTCCAAGTACGGTTAGCGGCATTTATGCAACTATCTACAACAACAACGGTATCATAAGTGGTTCCATTTGTTTTCGATGCTTTAAAATAGGCACTTACTTTTTGGTTACCTATATGCAAGTAGTCTATTTTAATCACGCTATCTTTACCCCAATCGTTTTTTACTACAAGCGCAACACTATATGTTCCTGCCGAATCAAATTGTAAAATAGGATTATCAGAAGTGCTGTCGCCACTAATGTAAGTGTACCCAACTGAAGGAGAAATGTACCATTGATTATTTTGTTGATTGTATGAACTTTGGTTAAACAATTTTATAGGTGTACTAGTTAATGCATAAGTTTTACTAGCTGTAAAATTAGCTACTGGTATACCTGAACTTACCACTGTAATTACATTTTGCTTGGTAATACTATCGGAGCCAAAAGGCGAAGTGGCAACTAGTTTAATGTTATAGAAGCCAGGTTGTGTAAAACGAACAACGGGATTTTGCGAAGTATCCGAAGTGCCCGATTGAAAAACTACATTGGGTTGGGTAAATACCCATTTCCATTTGTTGGGATTATTTAACGATGAATCTGTTAGGTATATTTTTGACGATGGAAGAGCCAAGTTGGTTGATACACTAAACTGAGGCACAGGTTTTACATTGATATCAACCAGCTGATTTTGCACTACGGAATCATTACCCATTAGATTACCTACTACTAGTTTTACCGTGTATTTACCATTTTGGGTAAACCGCACCGTTGGGTTGGTTGATGTGGAACTACTATTTAACAAATACGTCACATTATTGGGTGTAAACACCCACAACCGTTGCAAGGGTCCATGCTCTGACGAGTCTCTGAATGAAAAGGAGGTGTTGGTATTGCCGGTATTTTTATCAACCCAAATTTTTGCAACGGGCTTATGCGCTTGGTAGTTATTAAGCGAAGTTTTTATTTTAAATAGCGTAGTAGAATCTGGATATTGAAAATCTGTTTTATAGTTTGTAACTAACAGATAAATGGCTGTATCATTATTTAATAATATAGTTCGAAAGACGGTTTTCCGTTTATTCATAGTAAACGTAATGTCTTCGCCAGAGCATTGCTTATACCATCTGGTTGCATAAAAATCTTCTCCATTTTCTACTAAAATATTTTTTCCATTGGATTGAAATAGCACTAAATTTAAAGATGCGTAATTACGTATAGTGTTTTGCATGCAAGTATTTGCGGAATCTAAAATGCCTTGTTGCAACATTCGTGTAAATACAAATTTTGGGGTTTCCATATTTCCCACAATATTCTTATTATCAACGCCTACCACATATTTTTGATAGACTAAATTAAAACCATCTAATGAGTCGCATTTAATATTTAAGTTTGTATAGGATTCAAAAATTCTATACACACCATTATTAATTTCGGGTACATAGCGATAGTAGTGTCCATTGTTGGCAAAACTGGTATCAAGCACGCCATTTGCGCTATACCTTTTAATTGAAATTGAATAGCCACCTGCACCTACAATAATTTTATTGGTTGGGCTAATTGTAATGCGGCTCCCATTGGCAACATTTATTTTGCCTGCTGTACCAAAGGTTGGGTCAATATCTCCGGTAGAGGTAAAGCGGTATAAAAAAGTATCAGCATGCACCAATATGCTTCCATTTTGTTGTATTAATACCTGATTTATAGTTTTGATGTTCGCAGCTATTTTAGCCTGCCCATTTATTCCAAATGTGTTATCAAAAAATCCATCTGCATTTAGTTTTAACAATAAAATATAGGTATTACCAGCTTCTCTGCAAAAGGCGCCTATTAAAATTTTATTGTTGTTAGTTATCACTAAATCTTGTGTAGCAATTTTAGATGATGCACTGCCAATTTTTAAGTATCCGTTTGTACTTGTACCAAAATAATATTCAAGCCAACCGTTAGCCCTAATACAACTTAATATTATACTACTATCTTGGCCAAACGTAATTGTTCCCGCTCGTACAATATTTCCATTTTGTAAAATCCCTATTTTGGAAAAGTAAAAATTACCTTGACCCGTAAGAATATTGGTTTTGGTGGATACCTGCCCATTTACCCCAAATGTAGAATCAAGGGTTCCATCTTGTGCAAATGCATTTAGGGTAAACAAACTTATAAGTAGCGTGAGTAGGTTTTTCATGAGCGTATTATTTTACTTACTAATAATCAATTTTTTAAACACGGTACCTTTGTCGGTTTCAATTTTAACTAAATACATACCGCTAGCGCATTGGCTAAGGTTTATAGATGTATTGTTGGTAAAAGTATGCAGCATTTTTCCGCTTAGTTCTAGCAGGTGTATGGCTTGTATTTGTGCTACATTACACACCACGGTTAATTGGTTTTGGGCAGGGTTGGGGTAAAGGTTAATTTGGTTTTCACTCACCACTAATTCGTTGACGCCAACCGTTTCTTGGTTTGAAATAAAAACAAATTTTTGAGCAACTAAATTACTGCCGTCAGTTGTGGTAGCCGTAACGCTTACGATTCCATTTGCTAAAGCAGTTACTAAACCATCTTGTGTTATACTAGCCTTATTTGTTTCGTTTACCTCCCATAAAACAGTTTGGTTTAGGGCGTTTTTAGGCAAAATATTAGCCATTAGTTGCAGTGTGCCATTTTTTATGGCAATGTTTTCGCCACCACTTATAGCTATTGATTTAACCATAATCATTTTGCTACTAATAGAAGTTACACCAAACCAAAGGTCGGAAACCGATTCTAAAGTACTAACACGTTGAAAGTTGCTTGCACCTGTGGATACAACCATACTATCGTTGGTTAAAATGGAACAGTTTATTTGCTTGCTCCAATCTATTGTTGCTGTATTATTACTAGTCCAAACAATGTTTAAATTGGAATCAATAATTGTGGATGATGTACCTGTTAGCATGTAATGGTTGTTTTTCAGGGGGTTAATAAACAACGGATATATTGATCTTGAATGCGGAATATATTGAGTAAAAATGGTGTCCTTTAATATGTTTCCTAGTAAATCAAGCCTAGCAACATAATTGGAATCGTAATAGGTACTATGGGCTACATAAAAAAGTTCTGTTGAGGTATAATTGGGAATAACCGCATCAACTATATTTATACTTTTATCTAATTTAGTCGACATATAATGTTTGCTTAATATGTTTCCTAATGTGTCTATTGTTAAAATAAAAGTGCTAGTATCTTCACGCCCTAAAAGTAGGATATTTCCATTAACGTTTGGTGCAGCATATTGTAATGATCCGTTAATTTTTGTAAAGGTGTCTTGAAAGAGGATATTTCCTGTTGTGTCTGTAATAATAGCAACACCATAAGTAGATTGATACTCACTGGTTGTTCTTACTTTATTAGTAGCAAAAAAATACTTATTACTACTAATTTTAAAGGAAGATATTTTACGGTGATCTACCGTAACATCTCCTATTGGTGTAATCCAAAGTAAATTACCTGTTGCACTTGTTTTGTATAAGTATAATTTACCAGCGGTACTATAGGTGCTAGCGCTAAACATTTGAGTTCCATCAGGCTCTTCATGAAAATCAGAAAACTCTGGCCAACCACCGC
>CAZJHS010000067.1:0-14818 GCA_964545895.1 uncultured Chitinophaga sp. | reverse complement strand
GGTTATCAAACAGCTTATCCGACTGGTTCGATTTTAGCGGAAATAATATTTGAAAAAAGCGGATATGAAGGACTGCGAAAATTAATTCAATCAAATACTATGAACGACAGTGATATTTATTCTGCGATAAGACAAATAACAAAACTTAGTAAAGTGCAATTAGAAAAGGAATTTCGACTGAGACTAAAGAAATACGCAATCAAAGACAACAAATAGTAATCAAATAAAGTTGCCAGCTGGTAACACACGCCTTGCGCCATTGCCGTTAACGTGGTAAAATGAAGCTTTTATGTACGCAAAATATTTTATCTTAGTTGACAGTTTCTGCTACGCAATCGGCAACGAGCGCAAGGCGTGGGAACGTTAAACAAAATCTCATAAAATCACACCTACTTATTATATTGATTTTTTACTTGCTGCTTGCTGTTCAATAAACACATACCTAAATAAACTAAACAAATAGCACAAACTGTCTCAGTTGTTATTTCCCCCTCTTACCTACCAAATTTGTACACTTACCTTTTTGCCGTTGGCAAACGCGGTAATTGTAACTCAAAATTTTATGTTTGTATAAACAATTATTATTATGACAACAACACAACAACCAAGCAAATTTGTAAATGTAAGTTTGTGGGTAGCACAAATAAGTTTAGCCGCTATGTTTTTAATGGCTGGTATCATGAAATCAATAACACCAATTGAAGAACTTGGCAAAAACATGACTTGGGTACAAGAAATGCCCGCTTTAATTCGCTTTATTGGCGTATCGGAAGTATTGGGTGCCTTAGGATTAGTTTTACCTAGCTTGCTTAAAATTCAACCCAAATTAACCGCAGTTGCTGCAATAGGAATTGGCGTTATTATGGTTTTAGCTATTGGTTTACACGCCAAGCAAAACGAGTTATCTTCTGTAATAGTTTGCGTAGTAATTGCTGCAATAGCTGCATTTATAGCATGGGGCCGTATGGTTAAATCTCCTATATTAGCCAAATAATTAAACATGAACCGTAGGGTATTTTTTGCTGCATTAACCTTTTTTATTGGCTTTTGTTGTGCTTGCACACATGCTCAAAAAACTGCCTTTACCCCAAATACAACAACCATGGATACTGTAAAAATGAAAGTAGAAATTTGGAGTGATGTAATGTGCCCATTTTGCTACATTGGTAAACGCAAGTTTGAACAAGCTTTGGCTCAATTTTCGGATAAAGATTACATACAAATTGAATGGAAAAGCTTTGAGCTAAACCCAACCTTAAAAACAGATACCAGCAAAAGTGTAATGCAATATTTGGCTGAAGCCAAAGGTGTTTCGTTAGCTCAAGCTAAAGAAATGATGGATTATGCCAACAACATGGCAGCCCAAGTTGGTTTAACCTACCACATGGAAAAAGCTGTTTTAGCTAATTCGTTTAATGCACATCGTTTTTCGCATTTTGCTAAAGCACATGGTAAACAACACGAAGCCGAAGAGCAATTGTTTAAAGCTTATTTTACCCAAAGTAAAAACACCGATGATGAAGCCACATTGCTTGAATTAGGTGCTGAAATAGGGTTAGATACTGCAGCTTTAAAACAAGTATTGCAATCAAACCAATATGCTGATGAGGTAAAAGCTGATGAATATGAAGCACAACAATTGGGTGTGCGTGGTGTACCCTTTTTTGTTTTTGATAGAAAAGTAGCCGTTTCGGGGGCGCAAGATCCAAATACATTTTTGGGTGCTTTAACACAAACCTACACCGAGTTTAGAAAAAACAATCCGTTACAAAAGTTACAAGTAATAGAAGGTGCCGTTTGTAAACCAGATGGAACCTGTGATTAATTACTGAAAACACGAATAACCTCACAGGGCACAAATAAAAAGAGGCTGATCTATACAACAGACAGCCTCTTTTGTTTTTTGTAGTGTATTTAATTTTGGAGGGTTTTAAATAAAAAGTCGGTTAAAAAAACAGCAGTAAACTCGCCTTTGTGTTTGGCTTGCGCATCGGTTAAATTAGGCAAATGGCTCTCAAAAAACTGCTGATGGTGCGAGGTTTCAATAAGCATGCTGCTTAACGATTTTGGGTATTTGTAACTAGGATTATAGGCCGAAATAATGGCTGCAATTTTTGCGCACAAATCTTTATACGGCTTAAAAACCTGACTTTTATTTATTTCGTTCACATCCTTAACCAAGTATACTTTGCTGCTCTCTGCAATTACAATTTCGTTTAAATAGGTTTTGTGGTAATCTACCTTTCCAGTTGTATCGGGCAGCTCGTGGGTTAGTAAATCAATAATAATTTTAAGTTGATTTTTAGGGTCGCTTACCCCCTGCACTTTCACATCAACCAAATATTCTAAATACGACCAGTACCAATTTAAAATATACAACAACAAGCGATGCTTATTTTCGAAATACCTGTAAATCGTAGCTTCGGTAGTTTTCGTTTCGGCCGCCAACTTTTTAAATGTAAAAGCCTCAAAACCCAACTGGCCTATTAAATCAATAGCTGATTTTACAATTTGCTTGCCCAACTCTGTGCTTTCTGGGTCGCGCAAGTATATTTTATCGTTTACTTTAATAGAAATTTGGTACTCCATAATTATGCTCTCATTTTGGGGTCGACAAAAGTAATTATATTATTTACAATAATAAAACAATTACAAATAATAGTATTACTATTATTTGTAATTGTATTTATATATTTGCAGTCAATTAATACAGCATGGCAACAAAAAACACATCGGCATTAAAACGACTTGGCCAATTACTTAAGCTAGAAAAAAAGGAAATAACCAACGTGTATTTTTACGCTATACTAAGTGGATTGGTGCAACTTAGTTTACCCTTAGGTGTGCAATCTATTATAGGTTTGGTTATGGGTACCACCATGGTTACTTCTATCTACATACTAATAAGTGTGGTTGTAATTGGGGTATTAACGGTAGGTATGATGCATATAAACCAAATGAAGGTAATTGAAAAAATACAGCAACGTATTTTTACCCGTTACGCTTTTGAGTTTGCCAACACTATACCGCAGCTAAAATTAAATCAAACAAACGATCACTATTTACCCGAAAAGGCTAACCGCTTTTTTGAAACCATTACACTGCAAAAAGGCCTATCAAAAATATTATTAGATATGCCCATAGCCAGCATACAAATTGTTTTTGGCTTGGTGTTGCTGTCTATTTATCATACAGTATTTATCATGTTAGGTATTTTACTACTGCTTATTTTATGGCTAATGTTAAGGTATACCGGCATGCACGGCCTTAAAACCAGCTTACAAGAAAGTGGCCATAAATACAAAGTAGCTGGTTGGTTAGAAGAGTTGGCCCGTGTAATTTTACCTTTTAAGTTTTCAAACCACAACCAATTTAATTTAACCCGTGCCGATAAAAACATTACCAATTATTTAACTGCACGCACTTCTCATTTTAAAGTATTGCTTTTTCAATACAAAGTATTGGTGGCATTTAAAGTGGTGGTTACAGCTTGTTTACTGGCTGTAGGTACTTATTTAGTAATTAAACAGCAGCTAAATATTGGCGAGTTTATAGCAGCCGAAATTGTAATATTAACTGTAATTGGTGCGGTTGAAAAACTAATTAGTAGTTTAGATAGTGTGTATGATGTAATAACAGGAATTGAAAAATTAGCCAATGTTACCGAGCTAGAAACCGAAAAAAGTGGAACCTTAAATTTAACCACCAACCAAGGATTAGCGCTTACTTTTAAAGATGTAAGTTATGAATATGTGCCCGGCAAAACTGCTTTAAATAATATTAATATTACTATTCCAAACAATGCTAAAGTGGGTATTTGGGGTGATGATGGTTCTGGCAAATCAACCTTGCTAAAATTAATAGCTAGCTGTTATGATGATTACCAAGGCCAAATTTTAATTAACGGAATACCCATGAGCAATTATCAATTGCATGCATTGCGTCAACAAATTAGTATTTGCTTAAACACCAACGATTTGTTTTTAGGCACTGTTCTCGAAAATATTTCGATGGGTGATGATGCAATTAAGCCCGAAAATATAATGCAATTGGCAAACCAGTTAGGTATGCAAGATTTGTTGCAAGATTTTGCTCAGGGATTTGATAGTTTGATTGACCCAACAGGAAAAAAACTATCCGAATCAACCACTAAAAAATTATTGTTATTGCGTGCACTTGCAAGTCCCAAACCGCTTATTGTACTTAGCGAACCGTGGAGTGGTTTAAATGAAATGTATAAGCAAAACATTATAAACTACATGCTAGGTTTAACACAATCAACCGTGGTGGTTGTAACCGCTGATAAAGATTATTTAAACCAATGCACACATGCAATTACTTTAAGTGGTGGTCAAGTTTCATCGTTTAAAAACAACTAATTATGAAACCAATTCAAGAGTTTAATTCGTTTAAAAATATTTACCTAAGCGGCAGCCAAAGCAATGTGCGTTATTGGTTTATAGGCGTATGCGTAGCCTTAGTGCTTACTATTTTTTTACCATGGACACAAAACATAAAAGCCCGCGGAACTATTACCACGTTATACCAAGAAGAACGTCCGCAGGAAATTAACTCTCCTATTCCGGGCCGCATATTAAGTTGGAATGTAAAAGAAGGCGATTATGTAAAAAAGGGTGATACCATTTTACAATTAGCCGAAATAAAATCTGATTATTTAGACCCTAATTTGGTTAGTCGTACCCAGCAACAGTTAGATGCTAAAAAAGAAACGATAAACTTTTATGAAGGCAAAGTAGCTACTTCAACTTCGCAAATTCAGGCACTAAGTGCATCAAAAGAATTAAAAATTGAACAGCTAAAAAACAAAGTTAAGCAGCTTAACAACAAACTTATTGGCGAGCGTGCCGAGTTAGGTGCTGTAACCAACGAATACAATTTAGCTAAAGATCAATACGAGCGTCAACAAAAAATGTTTGCAGATGGGCTGGTATCACAAACTCAACTGCAACAGCGTAACGTGGCATTTCAAAATGCATTAGCTAAAAAACAAATTGCCGAAAACAAAATTGAGCAAACCTTGCAAGAGCTTACCAATACAAAATTGGAACAACAAAGTGCTGTGCAAGATTACAACGAAAAAATAAGCAAAGCCGAAGGCGATCGTTTGCAAAGCATGAGTCAAATTGCAATTGCACAAGGCGAAGTGGCTAAGCTAGAAAATACTGTTACTAATTATAGCATACGCAATGGTATGTACATTATTTTGGCTCCTCAAGATGGACAAATTGTGCAAGCCAAAAAAGGTGGTGTTGGCGAAATGGTAAAAGAAGGCGAACACATTACCATGATTGTACCCAACCAATCGCACTATGCTGTTGAAATGTTTGTGCGCCCAATTGATTTACCTTTAATTAGCATTGGTCAACCCGTTAGGTTTATGTTTGATGGTTTCCCCACCATTGTATTTAGCGGTTGGCCAAACACCAGTTATGGTACTTTTGGTGGCAAGGTTGTGGCTTTCGAAAATACGATTAGCGATAACGGATTGTTTAGGGTATTAGTAGCCGAAGACCCTATGGATAAAAAATGGCCCGAGCAACTTAAAATGGGTTGCGGTGCACAAGGTATTGCTTTGCTAAAAGATGTTCCTATTTGGTACGAGTTATGGCGTAACATCAATGGTTTTCCTCCTGATTACTACCAAGCACAACAGCCAAAAACTAAAAAACAATCATACAACAACCCAAATGTAAGCGATGAAAAATAACCTGTTCTTGCTGTTTTTTATTGGATTAAGTTTTTGCACTTTTGCGCAAGATACTTTAACAACGCTTAATGCCGAACAAGTGTTGCAAGCAGTAAAAAAGTATCACCCCATTGCACAACAAGCCAATATTGGCGTAAAAAAATCTGAGGCCGATGTAACCATTGCGCGCGGAGCTTTCAACCCAATTATAGCCAACTACATGGCTCAAAAAACTTTAAACGGAACTAACTATTACAATTATGTAATGCCGCAAGTTAAACTACCAACTTGGTATGGAGTGGAGTTAAGCGCAGGTGCGGCAAATGTAAGCGGCCAAAGACTTAACGAGGATGAAACTCCTGGCAAAACCAGCTTTGTTGGTGTTTCAATTCCACTTGCTAAAAACTTAATACTTGATAAACGAAGAGCATTTTTGCAACAAGCAAAATTATACAATACGTTAGCACAAGCTGAGCAACGCGCTTTACTAAATGATGTATTGATGAGCGCCATGGATGCCTACTGGAATTGGGTAAAAGCTTACCAAACATACGCGGTGGTAAAAGCAAATGTACAAGTTAATATTGCACGTTTATCCTTAGTAAAAAAAGGGGTTGATAATGGAGAACGACCTGCCATTGATACCGTGGAAGCGCTTACCCAATTACAAAGTTTTGAATTGCAACAAAATCAACAATGGCTAACTTTTCAAAATGCAGGATTACAGCTTTCGGCTTATTTGTGGAACGCCAACAACCAACCTTACTACATACCCGAAACCATTATACCACAAGCAGGTTGGGAAAACGAAACCAACATCAGTTCGTTTAATTTAGCACTGGTTGATTTACTCAATACATCAAACCAAAGCAACCCAAACCTTGTAGCCTATCAATACAAAATTGATGCACTAACCATTGATAAAAAACTAAAGTTTCAGGAGTTATTACCTAAGCTTGATTTAAACTACAATTGGCTTAACAAAAGCTACACACCACAACTACACACCAACTTTGGCAACGATAATTACCAAGTGGGTTTAAAGTTTGAAATGCCCTTATTTTTAGGATATGGCCGTGGCGAATACCGAAAAGCAGGTTTAAAATTACAAGAAACCAAACTTGGCTTAAACATAAAACAACAGCAAACAGAAATTAAAATTAAGCAATACCACAACGAACTTGTTACGCTGCAAAAACAAATTGAGTTGCAGCGCAATAATTACACGAATTACCAACTGATGCTTAAGGCCGAAGAATCTAGATTTAACAACGGTGAAAGCTCTATGTTTTTAATAAATAGCCGCGAAACAAAAGCACTTGAAGCACTTGAAAAACTTATTGATCTTAAAACAAAATACTTTAAAACTATTTATGCCTTGCAGTGGAGTGCAGGTTTACTAAACTAAAATATTATTCGTATGAATTTATCTTTATTGCTTTCAAACCTAACCAACCCTACCCTACTATTTTTTGTATTAGGTATTTTAGCAGTTCGGTTAAAAAGCGATTTAACAATTCCCGAATCTTCGGCTAAGTTTATATCGTTGTATTTATTGTTTTCTATTGGTTTTAAAGGCGGACAAGAATTGGCTCATAGTACATTTACCAGCGAAATTGCGTTCTCGCTTTTATTTGGGTTATTCATAGCTGCTGCAATTCCACTGTACACCTTTTTTATTCTTAAACGTAAACTATCCATTGCCGATGCCGGTGCTATTGCCGCCTCTTACGGCTCAGTAAGTGCAGTAACTTTTGTGGCTGCAGCTTCCTTTTTAGAGTTCCAACAAATGCACTATGGCGGACATATGGTTGCGGTTATGGCATTTATGGAATCGCCTGCTATTATAGTTGGTGTAATTTTAATGATGCTTTACGATAAAGAAAAAAACTCCAACATGCCTATAAGCGAAGTAATAAAACACTCGGTTACCAACGGCAGTGTGCTATTAATTTTAGGCAGCCTTTGCATAGGTTTAATTGCAGATAGCAAACAAGCCGAAGGGATTAAACCTTTTACTACCGATATTTTCAAAGGATTTTTAGCACTGTTTTTATTAGAAATGGGAATGGTAACAGCCAAAAAGTTTGGTGCCTTTAAAAAGTATGGCTGGTTTGTAACTTGGTTTCCAATTGTAATTCCTATTATTAACGGAATGGCAGTAGCATGGCTAAGTGGATTAGTAACAGCCGAAGTAGGAAACAGATTTATGTTTGCCATTTTAGCCGCAAGCGCATCATACATTGCAGTGCCCGCTGCCATGCGTTTAGCAGCACCCAAAGCCGACCCGGGCTTGTATATTCCAATGGCGTTAGCTATTACCTTTCCTATTAATATTACCGTGGGTATGCCCATTTATTTAGCGGTAATTAATTGGAGTATGTAAGCTTACAACCCAATATATAAAACAATAGTGGCTAATTCATTGTTTGATTTTAGCCATTAGTTAACCTGTAAGTGCAACTGTGGTTTACTGTTTATTTATTACTTTTGATTTTTAGATTTAACCACACACTTAAATGACTTTTAAAATTTATACCAAAACAGGCGACTCGGGCCAAACTTCCTTAATTGGTGGTGTACGTGTTCCTAAGTTTCATTTACGCATTGAAAGCTACGGAACTGTTGATGAACTTAACAGCTATTTAGGGTTGATTATTGATGGTATGAACAACCCTGAAACAACCAAAATTTTACGCGAAGTACAAGATAGACTATTTACAATTGGATCTGTTTTAGCAAGCGATCCTGTGAAATCAAAAATGAAAGTGCCAGATGTAACCCAAGCAGATGTTGATTTGCTGGAGCACGAAATGGACAAAATGGATAGCGATTTACCGGCACTTAAAAACTTTATTTTACCTGGTGGTAATATTGTTGCTTCGCATTGCCATGTAGCACGCTGTATTTGCCGCAGGGCCGAGCGTATTGTGGTACATTTAGCTACTGAAACCGAAGTACCCGAAATTATTGTTATGTATTTAAATCGTTTGAGTGATTACTTATTTATGCTATCGCGCAAAATAGTACACGATACTGGTGGCACCGAAATTACTTGGACACCAAGAATGTAATTTTTATACTCAACCGTATAGAACTACTTTTTTACAAAACATTTAAACACTAGTTATCAAGCAATTAAAAACAGCTTACCGTTTTATGACTAAGTTGTTAAACTATTTGGCACAATGTTTACGTATATCCTATTAATTAACTTAAATACACCTTTTAATAATTAAGGATTATGAAAACAAAAGCATTAGCCATAAACAATTTGGCATTTAGGGCCGCAGCTATTTTAACCCTACTTACTTGCGCAGCAATAAGTTTAGTTAGCTAAATAATTAAAGTGTTTTACCAAAAATCCCTGTTTCAAATAATTGAATCAGGGATTTTTTTTTCCGCTTTTGCAAGTGTATTTAATTGATTGTATCTTAGTTTTACTTGTAATTTATATGGCTCAATCAAACCGCACCAAAAGAATTTGCACTAACCAACATACTTACTACAAAAGTAGCAGTTGCCCTACTTGCCCAACTTGCGAAAGTTTGGCTAAACCTGATGAAGGCTTTTTAGCACAACTAAGTGCACCTGCGCGCAGAGCACTTATGAGTAAAGGTATTGATAGCTTAAATCAATTAGCAAAATACACACAAAAGGAAATATTAGATTTACATGGCATTGGCCCAAGCAGTATTCCTAAACTAAAAAGTGCGTTAGCTGATAAAGGATTGTGTTTTAAAGTTACTTGATACATGTTAATACTTTTACCTAACTTGCCTTTATGAATAAGATTGTACGAAACATTTTAGCCGTGTTGGCAGGCCTTTTTGTTGGCGGTAAAGTAAACATGATTTTAATAGAAAACAGTTCGGCTATTATTCCTCCCCCAAGTGGAGTTAATGTTACTACTGTTGAGGGTTTGAAAGCTGGCCTTCATTTATTTGAACCCAAGCATTTTATTATGCCATTTTTAGCCCATGCACTCGGTACGTTTATTGGCGCCCTTTTGGCAAGTATTATTGCAGCTAGTAACCAATTACGCATTGCTTTAGGTATTGGTATTGTATTTTTTATTGGTGGTACAATTGCAGTATATATGTTACCTGCACCATTGTGGTTTAACCTAGTTGATTTGATTTTTGCATACATTCCAATGGCCTATCTTGCAGCCAAAATTATTGCTAACAAAACCGTTAAATAGGTTGGCAAAAACTCATTTAGTTAAACCTAAACTTTACATTTTAAAATAGCACCATACCATACATGGAAATTGGAATAGATAGTTTTGCAGCCGCAAGTAATGGCACATCAAACAGTACACAAGCCTTAAACGAATTATTAGCGCGCATTGCATATGCAGATAAAATGGGGCTTGATGTATTTGGCATTGGTGAGCATCATCGCAAAGAATTTTTAGACTCGGCAACGGCCATTATACTTGCAGCTGCTGCTGCACAAACCCAACGCATCAAACTAACTAGTGCTGTCACTGTATTAAGTGCTGCCGACCCAGTACGTGTTTTTCAAGAATTTGCAACACTTGATTTGGTATCGAATGGACGTGCAGAATTGGTGGTTGGTCGTGGTTCGTTTACCGAAGCTTTTCCATTGTTTGGGTTGAATATTGAAGATTATGACGCGCTGTTTATTGAAAAGCTAAACCTTTTGTTACAAATACGCGACAACGAATCAGTTACTTGGGCAGGAAAATTTAGACCTGCCTTACACAACCAAGCTATTTACCCACGACCATTACAACAGCAATTACCTGTTTGGTTAGGTGTAGGTGGCACGCCTGCTTCGTTTGCTCGTGCTGGTGCATTAGGATTGCCTTTAATGGTAGCCGTAATTGGTGGCGAAACACATAGATTCAAGCCCTTAATTGACTTATACCGAGAGGCAGGCCGCAGGGCCGGACATGCACCTGAAAAATTACAAGTGGGATTACACTCATTGGGTTTTGTGGCTAACAGCACGCAAGAAGCTAAAGATTTATTTTACCCAGGCTATGCAAAAATATTTACCCGCATTGGCAAAGAGCGTGGTTGGCCACCTGTAACACGCCAACAGTTTGAAGCACAATGCAGCGAACGTGGAGCTTATGTAATTGGTGATGCAGAAGAAGTTGCAGCTAAAATAATTAGACACAGTGAAGCATTAGGAGGAATTTCGAGGTTTACTTTCCAAATGGATAATGCAGAACTAACTCACCCACAATTAATGCAAGCCATTGAAATAATTGGGCAACAAGTTATACCTATTGTAAAAGCACACCAAGGCTAATTAATTAGCCTTAGGTTTACGCTTAAAGTTATTGCGCTTAAATCCGGGTTTCTTTTTAGTGGTTTCCTGCGGATTGTAAGTTGGAGCCTCACCCAACTCTGCTGGTAAAGGCAACTTGGTAATTTCGTAACCAATTAGCGTTTCAATGCTGTAAAATTTACGCTGGTCTTTTGGGTTGATAAAAGTAATGGCAGTACCTGTAGTTTCGGCACGTGCGGTACGCCCAATGCGATGTATGTAATCTTCTGGATCAGGTGGTACATCATAATTAATAACCAAACTTATTCCATCCACATCAATACCTCGCGATAAAATATCAGTACCAATTAATACTTGCAATTCGCGATTTCTAAAGGCCTGCATAATTTCTTCGCGTTCGGCTTGTTCCAAATCGCTATGAAAAGCTTTAATGGCTAATTTATTTCTGCGCAATTCTCTATCAAGGTCTTTTACTTTATCCTTGGTGCTGCAAAAAATAATTACACTTCCTTCTGTTTTATCTGTTAAAATACGTTTAAGTAATTCAGTTTTTTGATTATCGAAAGCAAGGTAAGCTTGTTGCAAAATACCCGCAGCAGGCTTGCTTATGGCAATATTTATTTGCTCGGGGTTTTGTAAAATTTTATTGGCTAAGGTTCTAATTTTAGGCGGCATAGTAGCCGAAAACAATAAAGTTTGACGCTCTTTAGGCAGGTAACCTATAATGCGTACAATATCATCATAAAAACCCATATCAAGCATCCTATCGGCTTCATCCAAAATAAGATGTTTTACATTGCTCATATCAACCGAACCACTTGAAGTAAGCATAGCTAATAATCGTCCTGGAGTTGCAATTACAATATCAGCACCTTCGCGCATGGCTTTTTGTTGTTGCGAAAATATTTGCCCATCGCCACCACCATAAACAGCAGCCGAACTAATTCCGGTAAAGTATGCCAAACCTTCAACTTGTTGATCTATTTGTTGGGCCAACTCGCGAGTTGGTGCAATAATTAAAGTGCTTAATTTACCTAAACCATCGTTTACCATGTTATTCATAACAGGTAGTAAGTATGCAGCAGTTTTACCAGTGCCTGTTTGTGCACAAGCAATTAAATCAACGTTGTTTAATACTGCAGGTATAGCTTGTTGTTGTATGGGAGTTGGAGTATCAAAACCCATGGCGTCAAGTCCATCTAAAAGGGTTTGATTAAATTTAAAGTCGTGAAAAGTCAAAAATGTATGTATTATAATTTGCTGCAATATAGGGTATTCCTACCATCAACCCTAAAACAAAAACGCAGCACCAAAGGCACTGCGTTTAAGTGAAAAGAGCAATTAAAAAAATAGGTATTATACTGATACGGAAGTATTAGTAAGTTCTAAAACAGATTTATACAACAAATCTTGATTAATAGGTTTGGTTAAATATTTATCCATACCAATTTGTTTTACGCGTTGCTCGGTTCCTTCCATTACATCGGCCGTTAGCGCAATAATTGGAATATTAATATTACCTACACCTGCCTCGCCTGCACGTATGGCAATGGTAGCCTCGTAACCATCCATAATTGGCATTTGTAAATCCATTAAAATAATATCATACTTATCTTGTTGCAACATTTTTAAACACTCTTGTCCATGATTAGCAATAGAGAAGGTTGTGTTTTCCCAATGTTTCATCATCATTTTCATCAACAATTGATTCATGGAGTTGTCTTCAACCAACAAAATATTTATTGGGGTTGATACCGTTTCAGGCTCTTGAGCTAAAGCAGGTGGAGTGCTTAAATCTTCGGTTGTGGCGTTGGTTATAACTGCAAAGGGAAGCTCAAGCGTACATTTGGTGCCCTGCCCTACTTTGCTTTCAATGTTAATTTTACCTTGGTATAAATCAACCAATTTTTTAACAATAGATAAGCCCAAACCTAAACCACCAAATTTGCGTTTGTTGTTAATTGATTCTTGCGTAAAAGCTTCGTAAATGGTATCCATTTTATCTTTAGGAATACCTACTCCAGAATCGCTGATTACAATTTTTAGTTTAATGTCATCATCGTGGCGTGCCGATACATCTATTTTTACATCTACATAACCCACGTTAGTAAACTTAACCGCATTGTTGAGCACATTATTAATAATTTGCATAAAGCGGGTTCCATCGCCCAAAAGTGCTTTGGGTATATCGGGCGAAACCTCAAACTTAAACACCAAGCCCTTATCGGTAGCTTGTTTTTGCGCATTAAGTTTAATTAAATTAAATAGCTGGTGTGGCTCAAATTCATTTTCTACCAGGCGTATATCGCCACGCTCAATTTGATTAAAATCTAAAATATCGTTTACAGAACTTAGTAAGCTGTTTGATGAGTACTTAATAATTTCGAAATTTGATTTGATGCGCTCATCAATGCCTTTTTCCTTAATCATTACATCGGCAATACCCATAATGGCATTTAATGGCGTGCGTAACTCATGACTCATATTACTCATAAAGTACGATTTGAGTTCATTCATGTCTTCCGATTTTTTAAGCGCCACAGCTTGGGCCACTTCCTTCTCGCTTCTTAGTTTACGTATTAGGTTTGACATAGAAAGTGAAAGAAAAATAACCTCGGCACCTGTACCAAACTTTGAACCATTGGCTGTTGCAAATGAGTTGGGTAACAGACTAAAGTTGTTCATAATAAACACTGTAATACCTGCTACTAACGATAAAATACCAACAGTAAAAAACCAATCTACTTTGGTTTTGCGCATGTACAAAGCCACAATAGATATGATAACAATAAACAAAGCCATTAAGGCAAAAGCATTAATAATTACATAGCTTAATGTTGGTATTGAAATTGGCAACAATACCACTGCCAGTAAAATTAATACGCCAACAGCATGTATGTTATAGGCTATGTTTAAATATTTAAATGATTTATTGATTTGCAGATAGCTTTTACCATACAACCCAAAAAACAAGGTGCCCAATGCTGCAAAAACAATCACCCCTTTTAACGATAACATGCCAGCACCTGGGCCAAAATATTGATACCAAAAACCATCTAAAGCAAATTGCATCAACCCAATAGTAAACACATACAACGCATAAAACAAAAATGTTTTATCACGCAGGGCAAAGTAAAAAAACAAGTAAATAATGCCTGCTAAAAAAAGTATTCCGTAAAAAATACCATACACCAATTGGTCTTGGTAGGTTGATATGATGAATTCATCAGCCGTTTCAAGCTTTAAGGCCAAGTCAAGCACTTCGCCATCGCTTTTTAAGTTTAAATAAAAGTTTAATTGCTGCTGTGGTGGCAACTCTACCTTAAACACCGATTTACGATGTTGGTAATCTCTGTTTTCGAAAGGAACAGCATCGCCACTTAATTGTTTTTTTAAGGTACCATCAGCAAACTCGGTGTACAAAATAACAGAGTCTGTCATTGGGCGTGCAGCCTCTAAATAATAAATTTTGGTTTGATTGGTATTGTTTAATATGCTTAACGTTTGCCAATAGTAATTTGCAGTAAAACTTACATTAGCATTATCATGCATAATGCTTTGAGCTTCCATGTTGGCTATTTTTAGCTTTACCTCGTTTAAGCTAATGTTGGCTGTACCTGCATTAATAATTTTACTGTAAGGATATAATGCATACGAACTGATGGTTTCTTTATTTTGCTCAATAACCAAAGGCTGCGCCAATAGATTAAAACTAAGCAATGTTAGTAAAACAATTAGTAAGGGGGTTTTCATGTTATAATAGTTTGGTATATAAACGTCAAAACTCACCTTTCAGTTTTTATCAATACACCTAATTTAAATAAGTAGCTGTTATTTTATTCAAAC
>CAZJHS010000066.1:0-15263 GCA_964545895.1 uncultured Chitinophaga sp. | reverse complement strand
CCCGAGTGCTCGGGGCGCGGGAGCGTTTTTTTTTCTGTAGTGGTTTGTCCGTCCATTTTTTACTTATTTCCTTTTGCCCTGTTATGTGTTTTGCAAAGCATTTCACAATTCTTGATGTCTGTCGCACCGCCTTTACTCCAAGCTGAAACGTGGTCTGCATCCATTTCTGCTAATGACCATATTTTAGTTTTGTTTGTATTGTTGCCAACAGCACATAAAGGACAATTTGAAATTCCTTTATTCTCTGCTTCAGTTTTTTGCTTTGCATAAACAGATTTTTTAGTTGCTTCGTCAAACACTCGAACTTCTAAAAGTTTTGTGTCAGTTAAACCGCCAAGAATATACTCAAATACACCTTTACGACTTTTTATGTATGGGTCAGCATAAAGTTCTTTTACTTGTTGCGATACTTTTTGTGGGCTGTACGGCTCTTTCTTGAACGTTTCATAAAGGCGTCCCCATTCAAGCCCTTTCATCTCGCTTTCAACGTCTATAAAAACAGTAGAAATCCAGTCAATTACACTCGTGAAATAATTTTTCAGTTCCGTAATGTTGGTGTCAAATCTATGTCGGCTCATATAGTCGCCTACATTTTCTTTGCTTACCCATTCCAATGCTCTTTCTAAATATTCTTGTCGGTTCGCACTACCTGAAACGTAAGCACTCCATTTTTGTATGTTTGCATTTAAGCTATTGCTAAATTCTTCTTTACCAAGTGTTACAAATGGCCCAGAATAGACTGCATTTAGTAATTCTTGGTTAGTGAGTGGAACACCTGAAATATTTATAGTTCTGAACCATTCCTTAATTTCGCTTTCAGTTCCTTCACATTCATAAATTAACAGTTTTGCGTTTAAAATCTTTTCCTGTTTATCTTTTGCAATACTGTCAAAATTTTGCTCCATTCCACTTTCGTCTTTTATAGCAAATTTGTTTGTGACAAATCGCCCAAAACTTGTAATCCGTTGTTGTCCGTCAAGCACTTCAAATTTGTCGGCATTAACTGTATTGAAATAAATTAACCCCAATGGATAACCTTTTAAAATGCTTTCTATTACAGCAACATCTCTTTTGCCATCAGCATAAATATAGTTTCGTTGATATTCAGGTTGGATTGTTAGTTTGCCCGATAAGCCAAATAATCCTTTGCCTTCAAGTTGGTTGTAAACAAAGCCATCACAAATATCCTTTACCGTTATGTCTATTCTTAAAGTTGTTTTCATTTTATTATTTTTTCTTACGAATTATAACTCTCGCATAAGGTTTAATAGGTATACCGTCTAACATATAATAAAGTTGTCCGTCTCTTAGACTTGGATTCAACTTTTTATGATTCCTATCAAAAGGAACTAGACCTAATTCTTTCCCTGAGTCTCCTTGCGTTTGTCCAATAATTTCAAATTGTTCTGGTGAGTATTTATCAAGAAAGCTAATTGGTACGCCCATTTCTCCTTCATAATCGCTTGGAATTGCATCTGCAAAAGGCACTTCAATTGCATCGTAATTTTCATATTTTTGATATTCCCGACCTTTTACTTCCTTATGCTTACTAAACTTAATATTATCTTCCATTGTCATTAAAGGAAATGGTTGGTGGCGTCTTCCGTGGTCAATATTTGTAAACCAACAAACACCTGGAACTCGATTTACTTTTTCTCCATTTTGTTCTCTTTCAAATTTATAAGTGTCAGAGTAAACAAAATCAGATGGTACTTTAAAGTACATACCTTTATTGAAATTTGTTGCACCTAACCAAACTTTGTTTTCTTTTATTAAAGGAAATAATTCTTTGTAAGTAATAGCATTCATATTACCAATTAGTAAAAACTGTTTTTCTGCTTCAACAACCCAAGCTAAAAATTCACGAAACAATGAAAAAGGTGGATTAGTAATAATTATATCTGATTGGTCTCTCAACTTTTTAATTTCTTTACTATTAAAGTCGCCATCACCAATTAAGTATTTCCATTCTAAATCATTCACGTCAATTTTTCCATCACCTGATTTGTCTCTTGTCAAAGTGAATATTTTGCCGTTTTTTATCGTTTTCTTTTCGTCAAATTGCGGGTCGTTTACTTCAAAGATTGTTGGCTGGTAATTGCTTTTGTAATTTTTACTTTCAGGTGCGTAACTTGTACTGATTAGTTTTTTAAGCCCGAAACGTTCAAAATTCTGTGCAAAAAATTTGGTAAAGTTACTCCATTCAGGGTCATCACAAGGCATAAGAACTGTCTTGCCATTGAAAAGCTTTGAATTGAATTCTAAATACGCTTCAATTTCTTTTTGTATGTCGTGGTATTGCGTATAAAACTCATCATTCTTTGCCGTTTTTGCATTTGTCAGGTTACTATTTGCCATTTATTTTGTCTATTCGTTTAGGTCGTAAAGTTACGTTTTTAATTCCTGTTTTTCTTTAGGTTTATTGTTGAGTTTTCGGTCGTCCTACACTTGTTTGTAACGTTCCGTAGCCTTGCGCAGTTGCCGACTACGGGACGATAATCTGTCGTGCTAAGATAAATGATGAAAGCGAAAAATAAAGCTTGAATTTTAGCGATTTAACGGCAATTGCGCGAGGGTACTGTTAGCAGTAGTAGCTGGCTCAAATCTCAATTGTTGTTTCCCGAATGATCTTAAAAAATTCCTTTCTTGCTATAACCTTCTCATCTATCTGTACGCAAGATTTTTCATTTACTTTCCTTCCATTCTTTCTAAAGTCAATGAAATGCCCCGTTCTTTTTGAGTAGATTTCTATTTCATAAGTATCTCCTTGATAAGTGCCGTTCCACTTATCCCTGTCTGAAGGAGCCCAATCAATAGCTAAATTTATCTTTTGCAATGCCTGTCTGAATTGTAAGCATGTCTGAAATCTATTAGCTCGGTTAGCTCTTAGAGATTTTTTTACTACTCTTACAACCTGATCAGGTACATAAGGTCTAAATTCTCTTTTGGGAAATTTCTCCTTGTTTAGTGCTTTTAGCCATTCTGCGTCATCAGCAAACGGCAAGTCAAGTGTCGGCAGATTATTAATTAACCTGAAAAATGTTACGCCCATTGAATATAGGTCACTCAGATGGTCTTGCGCAGTATTCTCTAATACTTCTGGGGCAAGATGTGAACTGTAGCCAGCAAAATTAAATGCTTGATGTGCTAAGCCATAGGCAAGACCAAAGTCAGATAGCTTTGCACTTCCGTTGTCTGCAAATAGAATATTCCCTGGTTTTATGTCTCTATGGAAAACGCCTAGACCATGTGCGTGCTCTAGTCCAAAGAGGCAGTCGGTAATAATTTTAAGGGATAATCTTACTGTAATGAATTTTTTTTCAAGGTAACTCTGCGCACTTCCATTTTTTAAATATTCGGTCGCTATGCACGGATGAGGAACACCCCCAATTTCGAGAACGTCAATTTCTTTGATGTCTACAATATGGGCGTGTCTACACCGCTCTAAAATTTGCGCCTCATTTATAGCGTTAATAAATTCCTGTGGATTCTGAACTTGGATAATTTTTAGTGCTCTTTCTACATCCAACAAGTTATCCTGCACACGAAATACCTTTCCAAAATTTCCTCCACCTACATATCCAATTGTACTAAACTTTCCAATATCCATTATGCAAGCAAAATTAGGGCGATTAATGCGGTGTCTCTCATTTTTGCATCCCAATGGGGAGGATGCACACCAAGAACTTGATCAACGTATGCATGCAAGTCTGAATTTTTAGGAAGTCCGAACTTGCTAACTACTATTGCCGAAGGTGATGTATGGGTCACATTAATCAATTTCTTGTGGCAAATTAGATTTAGAATTGATTGGCCATAATAACAGTTTTGAACCATGTTATTGGTTACGTTATTTATAGTCAATTTATAACTTACGCTGTCGGGTTGTAGAGCATTAAGTAAAAGTTCAAGCTGATTCTCAAACCAAGCTACGGTCTCAGGAACTGTATGATTTGCGGGAAGGTTTATTTTTCCTTTTGAATGAAAGACCGGTGCTGCCTTAGTTCCTGTTAAGGCAACATAATAAAGTCCGTTTGAGGAGAATGTAAATGCTATTGTTGTCATATTCTTGGCTATTACTGCTAACTTACTTATTCCTGCCACTCCAAAGTTGATTTATGGCACAGTATTGAGGCTATAACTCAATACTGTGCCACTTTGCTTAATAATGGAGTGGCACAGTATTTTTAAAAAAGTAATTGAAATGGTTTGAAAATGAATTTGGTTGGGGCTGTTGTTTTCATGGTAAATTGGATTAGTGGTTGGTAAAACAAATATGGCAAAAAAAAGAAAATATGCAATAGGTAAATGGAAGCATTTTGTTATTGTATGATTAGTTAATTGGTTAATTAGTTAATGGGAGAGACGAGAAATGAGATTCGAGATAGGGAAACCTCTCTAATTGCGGAGCAATCTCTCTCTTGCGCGTCAATGCCTCAAAAAAACTCTTTAAAACTCTGCGGTAAAAATTGCTATTGGCTTTTAGCTGTTAGTAATTGGCTATTATTTCCAACTATGATTGTTGATTAATCAATGAAGGATTCTAAATGGCAAATGAGGTTTTTACGTAACAATCAAAGTGATTGTTTGCGGGTTGGGTTTAGTTAGCAATAATGAAGCGAAGCGGCTAGGATTGCGCGGCCAAACAAGCGCTGTAGATTGTAGTAAAAACCTCATAAGCCTTGAATTTTTTGCTAACTTTTTGTTTCAAGACAAAAAGTTAGGCTGGTTTGGGGTGGCAACCCCAAGAGCTAAACCCCTCAGTCATGGCCGTGCTTAGGCCAACAATGACCGCTCCCCTAAAAGGGGAGCAACACTTGAAATGTTAGTTTAGTGTATTAAATTTAGTTTAATTGATTAGGTAAATTTCGTTTGCGGTTAGCTGTACATCAAGACATAAAACCAATCAACCAATTAACTAATTCTTTCTCGTACGCTTATAGATTCTAATTGCACTCATCAGCAACACAATCAACCCAATTAAACCACCAAGGCCATATACTAAACTTACGCCTTGTTTAACGATAACAAGCATAACTACGGCAACTAAAATTACCGTAGGTACTTCGTTCCAAAGTCTTAATTGCTGGCTGTTGTATTTAAAGTTGCCAGCTTGTTGTTGTTTAAATAACACGTGCAAGCTGTATTGATAAATAAAGAGCAGTAACACAAAGCCTAACTTTAACCAAAGCCAAGTATCAAAAGGCCAAAAATTAACCACCAAGCTACTGCCAAATATAAGCGTAAGTATGGCCGATGGAAGGGTAATGGCCCAATACAATCGGCTAATCATTATGCTAAATTGTTTTTGTAAAATGCTCTTTTCGGGTTCAGGTTTATCGTTGGCTTCGCGGTTGTAAATAAACAAGCGCACCAAATAAAACATACCACTAAACCAGGTAACTACAAAAATAACATGCAGTGCTTTTAAGTACAGGTAACTCATGCTTCGTTAACTAATTGCTGTATAGTTTCTATCCACTCTTGGTTGGTATTTAAACAAGGTACGGTGGTAAACGATTGACCGCCTGCGTGCATAAAATCTTCCATGCCTTCTACATGTATTTCTTCCAAAGTTTCTAAGCAATCGCTCACAAATGCAGGACTTAAAACCACTAAGTTTTTAATGTTTTTTTCTGGGAAACTTTTTAACTGAACGGTGGTGTATGGCAGTAACCATTTATCTTGTCCTAAACGAGATTGGAATGAAAACGAAAATTTATCTTGTGGTAAGTTAAGTGCTTTAGCTACCAATTCGGTAGTTTTTGATACTTGATGGCGGTAGCAAACATCATGTGCAGGAGAGGGCACTGCGCAACAATTTTCGCACTTAAAACAATGGTTACCTGTGGGGTCTAACTTGGTAACATGCCTTTGCGGAATTCCGTGGTAACTAAACAACACATGGTCGTATGGTTTAGTTAAATAAGGTTTGATGGAATTTGCCAACGCAGCAATATATTTTGGATGATTGTAAAAGGGTTTAACCACTTTTAATGCAAACCCATAGTTACCTGTTTGATGTGTATTTTGAACATGAACAACTGCTGTTTCGTAACTACTCATGGCATAATGCGGATATAAAGGCAACATCACCACTTCTTCTACATCTGGGTTTTGTTGTTTAATTAAATCGAGTGCATACTTAGGCGTTGGATTAGCATAACGCATACATACATAAGTAGGCATGCCTGTATGTTGTTGTACTTTAGTAGCTAATTGGTTGGTAATATGAATAAGCGGTGAGCCATTTTCGGTCCAAATGGTTTTATATTTTTCGGCACTTTTAGGCGCACGAAAAGGAACAATGATACCGCGCACCAATAACAAACGAGCAAAGTATGGAATATCAATAACGCGTTCGTCCATTAAAAACTCCGCCAAATACGATTTTACATCTTTTGTTGCGGTTGAGTTGGGCGAACCTAAATTAGCCAGTAGTAGTACTTTTTTTGCCATGTATAAATGTTGTTATATCGCTTTACTAAACATATTTTCTGCTGTTTGGTTTGCATACAAATACTCATCAATTGATGAGCTGATGTTGCGCACAAACAATTTTCCTTTGGGGGTAACACTAATTTTTGTTCCGTTTACAATAGCTAATCCATCACTGGCATAGCTTTGCAATTTATTCATGATGTGCTTATAAAACGCTTCATCAAAATCGGCCGGATTTAGTTCCGTGGTATCGTTGCACATTAAGTTTAAAATATGCTTACGTATTAATAAATCTTGAGCAGTAAGCGAGTGTCCATGAATTATTGGCCACTCACCAGCATCAATTCTTTTTTGATAATCTTCAACCGTTTTTTCGTTTTGAGCAAAAGCAGTCCAAGTATCGCTTATGCTTGAAGCCCCTAAGCCAATTACCAACTTATGATTGGTGGTGGTGTAGCCCATAAAATTACGGTGCATTTCGCCTTTTTGGTAAGCCAACATCAGTTTATCGGTTGGCAATGCAAAGTGATCCATGCCAATGCTTACCATGCCCATTTGGGTTAATAATTCGTTACCCAAACCATACATTGCAATTTTGTCTTCGGCTTTGGGTACATCTTCATCAGTGTATCTGCGTTGGCCTTTACTTTTCCAAGGCACATGTGCGTACGAGTAAAATGCAATTCTATCAGGTTGCAGTTCCACTACTTTTTCAAAAGTGCGTTTTATGCCATCTAATGTTTGTTTAGGCAAGCCATAAATCAAATCAAGGTTTACACTGTAGTAACCCAACTCGCGCGCCCAATCAATTACTTCCTTAGTTTTTTCAAAACTCTGAATGCGGTTAATAATAAACTGCACCTCAGGGTCGAAATCTTGTACGCCCAAACTGATGCGATTAAAACCAACACTTTGTAGGGCTTCTAAATGTGCTTTGGTGGTATAGTTTGGATGAACTTCAACACTAAACTCATGCTCGTTAGCTACATTACAATTAGCAGTAATTCCATTAATTAAAGTTACCAAATTTTGAGGCGAAAAGAAGGTAGGCGTGCCGCCACCCAAATGTATCTCGCGAATGGTTGGTTTGGTTTTAAACAACGAAAAGTACAGGTTCCATTCCTTTAAAACACTCTCTAAATAAGGTGTTTCAACAGTATGGTTTTTGGTGATGCGTTTGTTGCAGGCACAATACGTACATAACTCTTCGCAAAACGGAAGGTGAATGTACAAGCATAATTCGCCTTGTTCAGATTCGTAAGTTTTTACCACCGATTGTTTCCAATCGTCTAAGTTTAACGTATTGAAATTCCAGTAAGGTACAGTTGGGTAACTGGTGTACCTTGGCGTTGGAACATCATATTTTTTTAGTAAGGTAATTAAATCTGAACTCATGGTAAATGCTATTAAAATTGTGCAGCAGCAGTAAGTGTTTTTTCTATATCAGCATCGCTCAAAGCTATGCTTAAAAACCAAGTTTCGTATGCCGAAGGCGGTAAATAAACGCCTTGCTTTAACATGTGGTGGAAAAATTGGTTAAACTGTGCAATATTGGTATTGGCCGTATCGGCAAAGTTTTTTACAGTGTGTTCGGCAAAAAATACGCTAATAAAACTACCACAAGTATTTATGGTATGTGCAATTCCTTTTTTGTTTAACACATCATGCATGCCTGTTTCTAAAGCGGCACAACGTTGGTTTAATTGGGTATAAATACTTGGCGTATTTTTAAGTATGTTTAAGGTAGTTAAACCAGCAGTTACTGCCAATGGATTACCACTTAATGTACCTGCTTGATAAACATTTCCTAATGGAGCAATGTGTTCCATAATTTCTTTTTTACCACCAAATGCACCAACAGGCATACCGCCACCAATTACTTTTCCGTAAGTAACTAAATCGGCATTTACGTTTAAACGCTCTTGTGCGCCACCTGGTGCCAAACGGAAACCAGTCATTACTTCATCAAAAATTAATACCGCTTTATGCTCATCGCACAATGCACGTAATCCTTCTAAAAAGCCTGCAACTGGAGGTACGCAGCCCATGTTACCAGCAACTGGTTCAATAATAATGGCAGCAATTTCGTTGGGGTTGGCCGCAAATAAATCTTTTACTTGTTGTAAATTGTTGTATTCGGCTACTAAGGTATCAGCAGCTGTTGTGGCTGTAACACCAGGTACAGTTTGTATGTTAAAAGTTGCCACACCACTTCCTGCTTTTACTAAAAACGGATCGGCATGGCCATGATAACAACCTTCAAATTTTATAAATTTATTTCGGTTGGTGTAACCGCGTGCTAAGCGCAACGCACTCATACAAGCTTCAGTTCCACTACTTACTAAGCGCACTAAATCTACATTTGGAGCCATTGATTTAATCAACTCGGCCATCATAATTTCTAGTTCAGTTGGCGCACCAAACGAAAGTGCTTTAGCCGCTTGTTGCTGAATGGCCTCAACCACTTCTGGGTGTCCATGACCTAAAATCATTGGTCCCCACGAGTTAATATAATCTATGTAAGTATTGTTATCGGCATCATACAAGTAAGCACCTTTTGCACCTTGCATAAATACAGGTTCGCCACCCACACTTTTAAATGCACGTACTGGCGAGTTTACACCACCCGGAATGCTTTTTTTAGCTCGTTCAAATAATTGTATACTGTTATTAATCATCTGTTTTTTTATGAAATAAGTTGAACAATATCTTTGGCAAAGTAGGTAGCAATTAAATCTGCACCTGCACGCTTAATAGATAAAGTGGTTTCTAAAATAGCTTGTTGTTCGTTTAACCATCCGCGTTGTGCTGCGGCTTTAATCATAGAATACTCGCCACTTACGTGGTAAGCGCTCACCGGAATATTTACCGTGTTTTTTACTTCGCGTATAATATCAAGGTATGATAGGGCTGGTTTTACCATCACAATATCAGCTCCTTCTTGCACATCTAATTGCACTTCGCGTATAGCTTCTAATCTGTTTGCAGGATTCATTTGATATGTTTTTTTATCGCCAAATCCAGGAGCAGAATCTAATGCATCGCGAAACGGTCCGTAAAAACATGAAGCATATTTTGCGCTGTAAGCCATAATGCCTGTGTTGTGATATCCTGCCACTTCTAATGCGTTACGCATGGCACCAATTCGTCCATCCATCATATCGCTAGGAGCAACCATATCAGCACCAGCTTGCGCATGACTTACAGCCATTTTAGCTAACACAGCTACCGTTTCATCATTTACTATTAGGTTGTTTTTTACAATGCCATCGTGCCCGTAACTCGAGAAAGGATCAAGCGCTACATCTGTCATTACAAACATATCGGGGCAAGCAAGTTTAATTGCTCTAATACTGCGCTGCATCAGCCCATCAGGGTTTAATGCTTCGGTTCCTGCATTATCTTTTAATTCGTCTTTACATTTTATAAATAACAAAATGCAACGGATTCCCATCGCATACAAAGTTTCTACTTCGCGTACGGTTTTATCTAAACTTCTGCGGTGATAGCCTGGCAACGATGAAATTTCTTCCTCTGTACCTTCGCCCTCTACAATAAATAAAGGTGCAATTAAATCGGCAGGAGTAAGGTGGGTTTCGGCAACTAAGCTGCGTATGGCAGCCGATTGACGTAATATGCGTGGACGAGTAATCATGGTAAAATAGTTTAGTTAGTTTGGGTATTCAACCAGTTTTTAGGTTGACGTAACACGTGTAATAATTGTTCTTCGTGGCTTCCTTCGGCAGGTGTAAAATCGTAATCCCAACGCACTACCGGAGGCAAACTCATTAATATAGACTCAATACGTCCGTTAGTTTTTAAACCAAACAAAGTTCCCTTATCGTGTATTAAATTAAACTCTACATAACGACCTCTGCGTATGGCTTGCCAGTAGCGGTTTTCATCAGTATAGGGTTGATTTTTGTGTTTCTCCACAATAGGCACATACGAGTTTACAAAGGCATGGCCCATGCTGGTAGTAAAGTTAAACCAAAAGTCCGAATCGTGTTGTTCAGTGGCACGTAAGTAATCAAAAAAAGCACCGCCTATACCACGTCCTTCGCCTCGGTGTGTATTAAAAAAATACGTATCGCAAGCTTGTTTATAGTTGTTATAAAAGGTGTTATCAAATTGGTCGCACACGTTTTTTATGGTTTGATGAAAATGCATTGCATCTTCTTCGTACAAATAATACGGAGTTAAATCAGAGCCTCCGGCAAACCATTGATCCACCACTTGGCCGTTATCATCATACACTTCAAAATAACGGTAGTTGGCATGTACAGTAGGCACAAATGGGTTTGTTGGATGTATAATTAACGATAAGCCGCAAGCAAAAAAGTTGCTGTGGTTTAGCTTTAAATAATTCATCATCGACTCGGGTAATTTGCCATAAACCACCGAAGTGTTTACACCACCTTTTTCAACCACATTGCCATTAGCCAATACTCGTGTTTTACCACCGCCACCACCTTCACGTTGCCATTCATCTTGTTTAAACGTAGCACCTCCATCAGCTTTTTCAATAGCCGCGCAAATGTCGTTTTGTAGGATATGAATAAAATTGGTAAAGGTTTCTTTATAACTTTTCACAGCAATTAGGCTTTATAGTTTTTTACTGCGTTTACAAATGCTTTAGCATGGTCAACCGGAATGTTCGGTAAAATACCGTGGCCTAAGTTGGCAATGTATTTTTGTACACCAAACGCATCAATCATGGCTTTAACTTCTTTTTCAATTTCAGGAATTGGTTTCATTAAATGGTTAGGGTCGAAGTTACCTTGCAAAGTAATGCTGTTGTTGGTTAACTGACGAGCCATTTGAGGGCTTAAGCACCAATCAACACCTAATGCCGAAGCACCACTATTGGTTAAACTGCTTAATGCATACCAGCTACCTTTAGGAAATAATACTACCGGAGCATGAGGTTGTAACGCCTTTGCAATTTGCTCTAAATAAGGTTGTGCAAAAATGCTAAAATCCATAGGCGATAACATGCCACTCCAGCTATCAAAAACTTGTACCGCATCAGCACCAGCTTCAACTTGCTTTTTTAAATAAGCAATGGTAACATCCGTAATCGCTTGTAATAAATTGTGTGCTACTTGAGGTTGTGTAATGCAAAACTGCTTAGCTTTATCAAACGCTTTGCTGCCTTTACCTTCAACCATGTAACACAAAATAGTAAACGGAGCGCCTGCAAAACCAATTAATGGCACGCGGTTGTTCAACTCTTTTTTAATTAATTTAATGGCATCGTATACATATTGCAAATGGTTTTCGGCATCAGCAACACGCAATGCTTTTACATCAGCATCGGTAGCAATTGTTTTAGGTAAAAATGGGCCTTTGCTTTCAATTAACTGCACCTCTAAACCCATAGCTTGAGGTATTACCAAAATATCAGAAAACAAAATAGCGGCATCCGTTCCCACAATATCAATTGGTTGTAACGTAATTTCGCAAGCTAATTCAGGCGTTTCAACACGGGTAAAAAAATCGTATTTATTACGCAGTACAATGTACTCGGGAAGGTAACGTCCAGCCTGACGCATCATCCAAACTGGTGGGCGAGAAACTTCTTCACCACGTAATGCTTTTAAAAATAAGTGATCTGTAGTCATTTATAATAGATTGAAATAATTGTATACGGTATTTAATAAGGCTTGTTCGTTGGCTTGTGGGGCAATTTGTATGTTTTTATGATACAATCCTGCAACATGTGTTGCTGTGGTTTGCCCAATGCAAAATGCCGGAGTTGTTGGCTCTAAACTGTTAAAACTCCAAAACGCATCAACCTGCGATGGGCTAAAAAATAGCACACCATCATCGGCTTGTAACTGACGTGGATGTACATTTTTGTGATACACTTCTAAGGTATCAACTTCAATTTGATGGGTTTGTAAAAAAGTTTTCCAACCATCTAATCTAATGTTTGCACTAAGGTGCAATAAGTGTTTAGCTACTTGGGTTGATGCCAATTTGTGTGCTAAATTATTGGCATCAGTAGCCGTATCAATCACATCAAAACCAGCTTCGCGTGTTAATGTTTCAGTTTTACCTTCAATACAATAAGCTTGCTTTGATGGTAGCGTTAAGCCATGATTTTTTATAAGTTGTACAACTGCTTGTACCGCATATTGGCTGGTAAAAACCAACGGTAAAGTGTTGTTGGCTATTTGTTGTGCAAGGGTAGGAGTATCCAACAAATCAATTTGCAATAAGTCTTTATCATCAATAAAAATGCCCTTGCTTTTTGCCTCGCTAACAAGCGCTGCATTAAGCTTACGGGTACTTGCAATATGATAGTGTTGACTCAAAACTATTTACCTTGTTGTTGTTTTAATTGGTTTAAAATGGCTTGTCCGCCATTGGCCAAAATTTGTTCGGCAGCTTGTTGGCCAAGTTGGTTTGCTTGCGCTTTAGGTGCAACCAAAGTTACTTCACATTTTTGCGAACCATCAATGCTTAAAATATTTCCTTTAAAGTGTATTTCTTCGTTTTGTATGTATGCAAAAGCTGCAATAGGCATGGTACATCCGCCCATTAAGGTACGTAAAAACTGACGCTCGGCTTGTGTACATAAGTGCGTATCTTCATCGGTTAGGGTGTGGCAAAGTTCGCGTACTTTTTCATCATCAACCCTGCAAAAAACACCTAAAGCTCCTTGCGATGGGGCAGGTAACATCCAGTCTAATTCTAAAAAGTGTGGTACTTCAAGCCCAATACGCTCAGTGCCTGCTGCCGCTAAAACGGTGGCTGTCCAATGTTGGGTGCTTAATAATTTTTGTAAGCGCGAGTTAATGTTACCACGTATTGGTTCGAAAGTATGATGAGGATATTTGTTTAACCATTGTGCTTGCCTGCGCAAACTACTTGATGCAATAGTTAAAGGCTCATCAAAATTAGGAACAGTGCTGCTTTTTAATGCTAAAATATCTTTGTGGTTGCCACGCACAGGCGTAGCCGCATGATACAATCCTTGTGCTACTTGGGTTGGCACATCTTTTAACGAGTGCACTGCAATATCAATTTTGTTTTGCAGCAAGGCCAAATCTAATGTTTTGGTAAAAATACCTTGTACTCCAAGTTCGTAAAGTGGGCTGGTTAAATTTAACTCGCCTTCACTTTTTATCAATACTAATTCGGTTGGGTAACCGGCTTGTTCAATACGTGCTTGTATGTATTTGGCTTGCCAAAGTGCAAGCTGGCTATCGCGTGTGCCAATGCGTATGGTAGGTTGCATGTGTTTGTTTTAGTGCGATTTTGACTGTGCGTGTTGTGCAATTTCAGCCTCGTGGTAAATAGTCAAAAAATCGTTAAGCATATGCGTAGTGTCTTGTGGTATTTGGTTGTTATTTTTAATGTACAACGCAAACTGACTCATGCTTTTGTTTACATGTTTATCTACGGTTTCGGTAGGTAGTTTGCTTAAAAATGGGCATTTTGCTACTTTCTCGTAAAGCGATTTTTTCCAGTTTTTTAACGAATCGGAGTTTTGATAAAAATTGCTCCACTCGTAAAACAACTGCAAGTTTTTATCTAATATTTCTTTGGCAATCGGAATTTCAGATTTTCTACTTTCGATGGTATTGTTTACCATTTGCGACAACTCATCAATGGTTAAATGCTGCGCGCCTAAATGGTTTTTTATACTTGGGTTGATGGAGTAAGGAACCGACATATCCAATAAATACGTGTGTTTAAATTGGGCTACATCATCTTCGTTTATCAAGTAATTATCAGGTGCCGATACTGCCGATATAATGATATCAAACTGATTTAACTGTGATTTCCAATCGGTAAAGTTTAGTTGTTTAGCACCAAAGTGTGAGGCTAACTCCACTGCACGGCTATCTGTACGGTTGGTTATGTACAATTCGGCCTGATGCATATAATCGGTAATGTTTTGACCAATGTGTTTGCCAAAACTACCTGCACCAATTAACAATATTTTGGGTTGATGGTTTAATTGAACTCCTTTAAAAAACTTAACCACCGAGTATGCTAGTGAGGTTGTTCCGTTTGATATTTGGGTATTGTGACGAATTTCTTTAGCAGCTTGCACGCAGTTATTAGCCATGCGCTCTAAGTATCCGTTTAGTAAACCATATTTTTTAGATTGATGAAAAGCATCTTTAACCTGACCTAAAATTTCTAAATCGCCAATAACTTTTGAGTCTAATCCCGAGGCTACGTTAAACAAATGCTCAACAGCTTGTTTACCGTTTTTAATAAAAATCTTGTCTTTAAGTTCGGGAGCCAGGTTATTTACAGTAAAATATAAATCAAGCGCTTGGTTTAAATCGCCCATACCCACAATTTCGGTGCGGTTGCAGGTATTTACAATAGCCAACGATTTAATATCGGCCTGCGAAGCTTTTTGGTATAAAAGCTCCTGGTTTTGTGGGGATAAAGAAAACTGTCCACGTATATCTGTTTCTGTGGAGTGATGGTTAACTCCAAATACAAAACAATTAGCAATCATAGTGTCTATCATGCAATGAGGTGGGCGAATTTAAGGCGCAAACACCTCATAATAAACAGTGCCTAGTGACAAAAATCAACGAATAAGCTTACCAATGTTTGATTAAAGGATTTTAATGATTGAAATGCGGCTAAAAGCCTTGTTATACAAGGTATTGAGGTGTGTTTGTGAATTGTAATAGAAATGTCAATTTAGTTTAATTGTCATTATTTATAATTTGTCTAAAAACGTGTAGGGCTTTAAAGGCAGGAGAGGGCGTGTTTGAAGTTCTTAGTTCACAGTTTTTAGTTCTTAGTTTTTGATATCGGTTATTAGTTGACTTGTTTAATGGTTA
>CAZJHS010000065.1:0-16176 GCA_964545895.1 uncultured Chitinophaga sp. | reverse complement strand
AGCTAGTCTGGTACTTTGGTTTGATGATTTAAATTACTCGCCTTACCGCATGGAGATTAAAATGCTATTGGGAGTATGTGCAGTTCTTGGTCATATTTATCCAATTTTTGCAGGGTTTAGAGGGGGCAAAGGCATAGCAACACTTATTGGTGTGGTAGCCGGTATTGATATTTTATTGGCCTTAGCTTGCATGATTACGTTTGTAATTATTGTGGCCATTACCAAGTATATTTCGTTGGGTTCTATGTTATCTGGGTTAGTTAGCCCGCTGTATGCAGGTTTAATTCACAGTTGGGACGAAATGAATTTAGTGTATTTTTGCAGCGTTGTTGGCGTGTTGGTGGTATACACCCATCGCACAAACATTAAACGTTTAATGGCTGGCAACGAAAATAAATTGGCATTAAACAAAAAACCTTCGCAAACATGAGAGAGTTTTTAATTGAGGAAGAATTAGCAGAAGTATTAGATGAAGTAACCGATAGGCAAAAACTATTGTTACATAACGATGATGTAAACACCTTTGAGCATGTAATTGATTGCTTAGTGCGTATTTGTAAGCACGATGAATTGCAGGCCGAGCAATGTGCATTTTTGGTTCATTTTAAAGGTAAGGCTACCGTAAAAACTGGTGCTCGTGCCGATTTAATGGCCATGTGTCAGGCGCTTTTAGATGAAGGTTTAAGTGCCACTATTGGCGAGTAATAACTGAAGAATTAGAAAAATAAGATGTTAAATAAAGTTGTAAAAAATGCCCAAGAGGCAGTTCAAGATATACAAGATGGAGCCACCATTATGCTAGGTGGTTTTGGTTTATGCGGTATTCCCGAAAATAGTATTGCTGCCTTAGTTAGCAAAGGGGTTAAAAATTTAACTTGTATTAGCAACAATGCTGGGGTTGATGATTTTGGAATTGGCTTGATGCTTAAAACACGTCAGGTAAAAAAAATGATTGCTTCTTACGTGGGCGAAAATGCCGAGTTTGAGCGCCAATTGTTAAGTGGTGAGTTAGAAGTGGAGTTAATTCCACAAGGAACTTTAGCTACACGCTGTATGGCGGCTGGTTATGGTATGCCTGCTATATACACACCTGCTGGTGTGGGAACAGAGGTTGCTGATGGCAAAGAAACCCGTGTGTTTGATGGCAAAACCTATTTAATGGAGCATGCTTTTAAAAGCGATTACGCAATTGTAAAAGCTTGGAAAGGCGATACACATGGTAACTTAATATTCCGCGCTACATCACGCAACTTTAATCCATTAATGGCTATGGCTGGTAAAATTACCATTGTTGAGGTGGAAGAGTTGGTACAACCGGGCGAATTAGATCCTGATATGATTCACACTCCGGGCATATATGTAAATCGTATTTTTAAAGGAGTGAATTACGAAAAACGTATTGAGCAAATTACGGTGACGAAGAGAGGGTGATTAGATAATTATTAATTAGGTAATTAGATAATTGAATAGATAACCATTTTGAAGCTATGAAACGTGATTTTGATAAACCTCATCAAGATAATCCTATCTTAAAACTAACATTCGATTTTTCTTTGAAGATTATCGAATTAACAGAGTGTTTGGAAGAGTCTAAAAAGTATGTTGTAGCCAGGCAAATATTAAAGTCAGGTACATCTATTGGCGCAAATATTCACGAAGCTCAAAATGCTGAAAGCAAGCTTGATTTTATACATAAATTCAAAATTGCAGCTAAAGAAGCAGATGAAACTCAATACTGGCTTACGTTATGCGAACACAGTAAGAATTACCCTGATACAAAGGCCTTGATGGATAATTTAACGGTAATTCAAAAGGTGATTAATAAAATTATATCAAGTAGTAGAATAAATTCTAACCAATCATGATATCAACTAATTACCAATCTTCTAACCATCTAATTAACCAAATTGTCTAATCAACTAATTATCTAATCATCTAATTAACCAATTATCTAATCATAGATGTCAACAAATCAACCCGAAAAATTTACCAAGGTTCATTTTAATAACTTAGATGTACTTAGAGTTATTGCGGCCTTGTTGGTGGTTTTTGGTCATGGCATGGAAGGTTATATAGGATGGTTAGGTACGCCAAAGTTCATGAATAATTGGGGCGATAACCGTATTTATTTCGATAATTTTATAGCCAACACCGGATTAGGGGTAAATTTGTTTTTTGTTATCAGTGGCTTTTTAATCACTTATTTATTGGTGGTAGAAAAGCAGCAGTACACCAATATTCATATTGGTAAATTTATGGCCAGACGTGCACTGCGTATTTGGCCTTTGTATTATTTAGCTATTGCTATTGGCTATGTGGTGGTCAAGTATTTTTCGCAACACCCATTGCCTAGTTTCACCCCAAATTTGTTGTTCTATAATAATTTTCATGCATTGCAAACCATGAGTTGGGAGTTTCCTTTTGCACACTTTTGGAGCATTGCCGTTGAAGAACATTTTTATTTGGTATGGCCATTGGTTTGTTGGCTTGTACCAATTCGTAAATTGGCTTATGTGGCCCTGTTGGGCATAGGTTTATCTATGGTTTTTAGAATGCTTATTCCGCAAATGTACGATGGCGAGCATGCGTATTATGCCATGTATCTTCACTCGTTTTCGCGCATGGACGAAATTTTGGTGGGCGCATTATTAGCGGTATGGCATTTTTATAAGCCAATTACATTAAACATAGCAGGTTGGATACGTGCATTAGTTTATGGCTTGGGTATTGTTTTGTTATTTGTAACCAAGCATAATGATTATTGGGAAATGGGCATTTGGTCGGTGCTATTTAAAAAGTATATTTATTTAGGTATAGCTGCATTTTGGTTGTTAAACTATCTGTTTAACGGCAAGGCGTGGTTTAATTTTAAACATAAAAATATACTTCATTACCTAGGTAAAATCTCTTTTGGTATTTATATCTACCACAATATTTTTCTCGAAATTTATATTCAAAAAATTGTACAGCGTTTTCATTTATACAATGTGGGCATTTATACCTTGGTATATTTTCTTTTTGTAATTGTAATTGCTGTTGTTAGTTTCGAAGTGTTTGAAAACTACTTTTTAAAGTTAAAAAATAAATTTGCTCTGGTAAAAACAGAGCGTTAATACATCATTGTTATGTTAGATAAATTTGGAATAGCGAAACGTATCGCAAAAGAATTACAAGATGGTTACTACGTAAACCTAGGTATTGGTATTCCTACTTTGGTAGCCAATTATGTGCCACAAGGTATTGAGGTAATATTACAATCAGAAAATGGCTTGTTAGGCATTGGTCCGTTTCCGTTTGAAGAAGATGTAGATGCCGATTTAATAAATGCCGGAAAACAAACCGTAACTACAACCAAAGGTTCAAGCTTTTTTGATAGTGCTATGAGTTTTGGTATGATTCGCAGCGGACGCGTAGATTTAACCGTATTAGGTGCTATGGAAGTGGCTGATAACGGAGATATTGCCAATTGGAAAATTCCGGGTAAAATGGTTAAAGGCATGGGTGGCGCTATGGATTTAGTAGCCAGTGCTAAAAATATTATTGTAGCCATGCAGCATGTAAATAAAGCAGGCGAAAGTAAATTGTTAAGCCAATGTTCGTTGCCCATTACAGGTTTAGGTTGTGTAAAAAAAGTGGTAACCGAGTTAGGTGTTTTTGATATTACCCCCGAAGGATTTAAATGTATTGAATACGCTCCAGGAGTAAGTTTAGATTACATTAAAGAAAAAACATTAGGGCGTTTAATTATTGCCGATGATGTGAAAGAAATGAGTATTGATTAACCTTGTTGCTCTACAGCCAACTCATGCAGGGCTTGGTATAGCGTAATAATTTGTGTGGTATTTAGCTTGGTGTTTTTAGCCACAGTATTTAAGTACAACACATGGGCTAAAAATTTGGCAGGTTGAAAAACAGGTAAGTTTTGCTGTTTTTTTAGCCTGCCAATTTTATTTACTAACTGCATACGTTTATCCAATAGTTGTATCATTTCTTTGTCGCAAGTCTCAATTGCAGCTCGTAGTGCATGCAATTTAGTTGATGATTTTTTTTGTTGCTGTTTGGTGAAATAAATACCAATTTCCGAACTGTTGGTAAACACATCAAGCCAATTTATTTCAGTGTAAGCAGTGGCATCAACCACTAAACCAATTCCGTGTTTTTGGGTAAATGCAAACGCATCAACCAAACCCTTAGCCGATTTTATTTTGTACAATACGTAAATGTAATTCTGTTTTTTTAATTGGTTAAGTAGAGGCAAAATGCTGCTAGTTGATGTGGTTATTAGCAAGTGTTTGTTTTTAACTTTTGGGGCTGTTTTTTGTGCTTGTGATAAGTGAAGTACATAAGCGTTGGCTTTTATTGTTTCATGGTTTATAGTGGCAGTACGATTTAGTTTTAACGCTAAATTATTTTTGTTTGATGTGAGCTGCATGTCGGTTAATGAAGTATGTACTGCATACACCTGAGTGGGTTTGCTTTTAGGCAATAAGAGTATCGTATTTGTTGTTTTAACTGACATTTGTTGGTTCGTACTTTTGTATGTGCGAATTTGATAATTTTGCGCAGTTTTCACCAAACTTTTATCAGGTATGAATAAATCTAAATTAGAAATTATGGCTCCGGCCGGTTCGTGGGAAGCCATGATGGCCGCAATTAAAGCAGGTGCCGATTCCATTTATTTTGGCATTGAGCAGTTGAATATGCGCGCGCGCTCCACCAATAATTTTTACTTAAGCGATTTAAAAAAGGTGGCCGAAACCTGTTCGGTACAAGGGGTAAAATCATACCTAACTTTAAATACCATAATTTACGACCACGATTTATACCTGATGCGGAGCATTGTGGATGAGGCTAAAGCTGCCGGCATTACAGCTATTATAGCAAGCGATTTAGCGGTGTTAAATTATGGCCGTAAGCAAAAAATGCCGGTTCATATCTCAACCCAAACCAATATTACTAACATTGAAACCATTGAGTTTTTTGCCGATTATGCGGATGTCATGGTGATGTCGCGCGAGTTAACTTTACAACAAGTAGGTGCTATAACCCGCGAGATTGAACGCAGAAATATAACCGGTCCATCAGGACAATTGGTGCGCATTGAAATATTTGGTCATGGCGCATTGTGCATGGCAGTTTCAGGTAAATGTTATTTAAGTTTACATACACATAATGCTTCCGCAAATCGTGGTGCATGCATACAAAACTGCCGTAGAAGTTATGTGGTAACTGATAAGGATGAAGGGTACGAATTGGAAATTGACAATGAATACATCATGTCGGCCAAAGATTTATGCACCATTGATTTCTTAGATAAATTATTAGCATCGGGTGTAGGTGTATTAAAAATTGAAGGTCGTGGCCGTTCGGCTGATTATGTACACACCACCACCAAATGTTACCGCGAAGCCGCTGATGCCATTGCCGAAGGTACTTACACTGCTGAAAAAATTGCAGCATGGAAAACAGAATTGGCCACGGTGTTTAATCGTGGTTTTTGGGATGGTTATTACTTAGGTAGGCAAATAGGTGAGTGGAGCAATGTGTATGGTTCGGCAGCAACTACCCGTAAAATATACTTGGGCAAAGGACATAAGTATTTTGATAAAGCCGGTGTTGCGGAGTTTTTAATGGAATCGCATACGTTAAATGTAGGCGATGAAGTGATGATTACCGGTCCAACTACTGGTTATGTAGAAGCAACAGTATTGGAAATGCGTGTTGAGGATAAAACGGTAGAATCAGCTTCAAAAGGAGATTTGGTTTCTTTTAAATTGAGCGAGAAAATTCGTCCATCGGATAAGTTGTATAAAAAAGTTTTGGTTGAACAGCCCGCATGATACAGATTACCCAATTTAGAACTAAATGTATAGGCTGTAATGCTTGTGTAGAGGCTGCTCCAGGCCGTTGGGCCATATCGCGCAAGGATGGCAAATGCACCTTAGTTGGCGCTAAACCCAAGAAAGAAATTTACACCATAAACCTTCCCGATTTTGAATTGGAAGAAAATCAAAAAGCGGCCGAGGCTTGTCCGGTAAATATTATCCAAGTTAAAATATTGGGGTAACCTGAAAACAATCATTTTGCTTTCTGCTTAGCATGCTTATTTTCGCACCACTTTAAATTTATCTAAATTAATTAATTATACATATCAAATGACAAAAGTATCAGTTATCGGAGCAGGAGCAGTAGGTGCTACAACTGCCGATGTTATTGCTTACCGCGAGTTAGCAGACGAAGTAGTATTATTAGATGTTAAAGAAGGTTTTGCTGAAGGTAAAGCTTTAGATATTTATCAAACTACTTCTTTATTAGGCATGAAAACCCGTGTTATCGGAACTACCAACGATTACAGCAAAACTGCTAATTCGGATGTAGTGGTAATTACTTCAGGTATTCCTCGTAAACCAGGTATGACTCGTGAAGAGTTAATTGGTACCAACGCAAACATTGTTAAAACCGTTACTGAAAACGTGTTAAAACACTCTCCAAATGCAATTATTGTGGTGGTTTCAAACCCAATGGATACCATGACATACTTAGCACTTAAAGCAAGTGGTTTACCTAAAAACCGTATCATCGGTATGGGTGGATTGTTAGATAGCGCTCGTTTTAAAGGTTACTTAGGTTTGGCTTTAAACCAACCAACTGCCGATATTCAAGGTACAGTAATTGGTGGCCATGGCGATACTACCATGATTCCATTAACACGTTTAGCTACGTTAAATGGTGTTCCAGTATCAAACCAATTAAGCGCTGATAAATTAAAAGAAATTAGCGATGCAACTATGGTTGGTGGTGCTACTTTAACCAAATTATTAGGCACATCAGCTTGGTATGCACCAGGTGCTGCAAGTGCATTATTGGTTGAGAGCATTGTACGCGATCAAAAACGTGTTATGCCTTGCTGCGTATATCTTGATGGCGAGTATGGCCAAAATGATATTTGCTTAGGTGTACCAGTTACTATTGGTAAAAATGGTTGGGAAACTATAGTTGATTACAACCTAAACGATGCTGAAAAAGCTGAGTTTGCTAAAAGTGCTGATGCTGTGCGTAACATGAACGCGGTATTAACCGAAACAGGTGTATTGTAATAAAATATTTATACCTAAATGGGTAGAGACGCTTCCGCATGGGAGCGTCTCTATTTTTTTATAGCTAATTAAACCACATGAACCATAAAATAAAGTTTGAAGTGTGCGAGATAGAGCGCAAGAACTATCATTTGTTTTTAATCTTAAAAATAGGCGATAAACCTTGCCGTTTGCTTATTGATACAGGCGCTAGCAAAACGGTTTTTGATGCTGAGCGTGTGTTGCAATTTGTAAATCCAAGTAAGCTTAAAACACACCACAGTAAATCGGTGGGGTTGGGCGTTACCGAAATGGAAACCCAAGCGGCTAAACTAAAAAATATACAAATTGGTAAGTTACATATTAATAAACTTGGGGTAGCTATTTTGCCACTGCAACACGTAAACCAAACGTATGCAAACATCAATGTACCAGCTATTGATGGTGTTTTGGGGAGCGATTTTTTAATGAAGTATAAAGCAGTGATTAATTATAAGACAGGTTACTTAAAGTTATTTAGTAAGTAAAAATAAACGCTTTTGTTTGGTTGAATAAAGTAATAGATTTAACTTTTCAGTCGTTATAAGATACATATTATGCATACCCAATTTATAAAAAAGATGAGCAAGGTGGAAGCGGGTTTTCACTTATTAATGCTTTTATCCCTTGCTGATGGGAAGATACAAAAATCAGAAAGTTCAGTTATTATCGATTTTTTAGATGATCATTTTACGGGCGATTTAGATTTAATAAAAGAACAAGCTTTTTTGCGCGCTTTGCCTGCCGAAGAACACGAAAAACACTTTATTGAAACTGCCGAACATTTGTTTACCATTACTACCTCGGATGAGCGCCACACCATTACGCGCTTTGCTATGGATATTGTAATGGCTGATGAAAATATGCAGCACCACGAGAATAACTTAATAAATAAACTATACGATTGCTGGGATATTGAATAACCCTAATTCTGTTAACGATTTTAAAACCGCCCCGAAATTTTTCGGGGCGGTTTTTTTGTGCGCTTTCTGACAAAAATCAGGATAATATTTATTTAGACTAAGTATAAATAAAATACTTTTGTCCCTGTTAAATTAAATTATACATGACGAACAGAATTTATACTTTCTTTATTTTATTGGTGTTGGCAGGTGCTGTGCAAGCGGCCAACGTAAAGGGACTTTTAATTAACGAGGCCGAAGTTGGGCTTGCTCATCAAACCTTGTTTTTAAGTAATGGGCAACAAACCGTAACCAACCCACAAGGTGGTTTTGAGTTTACTAACGTATTAAAAGGCGAGTACGAATTGAAATCGGAAGTTGGAGGTCAGTTAGTAATGATACAATTAGTTATAGTTGATGATGATGCACAAAACCTAGATTTAGGAAAAGTAATCATGCGCAGAAACATTCAGTTAAAACAAGCTGATATCCGTGATTTAAGTGTAAATAAAGGTATAGAGCGTATGCCCGATGTAAAAGACAATATTATATATGCGGGTAAAAAAACAGAGGTTATTAAATTATCTACTGCAGCAGCAAATTTAGCGCAAAACAACTCGCGCCAAATATTTGCTAAAGTACCAGGTATACAAGTTTGGGAAAGCGATGGTAGTGGTGTGCAAATGGGCGTAGCTTCTCGTGGTTTAAGCCCTAACCGTATGTGGGAGTTTAATACCCGCCAAAATGGGTATGATATTGCTGCCGATCCGTTCGGTTATCCAGAGGCTTATTTTACTCCTTCGGTTGAGTCGTTAGATAGAATTGAAGTGATACGCGGAGCTGCATCTTTACAATATGGTCCGCAGTTTGGTGGTGTAATTAATTACATTAAAAAACGCTCGGTTAGTGGTAAAAAACTTGGTGTGGAGAGTACGCAAACTTTAGGTAGCTATGGTATGTTTAGCACATTTAATGCTATTGGTGGCAACTATAAAAAGTTTAGTTACTATGCCAATGTAAACTACCGCAGGTCTGACGGATGGCGCCAAAACAATGGCTACAATACTTGGAATGGATACGTAAATTTAGGTTATCAATTAACTAAAAAAATAACCATTAATGCCGAGTATTCGCGCATGGATCAATTGGTACAACAACCAGGCGGATTAACTGATTCTATGTATAAAGTAGATGCACAACAATCAATCCGTACACGTAACTGGTTTAAATTGGTTTGGAATATTGCTGCAGTAAACATGGATTACCAAATAAGTGCCAACCACAAGTTAAATATAAAAGCATTTGGGTTGATGGGCTTACGTAGCAGCATTGGTTTTACAAGTCCAATTACAACTAAAGATGCATTAACAAATGGCCAATATGCCTTACGTGTTTTAGATGAAGATGAGTACAAAAATTATGGTGTTGAAGCCCGTCATTTATTTACATACAGCATAGGCAAACAAAAACAATCGTTAGCAGTTGGTGTGCGTGCTTATCATGGCAACACTAGCCGCATTCAGAATAAAAATGGTAACCGTGGTACCGATTATAGTACTGCTGTTGAATCGGCAACTTTATCACGCGATTTAAGTTTTAATACCTTAAACACGGCTGCTTTTGCCGAGCATTTATTTAACATCAACAAGCGTTTAAGCATTACTCCGGGTGTGCGTGTAGAGCATTTAAATAATACCGCTAAAGGTATTTTAGATGGCAAAACAGTAGATAGAAGCAGCAACCGTACTTTTGTATTAGCAGGTATTGGTTCGCAGTATAAAACCACCAGCAATACCAATATTTATGCAAACATTACGCAAGGTTATCGCCCAGTATTGTTTAGTGATATTTCGGTAGCAACAACAGATTCAATCAACCCAAATTTAAAAGATGCCAGTGGTTATAATGCCGATTTAGGTTACCGTGGTACTTTAGGTAAATATGTAAGTTTTGATGTAAGTGCCTATTACATGTATTATGGCAATCGTGTAGGTAACTACCCGGTAAATGGCAAAAATTATAAAACCAATATTGGTGCATCAGAAAGTAAAGGGATTGAAAGTTATGTGGAGTTTACACCAACAGCCTTGTTAAAAAACTTTAAAGGTGGCCAAGTAAATGTATTTGCAACCATGAGTTTTATTGATGCAAAATATGTTTCGTGGAGCGACCCAGATGTTACCAAAAATCAAACAAATAAACGTGTAGAAAATGCACCAAAATACATTCATCGTTTTGGTTTAACTTATCGCTACAAAGCTTTTGCTACTACCATGCAATACAGCACTGTAGGTAGCGCATTTGCCGATGCATTAAATACAGAAAAAGCCAATGTATTTGCAACTATTGGTAAAATACCTGCTTACCAAGTAGCAGATTGGAGCATGAATGTAACCATTAAAAAGAAATTTAATGTAAATGCCGGAGTTAATAATGTGTTTAACAGCATTTACTTTACCCGCAGAGGCGGAGGATATCCGGGTCCGGGTTTATTACCAGCCGAAGGCCGTTTGTGGTATGTAGGTGTAGGCGTAAAAATATAATTAGATTGGTTGAGTAGTTATAACCGCGCCAAAGGCTTTGCCTTTGGCGCGGTTTTTTTATTTACTTAATTCAATCCAAACCTCTTTACCCGCGCGTGGAGTGATAGAGTGCTGGCAAGGCTCCATACTTATATGGCTAAAGTATGGTTTAAAATAAGGTATGTATTCTTCGGTGTTTCCACCAAATGGAGGCCCACCATCAAAATGGGTATTAAACATAAGCCCTACTAATTTACCCTGCCGAGTTAAAATAGTGTGCATGTGCTCCGCATATTTTGCACGCAAATTGGGGTTAATGGCACAAAAAAAAGTTTGCTCCAATATCAAATCGTATGATGCTGTATGCTCAAAAAAATCACCACAAAAAACCTGCAATTTGCCAGCATCAATAAAGTGTTTTAGCTTTTGGCTTAACTGTTGGGTAAGGGTAGGGGCAATATCAATAACAGCCACGTGGTTAAATCCCTGTTGCAATAAATATTCGGCTTCGTAGGCATTGCCACAACCAGGTATTAGTATGCGTATGTTTTTGTTGGTTAATCCATCAATATATAATTTAAACGCAGGTGCAATACCGTTTAAATCCCACCCTGTTTGTCCTTGTTGCCAGCGGTTGTCCCAAAAATCTTTATCTGTCATGGTACGAATTTAATCATTAACTATTAACCTTTTACCCTTAACAGTTAAAGGTTAAAGGTTAACAGTTTGACCAAATTATTTTTATCGGGTTAAAAGCGTTAATCTTGCAAGCAAATTTAACTGTAATGAAATTTTTTATTGATACAGCCAATTTGGCTCAAATTAAAGAGGCAAACGACCTCGGTATTTTAGATGGTGTAACTACCAATCCTTCGTTAATGGCTAAAGAAGGTATTAAAGGCCAAGATGCAGTTTTAAAACACTACGTTGATATTTGCAACATTGTAGATGGTGATGTAAGTGCCGAAGTGATTAGCACCGATTACGAAGGTATGATTGCCGAAGGCGAGAAACTTGCTGCATTGCACGAAAATATTGTAGTTAAAATACCTATGATTAAAGATGGTATTAAAGCTATTAAGTATTTTTCATCAAAAGGTATTCGTACCAATTGCACGTTAATTTTTAGTTCAGGACAAGCTATTTTAGCAGCTAAAGCAGGTGCTACTTATATCTCTCCGTTTGTTGGCCGCTTAGATGATATTAGCTTTGATGGCATGCAGTTAATTGCCGAAATTTCTCAAATTTTTGCAGTGCAAGGTTATCAAACACAAATTTTAGCAGCATCAATCCGTAACCCAATTCATATTATTAAATCTGCACAAGTTGGCGCACATGTTATTACTAGCCCATTAAGTGCAATTTTAGCGTTGTTAAACCATCCATTAACTGATAAAGGTTTAGCACAATTTTTAGAAGATCACAGAAAAGCTAACGCTTAATTATTGTTAGCATACATCAAGTAAAAAAGGTCGGAGTTTATTCCGACCTTTTTTGTTTATTAGCGTTTCCTAATCATACCAAATTGTAAAATGAATACCCCCATATCCGTTTACATTGTTGACGACCACCAAATGCTTATTGATGGCATTAAGGCCTTGCTGGCTAATAATGCCGATTTTACTATTGTTGGCGAGAGTTTAAGTAGCACACAAGCTATACAGTTTTTAAAGAAAAACGAAGTAGAAGTATTGATTACTGATATTAGTATGCCCGAAATAAGTGGACTAGAGTTGGTGCAATCTGTGAGGCGATTTAAGCCCGAACAAAAAGTATTGGCCCTTACCATGTTTTGCGATAAAGCCATTATTACCGATATGGCTGATGCCGGAGTAAGCGGTTATATTTTAAAAAATACGGGTAAGCAAGAGTTGGTGCAGGCTTTAAAAACCATTGCTGCGGGTAATAAGTTTTTTAGCGAGCAGGTGCAAGCTACCATGAATCAGCCCAACGAGTTAATAGATAAACGTTATGTGCTTTCGGCACGCGAGCGCGAAATAGTATACTATGTTGCCCAAGGTTTATCGCACACCGAAATTGGCGAAAAAATTAGCATTAGCCCCCGAACGGTAGATACCCACAGAACCAACATTATGCGCAAGCTTGAGGTACACAGTATTGCCGAGTTAATTAAACTGGCCCTTCAACTTAAAATAATTGAGTAATTCAATTCGTTTTTAGCGTTAAAACTACAAGAAAACCTCGAACAATTTGCTTTATTTGCACCCACATTTAGCAGAATTATAACGGGTATGCAATTCAATAAAAAACACCACAGTAACGAAACCTTAATAAACCTATACAAAGGCATGCTTATGCCTCGTATGATTGAAGATAAAATGTTGATTTTACTTCGTCAGGGGCAAGTAAGTAAATGGTTTAGTGGCATGGGTCAAGAGGCCATAAGTGTAGGTGTAACTAAAGCCTTACATCCTGATGAGTATATTTTGCCTTTGCACCGTAACTTAGGTGTTTGGATTAACCGCGATATGCCTTTTGCTAAATTATTTTCGCAGTGGCAAGGTAAATTAAATGGTTACTCAAAAGGTCGCGAGCGTTCGTTTCACTTTGGCACCAACGAGCATCATATTGTAGGTATGATTTCGCATTTGGGTGCTATGCTTGGTGTGGCCGATGGTATTGCTTTAGCGCATAAATTAAAAGGCGAAGAAAAAGTGAGCGTGGTGTTTAGTGGCGATGGTGGCGCAAGCGAAGGCGATTTTCATGAAGCTATAAACACTGCTGCGGTGTGGGATTTACCTGTAATTTTCTTAGTTGAAAACAATGGCTATGGATTATCAACCCCAAGTAACGAGCAATTCCGTTGCAAAAACTTTATTGATAAAGCAGTAGGTTATGGCATACAAGGTTACAAGGTTGATGGCAATAATATTTTAGAAGTTTATGAAATGGTAGGCAACTTGGCAGCAAGTATGCGCACCAATCCGCGCCCAGTTATATTGGAGTGTATGACATTCCGTATGCGCGGACACGAAGAAGCTTCGGGTACTAAATATGTGCCTAAGGAATTGTTTGAAGAATGGGGCAAAAAAGATCCTATTTTAAACTTCGAAAATTGGTTAAAAGCAGAGGGTATTTTAACCGATGAAATGATTGCTCAATTCCGTGCCGAGAATAAAAAGATAATTGATGAAGGTGTTGAAACAGTTCAAGCCGAGCCAGAACTTACACCCGATACAGCAACTGAATTGGCAGATGTGTATGCACCTGCACCAGAGCATGTAGCCACAGATTACGCGCATTTGCAACATGTAACGGTACAACCTGCATCTGATAAAAAAACACCTAAACGTTTGGTTGATGCCATAAGCGATGGATTAAAACAAAGCATGCAACGCCATGATAATTTGGTGTTAATGGGACAAGATATTGCCGAGTATGGAGGCGTGTTTAAAATTACGCAAGGTTTTGTAGAAGAGTTTGGCAAAGGCAGAGTGCGCAATACACCTTTGTGCGAAAGTGCTATTTTAGGTGCCGCTTACGGACTTTCGGTTAAAGGCATGAAAGCCATGATGGAAATGCAATTTGGCGATTTTGTGAGTGTAGGTTTTAATCAAATTGTAAATAATTTGGCCAAAAGTTACTACCGTTGGGGCCAACCTGCGGATGTTGTGGTGCGCATGCCAACAGGCGCTGGTGTAGGTGCTGGGCCATTTCACTCGCAAAGCAACGAAGCTTGGTTTTTTAAAGTACCAGGCTTAAAAGTAGTTTATCCAAGTACACCAAGCGATGCTAAAGGTTTGTTGGCTGCAAGTATTAGCGACCCAAATCCTATTATGTTTTTTGAGCATAAAGCATTGTACCGTTCGGTGGAGTTAGAAGAAGAAGTGTTTGATGATTATTACGAAATAGCCATAGGCAAAGCACGTTTAGTAAAAGAAGGAAACGAAGTAAGTATAATTACTTATGGTGCAGGTGTGCATTGGGCTACTAAGCATTGTGCCGATGCAGGTATTGATGCCGATATTATAGATTTACGCACTTTATTACCGTGGGATAAAGAAGCAGTAGAAGCCAGTGTGCGCAAAACAGGTAAAGCCTTTATTTTACATGAAGATACTTTAACAGGTGGTATTGGTGCCGAAATAGCTGCCCACATTGCCGAGCATTGTTTTAAATATTTAGATGCACCAGTAAAACGCAGCGGAAGTTTAGATACAGCCGTTCCGTTTAATGTTGATTTAGAGCAAAACTTTTTACCTAAATCTCGTTTTAAAACCGAGTTGGATGAGTTGTTAAATTTTTAAAAGAACAAACTTTGTATAAAACATAAAAGGCCACGTAAGTGGCTTTTTTATTACTATTATTCCGAAAGAATTTCAGCAAGTTGATGGTTAATATCTGGAATTTTATTTTTAATTACGTCCCAAACAATGGTGTAATTTACTCCTATATAATCATGTATTAAGCGATCTCTCATACCTGCCATATTTTTCCATTGTATAATGTTCCATTTTACTTTGTAATCTGCAGGTATTTTTTTTGTAGCCTCTCCAATTATCTCCAAACTTCTAACTACGGCACGTTTTAATGTTTCATCTCTTAAAAAATCATCATACTCCAGATGATTACTAACTGACATAAGATAAGAGCACTCATCCTTAATATGCCTAAGAAACTCTTTAGGATCTTTAGACATATTGTACTTCATTTAAAATTTGTGGTCCAATGTATGGACTTAATCCGTTTTTGGTTACCACTTCAATTTTTTCGTTTTTAAAAAGCTTTTCAAAAAAATCGTAAGCAGCCATATAGTTATCGAAGTTCTCTTTTCCCGGATCAAAATCAACCAATAAGTCAATGTCACTACTACTCGATTGTTCGTTACGTATGTATGAACCAAAAAGCCCAATATTCCTTATTCCCAATTTTGATAGTTGGGGTTTATTGGATTGAAGCGTTTTTAATATGTGATCTTTCGTTGTCATTTATCTTATTCAAAGATACAAAAGTTTATTGTTCGGTACAGCGTAGTTAAAAACAAGTAAAATAGGATGCTTTTAAGCGTTTCTCGAATTCATTACATTAAACATCCAACGTATGCCAAATCTATCTAAGCAAACGCCCCAGTAACCCCAAAACTCATCGTGTGGAGCCACACAATCAGTTCCGCCTTGTGCAAGTGCATTGTATATGCGGTCTGCTTCTTCTTTGCTATCCAACTCTAAACTAATGGTGGTGTTATTACCTACAATAAGTTTGTGTCCCATGCTTTCCAGCATATCTGTTCCCATAATTTGGGTATCGCCTAAAATGGGTAGTGCCACATGCATTACCATTTTTTTCTCGGCATCACTTAATTGTGGCATACCTTCTTGTGCAGGCATATCGCCCATGCGCATAATTGGTGCCGCCCATTCTGTTTTAAAAACAGATTTGTACAAGTTAAATGCCTCTTCGGTATTACCCTGAAAGTTTAAATAAATATTTGTTCTTGCCATGATGTGTAAATTAAGTATTTAAGGTAAGCAATAGAATTGAATTTGCAATAGTGCAACTATAAAAACTATTCTTCACATCCCGCAGGGGATGTAGGCCACTAAATGTGATGGGAATTTTGCTAACGTCAGAGTGTGAAAAAACTCATTCACACTTTTCATGGTAAAACTATTCAAT
>CAZJHS010000064.1:0-16666 GCA_964545895.1 uncultured Chitinophaga sp. | reverse complement strand
TTATTAGGCATAAATGCACGCGGTGTATTTTTAGACCACAGCAGCATTGGCTACAAACCCGTTTTTGCCATTACCTATAAAACGGCCGATGGCAAACAGCATTGGCTGCCGCATTTTACACCCGAAGGTTATTGCAAAGCCTACAACATGAATCAAATGTGGAGCCAGTATAGTTTTAACTCCGTTTGCAGCGGCACAATACCTAATCCAATTGGATTACAACAAGTAATTACCTTTTGGGCTCAAAAAAATCAGCAATCGTTAGATAGCATAGATTTTACCATATTAAAACGAGTATATACTTTTCCTACTACGTTTAAAAAGGACTATTTAAGCGAGCAAAAAAACCTACCCTGGACACCCGAAGGAGTAGTAAAATGGCGCAAAGGCAAGTTTAGTTACATGCCATTTGATACCCTACAAAATACTCAAAATTAATTTTTTACAATCTTTTTGTAATCCTCAGATTTTAATTACCTTTGACCGCTTTTTTAAGCGAAAGGAGAATTAATTAATTGACAAAAAACAACAACATTCAATTCGAAACACCAAGCGCAGATTTTGACTGGAGCATGGACAAAGCCGGTTTCGGCAACTATTCTAAAGACGAGAGAACAACTCTTGAAAGTCTTTACGAACAAACACTTAGCACTATTGCTGAGAAAGAAATTGTTAAAGGTACCGTTGTAGGTTTTACCGAAAAAGAAGTGGTACTTAACATTGGCTTCAAATCTGATGGTTTGATTGCTAGAACAGAATTCCGCGACATGCCTGAGTTAAAAGTAGGCGATGTAGTAGAAGTTTTGCTTGAAAACAAAGAAGACGCATTAGGTCAACTTGTGTTATCACGCAAAAAAGCCATGAGCGAGCGCGCATGGGACAACATTATGAAATGTTTTGAAAACGATGAAATCGTTAATGGCTACGTTAAAACCCGTACAAAAGGTGGTTTAGTTGTAGAATTATTCGGTATCGACACGTTTTTACCAGGCTCTCAAATTGACACTAAACCAATTAAAGATTACGACATTTATGTTGGTCAAACAATGCCATTTAAAGTGGTAAAAGTTAACCACCAATTCAAAAATGTAGTTATCTCGCACAAGGTGTTAATTGAAGAGGATATCGAAAAACAAAAATCTGATATCTTATCTAAATTAGAAAAAGGCCAAGTATTAGAAGGTACTGTTAAAAACATGACTTCATTTGGTGTGTTTATCGATTTAGGTGGTGTTGATGGTTTATTACACATTACTGATATCTCATGGGGTCGTATCAACCACCCTGAAGAGGTATTGAAAATGGATCAAAAAATCAATATCGTAGTTTTAGATTTTGATGATGAGAAAAAACGTATCAGCTTAGGCTTGAAACAACTTTCTTCTCACCCTTGGGATAGTTTAGCAGAAACTCTTGTAGTTGGTGCTACTGTTAAAGGTAAAATCGTTAACATCGCTGATTACGGTGCATTCTTAGAAATTGCTCCAGGTGTTGAAGGCTTAATCCACGTAAGTGAAATGAGCTGGAGCCAACACTTACGCTCACCTCAAGATTTCATGAAATTGGGTGACGAAGTAGAAGCAGTTATCTTAACTCTTGAGAAAGAAGAACGTAAAATGTCTCTTGGTATCAAACAATTAAAAGCTGATCCTTGGGTTAATATTACTGAGAAATATCCTGTTGGTTCACGCCACAAAGGTGTTGTTCGTAACATGACTAACTACGGTTTATTCGTTGAACTTGAAGAAGGTGTTGATGGTTTAGTTCACGTAAGTGACTTAAGCTGGACCAAGAAAATCAAACATCCTGCTGAGTTTGTGAAGAAAGATCAAGAGTTAGACGTTATGGTTTTAGAAGTTGACTTAGAAAATCGCAGATTAAGCTTAGGTCATAAACAACTTGACGAGAACCCTTGGGATACATTTGAAACTATCTTTACAGTAGGTTCTGAGCACGAAGGTACTGTGTTGAAAATTGAAGATAAAAGCGCAACTATTGCTTTACCATACGGTGTAGAAGGTTATGCTCCAATTAAACAATTACAACGCGAAGACAAAACTACAGCGAAAGAAGACGAAGTAGTGATGTTTAAAGTTACTGAGTTTAACAAAGAAAACAAACGTATCGTAGTTTCTCATACTGCTCTTTGGAAAGCTGATGCTATTGAAGAGAAAAAAGTAGAAGAGAAAAAACGTACTGACGATAAAGAAAAAACAGCTAAAGCAGCTAAGAAAATAAACGATGGCAACGAGAAATCAACATTTGCTGACGTTGAAGGTTTAGCAGCTTTAAAAGCTCAATTAGAGAAAAAAGACTAATTAGCTGAATAACTTTAAAATCCCGACCATGTGTCGGGATTTTTTTTGCCCTTTTATTTAGGTTTCGTACTATTTAATTATGTTTGAAATATGAACTATTGGTTAGTAAAATCAGAACCCTTCAAATACAGTTGGGAACAATTTGAAAAAGATAAAAAAACCTTTTGGGATGGTGTACGCAACTACCAAGCGCGCAACAATTTAAAAGCCATGAAAAAAGGCGACTTGGTGCTATGGTATCATAGCAACGAAGGCAAAGAAGTTGTGGGCATTGCCAAGGTAGTTAAAGAGTTTTACCAAGACCCTACTACCGAAGATCCAAATTGGGTAGTGGTAGATTTAGCTCCATTTAAAAAGCTAAAAAAATCAGTTACACTTGAGCAAATAAAAGAAGATAGCCGCTTACAAAACATTGCTTTGGTACGCCAAGGCCGCCTGAGCGTAAGTTCTCTTTTAGCCGAAGAGTTTGATGCCATTTTAGACCTATCGGCAAGTAAATAATTATTTAGCAGTAATTATTTAGCCAAGTTTCCGATATTTGAACGAACAAAATCTTGTCCATACTGCAACGTAATAAAAGCCTAAATGGATACGATACAGAACATGAAAGCCAAAGTAATTTTAGAAAAAAAGCAATTCGACATTACCATTGATAGGTTGTGTTTTGAGTTAATTGAAAAACATGGAGATTTTTCAAACACAGCTATTGTAGGCTTACAACCACGTGGAATTTATTTCTCGAGAAGAATAGTTAAGCGCCTTTCGGAAATTTTAAACACCAAGAAAATTTTATACGGTGAACTAGATATTGCCTTTTACCGCGATGATTTTAGAAGAGGAAATGAACAAATTGTACCCAACGAAATGAATATTTCGTTTACGGTGCAAGATAAAAATATTGTAATAGTTGATGATGTACTATACACTGGCCGAACCATTAGAAGCGCATTAGATGCCTTAACTGATTTTGGAAGACCAAATAAAGTTGAGCTACTTGTACTTGTAGATAGAAGGTACAGTCGGCACCTACCAATACAACCAGATTACACTGGTATTGCTGTTGACACTCGTGCCAACGATAAAGTAAAAGTAGAGTGGAAAGAAAATGCCAAAGCAGATTTAGTACGCATTATTACCAACGAAGCCTAAAAAAACAAACCTATACTACTCTATTTATCAGCTTAGGCTGAACAATTACAACAGGTAACGCAATGAGCAAAAAGTTTAGTCAACCACACCTTTTGGGTATTAAAGATATTACCCGCGATGATATTGAACTGGTATTTGAAACGGCCGATAATTTTAAAGCAATTATTAACCGCCCCATTAAAAAAGTTCCTTCGTTGCGTGATGTAACTGTGGCTAATATATTTTTCGAAAACTCTACCCGCACGCGCATTTCGTTTGAGTTAGCTCAAAAACGCTTAAGTGCCGATACCGTTAACTTTGCAGCATCATCTTCATCAGTATCAAAAGGCGAAACACTAATTGATACTGTAAATAATATTTTGGCCATGAAAGTAGATATGGTGGTAATGCGCCACCCTGCTCCTGGAGCTTGCCAGTTTTTAGCAAAGCACGTAAACGCACAAATTATTAATGCAGGCGATGGCACACACGAGCATCCTACACAAGCGTTATTAGATGCTTACTCAATAAGAGAAAAACTAGGTGATGTAAAAGGTAAAAAAGTAGTAATTGTAGGTGATATTACCCACTCGCGTGTTGCATTATCGAACATATATTGCCTTAAAAAATTAGGAGCCGAGGTTATGGTTTGCGGACCAACCACGCTTATTCCTAAGCATATTGAAAGCCTTGGCGTAAAAGTTGAACACGATTTAATGAAAGCATTAAATTGGTGTGATGTGGCCAACATGTTGCGCATACAATTAGAGCGTCAGGATATTAAATATTTCCCGAGCTTGCGCGAATACAGCATGTTGTATGGCTTAGATAAGGAACGTTTAGATAAACTAAATAAAGAGATTGTAATCATGCATCCAGGCCCGATTAACCGTGGTGTAGAAATTACCAGCGATGTAGCTGATAGCAAACACAGTATTATTTTAGACCAAGTAGAAAACGGTGTAGCCACCCGCATGGCTGTTATGTATTTATTAGCGGGACAAAAAGGTTAAACAAAAAGTGATGAATAAAGAAATTGTAGTGAGCGGCATTCGCCCCACCGGAACTTTACATTTAGGAAATTATTTTGGAGCCGTGCGCAACTTTTTAAAAATGCAGCACGAGTATAACTGTTACTTTTTTATTGCCGATTACCACTCGTTAACCACGCACCCCAACCCTGCTGATTTACACAATAACGTAAGGCAAGTATTGGCCGAGTATTTAGCATGCGGCATGGACCCCGAGGCTTGCGCTTTGTACATACAAAGCGATTTACCTGAAATACCCGAATTATACATGATGCTGAACATGCATGCATATTTGGGCGAATTGGAACGTGTAAGTTCATTTAAAGAAAAAGCACGTACACAACCCAATAATATTAACGCAGGTTTATTAACCTACCCCGTATTAATGGCTGCTGATATTATTATACATAAAGCCGTAAAAGTGCCAGTAGGTAAAGACCAAGAGCAGCACCTTGAAATGGCTCGTACTTTTGGTAATCGTTTTAACCGCATGTACAACATGGAACTTTTCCCCGAACCACAAGCATTTAACTACGGCAGTGAGTTGGTTAAAATCCCTGGCTTACAAGGTGGCGGTAAAATGAGTAAAAGTGATGGAGATAACAACGTAATTAATTTGGTTGATTCGCCCGAAGCCATTCGTAAAAAAATGAGTAAGGCCGTAACCGATACCGGGCCAACAGAACCAAACACACCTCCTACCCAAGCAGTACAAAACTTGTTTGATTTGATGAAAGTGGTATCAACTGAGGATACCTTAAAACACTTTACCGGTGCTTATGCCAATTGCAACATTCGTTATGGAGATTTAAAGAAGCAGTTGGCCGAAGATATGATTACGTTTTTAACACCAATACGCGAAAAAATAGATGCCATTAAAGCTGATGAAGCTTATTTGGCTAAAGTGGCCAAGCTTGGTGCCGAAAAAGCACGCGAAAGCGCTTCAAAAACATTAAATGAGGCACGTACAGCTATTGGTTTTAAACGTTTTTATTAAAATTATGTAAACCTTAAGTAGGATGATGTAAAGCATAGTCCTACTTTTTTTAGATATTTGCTGCTGTTAGTTAACACATAACCGTGAAAAAAATAATACACATTACACTATCCATTGTTTTAGCATTTAGCATTGTGCTTGGCTATGCAGGTGTAACTGTGTTTAAAATGGTTTGTGCTGCCGAGCAAGGCAAAACAACAGTATCGGTGGTTGATGTAAAAGACAATTGTAACCATCAACAAAAAGTAGAAGACGATTGCTGCAAACCAAATAAAGCTGAATCAACTGAAAACAATCAGGTAGAAAAAAGCTGCTGCGACTATAGTGTTGAACTTCAAAAAATGGAAGATCAAACACTGGTAAATCAAATACAAAGCAGCGTTAATCACTTTTTTATTACTACCGTTATTTGTTGGTTTCAAGTAAACCAATTACATCATCAACCTTATTTTAACCAATCAGCTTTTGAAGGTTGGAGGCAAAGTTTTGCACTCCGAAAACAACCCATACAAAGTTATCTTCAGGTATACACCATTTAGGATTTGGTAAACATAAACACTTACTGCATATCATGCAGTGCTAGTGTATTTAAGTATGTTTTATTCACCAAAATCTTAATTCATGAAATATTTAATAGCACTATTTTTTGCTTGCACCTACTTAGGTACTCAAGCACAAATAAAAGGTGTAGTGAGCGATAAAGCCGATGGCAAAGCCGTAATTGGAGCAAATGTATATTGGCTTCATGCAAAAAAAGGAACCGCCACCAACACTGATGGGATTTTTGAATTAGCCTTACCCGCAAGGCTACCCGATACGTTAATTGTATCTTTTATCGGCTATCGTACCGATACGTTTTTTAATATTAATCAACCCAAAGAACTTGTAATTAGGCTTGAGCCAATGGCAGGATTAAATGCAGTTGAAATTAAAGAAAAAAAAGCCGCACTTAGTTTTAATACCATCGATCCATTTAACAAGCAATCGTTAAGTAAGGTAGAGTTAAAAAAAGCAGCTTGCTGTAACCTTAGCGAGAGTTTTGAAACCAACGCCACAGTTGATGTTAGCTTTAGCGATGCTGTGAGCGGAAGCAAACAAATAAAAATGCTTGGGCTTGATGGCGCTTACTCATTATTTACATTTGAGCAATTACCCAGCATACGCGGATTAAGCACCAATTTTGGTTTAGCACATATACCCGGTACGTGGGTTGATGGCATTGATATTACCAAAGGAATTGGCAGCGTAGTAAATGGCTATGAAGGTATAAGCGGCCATGTAAATATTGAACTTGATAAACCGGAAAAAGCAGAGCGTTTATTCGTAAACGTATATGCTGGTGATGCAGGACGCATAGAAGCTAATGTGCAAGCGGCTAAAAAATTAACCCCTAAATGGAGTACGTTATTGCTAACGCATGTTAATGGCACCGTGGTTAAAAACGATTACAATAAAGATGGCTATTTAGATGTGCCACTTGGCTACCAGTTTAATGCACTTAACCGTTGGAAATACGAAAACACTGGCAAGTTGGTTGCATCGTTTGGGGTACAAGCATTGATGGATAGCCGCACTGGTGGTTCAACCCAATTTAGTACAAAAGCCGATAACGATACACGCAAACAATATGGTGTAAATATTGAAACCAAACACGTAGAAGGTTTTGGGAAACTGGCTATTGGCTTTCACAATCAACCCTACAAAAGTTTGGGTATATACACGCATGCCAGAGCCTATCAACACAACTCGTACTTTGGTGTAAAAAAATACCAAGGCACCGAATACAGTTTTAACAACAACTGGATTTACCAAAGCATACTAGGCAGCACCGATTATAAGTTTAAAGCAGGTGCAAGTTTTATGTACGATCAATACAATCAAACCTATAACGATACTGCTTATAACCGCACCGAAATTATACCTGGTATATTTGGCGAATTAAATTACGATATACCGGGTAAGGTTTCTGTATTGGTGGGTTTACGTGGCGATTACCACAATTTATATGGCTTAATTACTACGCCTCGTGTGCATTTTAAATATCAAGTATTAAAGTACACCACACTAAGGTTAAGCGGTGGACGTGGGATGCATGTGGCAAATATTTTTATTGAAAATGCAGCCGTTATGGCCAGCAACAGGCAGGTAATTATTACCGAAAACTTAAAGCCTGAATTGGCTTGGAATTATGGCTCATCAATTACACATAGTTTTAAATTAGGCAAAGGTAATACCACCGTGTTGGTTGATTTTTACAGAACCGATTTTGAGAACCAAGTAATTGCTGATTTGTATACTCATGCTAATCAAGTAAGGTTTTATAATCTTAATGGAAAATCGTACAGCAACAGTTTTCAAACCGAGCTTATTTACGAACCTATAAAAAAACTAGAGGTACGATTAGCTTATAAATATCAAGATGTGAAAGCCACATACAGCGATAAACTTTTAACCAAACCTTTGGTGGCTAAAAACCGAGTATTGGTAAACGTTGGCTATGCTACCAAATTTGATAAATGGAAATTTGATGCAACCTATAAATGGTTTGGTACACAGCAATTGCCTTCAACTGCCGAGCAACCTCATGCTTTGCACAACAGCAGCGCCTCTCCTACTTATTACACGGTAAACGCACAAGTAACGCGTGGTTTTAAAAAGTGGGAGGCTTATATTGGGGTTGAAAACCTGTTTAATTACATGCAACATCATCAAATTATTGATGCACAAAATCCGTTTGGTAACAACTTTGATGCAAGTGTAATTTGGGGACCAAATATGGGCCGAGTAATTTATACAGGAATAAGAATTAGCATAAAATAAAAACAACAAACATAACAACATGAAAAAACTAGTATTTGCCTTAATGGCAACCGTGTTTATGGCTCTGGGAGCTATGGCACAACAACCAACAGACAGTGTAACTTATACCAAAACAGGTATGGCCATTGTAAAAATTAAAACCAGTGCCGTGTGCGATATGTGCAAAGAAACCATTGAAAAAGCATTGGCTTACGAAAAGGGCGTAAAAGAAAGTAATTTGGATGTAGATAGCAAAATAGTTACTGTAACGTTTGACCCAAAGAAAACAACAGTAGAAAAAATACGTATTGCATTAACTCTTACAGGTTACGATGCAGATACGTTGATGGCTGATAAAAAAGCTTACGACAACTTAAATGCATGCTGCAAAAAAGATGCAAAGCACTAAGCAGTAAGTTTATTTACACCCTAGCAAAGCCAACTAAAGATTGTATTTAGTTGGCTTTGCTGTTTAATGCATACAAGTATTTAAAGCAAAAATATCCACATGCTTCACTATTTAACTTTAAAATGATAAACTTGTGCATTAAGTAAGAATTCAACCAAACTATGCATTTAGCAATTGCCGGTAATATAGGCTCAGGAAAAACCACATTAACCACCCTACTAGCACGTCATTATAAATTTGAACCGCATTATGAAGATGTAGAGGACAACCCGTACATCAGCGATTTTTATGAAGACATGCAACGTTGGTCGTTTAACCTGCAAATTTATTTCTTAAATAGCCGCTACAATACCTTATTGCAATTGCAAAAAGGCAAAAAGAAAATTATTCAAGATAGAACCATTTACGAAGATGCTTCGATTTTCGCACCCAACTTACATAGCATGGGATTGATGAGTACACGCGATTTTGAAACCTATCAAAAAATGTTCGACTCACTGAATCATACCATAAAAGCACCTGATTTGTTGGTTTACTTAAGAGCATCGATTCCTAGTTTGGTAAACAATATACAAAAGCGTGGACGCGATTACGAGGATAGCATTAGGCTTGATTACTTGAGACGCTTAAACGAGCGTTACGAAGCTTGGATTAGCAACTACAAACACAAACTATTGATTATTGATGTAGACAATTTAAACTTTGCTGATAAACCTGAAGACTTAGGTGCAATTATCAGTAAAATAGATGCAGAAATAAACGGATTATTCTAACAATTAAGCCATCCCTTAAGGGGTGGCTTTTTTTATTTAAAACTGCTTAAATGTGTCATCTTTTCACTTACAAGGCACTCAATTGTTGATTTATTTAGTAGCTTCGTAAAGTAACCATCATATTTAGTATGCCATGTTCCAATCCACTTCTGTTATCATCATTAATTTATTGGGTAGAAACAGACCTTAAGGGCATTATTACTCACGCTAATAGTCGCTTTTTAACTAAATTTAGTTTTTTAGTACCTGAACTTATTGGCTCTCCAATTATAGATACAGTACTTTTAGAAGACCGCAGTAAATGTTTCGAAACGGTAATGAACTGTTTTGCAAACCCCGAAAAACCTATTGAGGTTACGTTGCGCAAGCCCAAAGAAAATGGAGGCTATTATACAGGCCACTGGGAATTTACCTTAGTAAATAATGAGGCTGGAGACCCCGTAAAAATGTCTTGTATAGGTTACGATATAACCCTCAGTGAAGAAACCATACAACTAGAACAACTTCACCGTGCTGAGCTACTTGATACCGTAAAAAACTTAGAAGATATTTTTGATAACATGCCTTTAGGCGTAGCCCTGGTTAACGAAGATGGATATTTTTTAGATGTCAATCCATCGTTTGTTGAAATTACGGGCTTTGAAGAAGTGGATTTGTATAGACACAGCTTTTATGATGTATTAAGTATTAGCCCCGATAATAAAGTACTAAAAACACAACTTACTCAAGAGCGTTTTGGACCATTGCAACTTGATATTTTTAAACCTGATGGAAGTAGAGTATATCTTAATGCATATGGGAGTCAGTTTACCGATAAAAGTGGTGCACAAAAAAGCTGGCACATTATACAAAATGTTACCGAAAGAGTATTGTTAAAACGTGCGTTGGAAGGCCAAGTAGAGTTACTAAACAAAACTGGAGAAGTTGCTAAAATAGGTGGTTGGCAATTAGATATTGCTACCAATTTACTAGCGTGGACAGAACACACATACAAAATACATGAGGTAGATGTTGACACTTATGTGCCAACAATAGATAAGGCCATTAACTTTTACACGCCTGCATACAAAGACGAAATAATACGATTAGTAAACTTATGCTTAGAGCAGGAAATACCATTTAATATTACCGCCCAAATTACCACACAAAAAGGTAACGTAATTTGGATTAAGGCTATTGGCAATCCGTTGTATGATGATGCACAAAAGCTTATTGGTATTGGAGGTATTATACAAGACATTACCGAGCAAGAAGTGGCGCAACTTAAAATTCTGGATCAAAACAAAGCTTTAAAAGAAATTGCATTAATGCAATCGCATGTTATGCGTCATCCGGTTTCCAATATTATTGGTATTGCTAAAATTATTGCCGAAGAAGATTTTGGCCCAACCGATTTAGAACAAATGATTAAGTATTTAAACAATGAGGCCTTTAAGCTTGATGTAATTATTAAAAACATTGTATCTAAGGCACATGATAAAGAAACCTTGTCATAGATTAAAAAGAAGGCCCGTTTCGCTACGCGAAACGGGCCTTCTTTTTAATAAACTATTTGCTATTATCTTTTTACCGCACGATGTGTGATAACATCATTGCCATTAACAATACGTACAAAATAAATACCTAAAGGTAAAGCATCAGTATTTAAGGTAACTTGGTTATCTCCTTTTACTACAGTTTCTGTAACTTGTTGATGCGTTTTGCCCAACATATCAATTACCTGAATAGTAACAATACCTTCGTTTATGCTGCTGTACTTAATGTGCAAGCTACCATTAAACGGATTTGGTGAAGTAACTAATTCGTTATTGGTTTTAGCAGCCTCAATGGTTACGCAAACAACCTTTGATAATTCGCTAACACCATTCATATCAATTTGCTTTAAGCGATAGCAAACACTACCTGTGTTATTATCAAAATCTGTGTAGGTATAGTTTTTAGCCACACTGCTATTACCAGCACCCATTACAAAAGCAATAGGTAAGTATTTGCCACCATTTACACTGCGTTGTACTTCAAAACCTTTGTTGTTGCTTTCGCTAGCAGTAGCCCATTTAATTACAGTATTACCTGCATTACGAGTAGCTGTGATAGATTTGTATTGGATTGGAAGAGGATTTGTAACTGAGTTACCACCCAAATACACTCTAAAATTTATGGGTGACATTACTTGAAAACCTGTTCTGTATGCTGTGGTTCCCGATCCTGCTGAATGAGTTCCTCCTGGAGTACCGAACGTAGCACCGTTATCCATTGAACCAACAATACGATTTACTGATGAATTTATTATACCACTTTGGCCAGTTAACGTACACGATAAAGTAATATTAGTAGCTAATAAACCATTATTTACAGAACCAGCCCAATATGATTGAGATATTCTATCTACAGTGTAAGATCCATCTATAAACGAGGTAATTGTTTGATTACCCACACCATTATCTGAATGAACAATTGATACATTACCACTTGATAGCGGTGCAGAAACAAAGTTTGCGTTAACGGGTCTGTATGCAGTTGCTGTTCCAACTGGATATAAAATATTTCCTGTTGTTGTTGCAGATATGAATCGGTTGAACTTACCAATAATGGTACCTGCATTATAAACTAGCACACCGGTGTTTGAAACACCTAATGTCAAACTATCAGTTGCACTTAGTGAAATGTTACCTGCAGTCATTACCAAAGTATCGGTTAAGTAACGGCTACCAGAAAAAGTTACCGCAGCCCCTGCGCCTGTATTATTAATTACAACCTTGGGTAAGGTACCAGGAAACTCGCCACCAATAGTTTGATTCGCAGTTCCTGCATACTCTAAAGTAGAGCCCGTTGCCCATGTACGATTGGTAATGGTTGCAACAAGCGCATTATTGTTAATTTTTACAACACGACCACCGTTATTTACTCTAAAATTAACTGTACTTAAATTTTGAGTTGCTGATGTTCCTGCTAATTCTAATGCTCCCAAAACGTCAACCGAATCTATTGTATTAGTTAATGTACCTGTTCTTGATATACTTCCATTAACTCTTAAGGTAGCTCCTGCTTTAATAATCAGATCACCTGTGTTTGCAGCTCCACTATCTGGTCTCAAATCGGTATTAACTACAATAGTACCTGAAGCAACAGTGATCTCACCAGCCTTAAAACTACCAGGAATTGTACCAATTGCACCTGCGTTTAAAGCAAATTCGCAATTCCAAATAGCAGGGTTTGCTCCCCACTGACCTGAATTATAAATATTTCTGGTACCTCCTACGAATCTAATTACACCTTGGCCATTTGTACCATTAGTCATAGTTTGGTTTAAGGTTGCAGTATAAGTTAAAGGGAAAGCAAATGTAGCAACAGTGTTGGTAAATGCGCCAATAGTACCATTTACGTTTAAAGCAAAATCGTTTAAAGCTAATTTAACACCTGTGGCATTGCTCATGGCTAAATTTAAACAACTCTCGTTTTGGGTAAGAGTTACTGTATGACCAGCTTGAATAAAAACAGAATCAATACTTGTTGGTGTTTGTCCAACGGTTGCTCCACTCCAAGATGAGGTTGCTGCGTTGTAACGCTCCCAAGTTGTTGGAGCATTCCAGTTGCCTGAAGCAAGCGTTCGATAAGCATTTTGAGCATTTAAGCCCACTACAAATACTAAGGCTAAAATAATTAGTAATAGTTTTTTCATACGTTACGTTTAATGGTTGCAAAAGTAGAGATACTAAGTTAAAGCAACAAATTAACTAAACATTAATTAACCAACAAGTTAACTACAATTTATGGCGTTAATTTCCGCTTCCTTTTTTAAGGGTAAAACCAAAGGTGGTTCCTACACCAACGGTACTGCGCACATTAACCGATTGGCTATGTGCTTCTATGATATGTTTAACAATGGCTAATCCTAAGCCTGTTCCTCCGGCACCACTCTCGCGCGTGCGGCTTTTGTCTACTCGATAAAATCGTTCGAAAATACGTGGCAAATGCTCTTGTGCAATTCCTTCCCCACTATCGGCAATTTCAATCAATACGTTTTCGTCCATGTCGTAATAGGCTGCCGTGGTTTTACCTCCTTCTTTGCCATACTTAATGGAATTGGTTACTAGATTTACTATTACCTGACGAATACGGTATCTATCGGCATATACAATAAAGGGCTTATTGCAGCCTTCTTTAATTAATAAACTAATGTTGCGTTGGTTGGCTTTTTGTTCCAACTGCTCATAAACATCTTTAACCAATAAGTTAATATCAAAACGCTCATACTCCATTACTAATTCGCCACTTTCTAGTTGCGAAATAGCTAATAAGTCGGCCACCAAATCACTTAACCTATCGGCACTTTTTGCGGCCTTTTGCAAAAACAAAATGTTAACTTCAGGGTCGTCAATGGCCCCATCAATTAAGGTATGAATATACCCTTGAATATTAAAGATTGGGGTTTTTAACTCATGACTCACATTGCCCAAAAACTCTTTTCTAAAATCGGCCAAACGCTTTAATTCGTCTAACTGTTCTCGTTGGTCGCGAGCCCAATTAATTACCTCCTTATTCATGTTTGAAATAGGATCGTTAAGTAAACTGTAGTTGCTTAACTTGGCATCGTACTTTTGAGTTTTAAGGCTGTGAATGGTTTTGTAAATGAGTTTTATTTTACGATAGATAAAAAACTCTAAGCTGTAAAAAAACAGCACAAAACTGAATACAAACGTTACTACAAAAGCCAGTAATACGGTAAAAAAACTTTGGTCGACAACGGCATATGTAGTTAATGCTAGCACATTGGCTAGCACTAACGACACAAATAATGTTATAGAAAATGGTTTCGGGTTACGAATCATATTTCAAATTTATATCCTACACCTTTAACGGTTCCAATATAATCATCACCAATTTTTTCGCGCAATTTACGAATGTGCACATCAATGGTTCTATCAACCACAAGCACTTCATCACCCCAAACTTTTTCTAAAATAAACTCGCGGGTAAAAACTTTACCTGGCTTGCTTGCTAACAAAAACAATAGTTCAAACTCTTTGCGTGCAAGTTGTATTTTTTCTTCGCCACGATACACTAAAAAAGTTTCGCGATCAATAATAATATCACCCACTACAATTTTAGCATCCACTACTTCTTTGCTTTTGCGCCTTAAAATTGCACTTAATCGGCTTAACAAAACACGTGGTTTAATTGGTTTTGATATGTAATCATCAGCACCAGCATTAAATCCTGCAATCTCGCTATACTCTTCGGCACGGGCTGTTAAAAACACTACAAAGGTTTCGTTAAAATCATTATCGGCTTTAATTTGTTTGCAAGCTTCAATACCATCCATTACAGGCATCATTACATCAAGCAAAATTAAATCGGGCTTTATTTTTTTTCCAATTGTTATGGCTTCTTGTCCGTTATGAGCCAAATGCACTTCGTAACCTTCCTTCTTTAGGTTGTATTGTATGAACTCTAAGATGTCGTTTTCGTCATCTACAACCAATATTTTGAATGAATTTTCCATGTCTTAATTTTTTGGTAAGATTCGGCTTGTGCTTTAAGTTCAATATTACGTAAAAGTTAACTTAATGTTAAGCACTTTAAGGAAAATTGTTATTGGTTGACTGGTTATTAATTGATTGATTAATTGATTGGTTGATTGGTTGATTAGGTGATTAGGTAAATAGATAATTAGTTGACCGCAGGTGCAGACCTTAGCGTCTGCAGGGCATAAAAAAAGCGCCCAATTAATGAAATGCCCCCAAAAAGTTAGACACTTAATGGGGGCATTTTTATGTTTAAAAGAACCAAGTACAATTATTCGTTTAGGCTGCGTTGTGTAGAGTCAGTCATAATCGGGAAGGAATCCATACGCTCAATTAGCAAGAAAGAAGGTATACAAAGCTCTAACTTGCGTTTATGGCTAAGTTTTTATGAAGCTTATGGTGCGTCAGGACTACGAGAACGTGTTCATCAAAGTTATGAACCATCATTTAAACTGGACGTTATATCAACGATAGAAAGAGAATGTTTATCTTTACGCTCAGCCTGCGTTAGATTTAACATACCAAGTGAATCCATAATAATAAATTGGCAAAAGAAATACAGATCAAAGGGTTCCTTGGGTTTAATTCTATCCAAAAAAGGGTGTATCCAAAAGATGAAAAAGCCAATCAAAAGAAAACCGAAAAAATCAGCAAAACCCTTAACAAGAGAAGAAGAGTTACTTTTAGAAAATGAGTACTTAAAGGCAGAAAATGAGCTGCTAAAAAAGTTACAAGCCTTAGTTCAAACCAACAAAAAACCAAAGCCATAATTGAACTAAGGCATAAGTACGATTTATCAATACTACTTAAATGTTTAAAAATGCCAAGAAGTAATTTCTACTACTATGTTAAGCAAATTGGTCGTGTTGATAAATATCAAGAGATAAAAAAGATGATAAAAGACCTATATCATAGCCACAAAGGAAGAGTTGGATACAGACGAATGACGCTTTTGCTACTTAATAATGGACACATAATTAATCACAAAACAGTATTCCGTTTGATGGGGATTTTAAAAATAAGAAGTGTTATTAGAGTTAAAAAGTATAACTCCTATAAAGGTGAACAAGGAAGGATAGCTCCTAACATTTTGAATAGAAACTTTAAAGCTGAACGACCAAATGAGAAATGGGCAACGGATGTAACAGAGTTTAAAGTGTCAGGGAAAAAATTATATCTATCACCAGTTATTGACTTGTACAACCAGGAGATTATAAGCTATGAGTTATCAGAAAGCCCTAATTTTAAAAGCGTTTTAAATATGTTAGAAAGGGCCTTCAAAAAGGTTTGTATTAAACAGCCGTTGGTTTTACACTCAGATCAAGGTTGGCAATATCAAATGAAACAATACCAACATGTTTTGGCTAAAAAGGGAATTACTCAAAGTATGTCAAGAAAGGGCAACTGCCTTGATAATGCAATCATAGAAAACTTCTTTGGTATTATTAAATCAGAACTTTTTTACATTAATAAATTCAACAGTATTGAACATCTAAAAAGAGAAATTGAAGACTACATCAAATATTATAACAAAGAAAGAATCAAACTGAATTTAAATGGAATGAGCCCGATACAATATCGAGCTCATTATTATCAAAACTAATTTTAAATTTGTCTAAACTTTTGGGTGCAGTCTACTTCGGGACGCCTTTTTTTGTGTGAAGAGTATTGCGTATCATTAAACTA
>CAZJHS010000063.1:0-16834 GCA_964545895.1 uncultured Chitinophaga sp. | reverse complement strand
CTGGTAGTAAAGTTTCCATATCACCAAGAGTCCAGACTAAAACGTCTGGACTTTTTTGTTTTATACTATATTAATAAGTAGTTAATTACTTCCTGCAATTCCCTTGTGTTATGCGGCTTGTAACATAATAATTGCTCCATATAAAACCTTAACGACTAAAGTTTTAAATAAAGCCGTATTTTCGCACCCGTGAAAATAGCAGTAATAGGAGGAGGGGCAGCCGGTTTTTTTGCAGCCATACATGCAGCCCAAGTTAATAATAGCAACGAAGTTACTATCTACGAAAAGTCGAGCAAGTTGTTAAGCAAGGTGCTTGTTTCGGGTGGTGGCAGGTGTAATGTTACCCATGCCTGTTTCGAAAACAACAGATTAACGGGATTTTACCCGCGTGGTGAGCGTCAGTTAAAAAGTGCTTTTTCTAGATTTACCACAACCGATACCGTTGCGTGGTTCGAAAAACGTGGTGTTAAGTTAAAAACCGAGGCCGATGGCCGCATGTTTCCTACAACCGATAATAGCGAAACCATTGCCAATTGTTTGCTTAACGAGGCTAAAAAGTTAAACATAACCATTAAGCTTAATACCGAAATCAAACAAATTCAAACCCTAGTTAATGGGTCGTTTAACCTAACTACCAATAATACCATTGAAAGTGCCAATAAAGTAATTGTAACTACTGGTGGTAGCCCCAAAGCCGAAGGTTTTGATTGGTTGCGCACTTTAGGCCATGTTATTGAAACCCCCGTACCCTCATTGTTTACTTTTAATGTGCCTAACAATCCTATTACCGAGTTAATGGGCATAAGTGTGGAGCAAGCACGTGTAAAAGTATTAGAAACTAAGTACGAGTTTACTGGTCCGTTGTTAATTACACATTGGGGTTTTAGTGGCCCCGCAGTACTTAAATTATCATCGTATGCTGCACGCGAGTTGGCCGATTTAAACTATGAGTTTACGGCTCAAATAAGCTGGTTACATGATAAAAAAGAAGATGCTGTACGCAATGAATTAATGAATTTAAAAGCAGCAAATCCTGTTAAGCATTTGCGTAATTTATTTCCGTATACCCAACTAAGTAAGCGTTTGCAAGATTATTTATTTACTAAAGCAAATGTAGATGCTGATAAAAATTGGGCAGATATATCAAAAGCAGATGTGAATGCCTTGGTAGATGTGCTTTTGTATGATAAATACACTGTAAAAGGCAAAACTACTTTTAAAGATGAGTTTGTTACTTGTGGAGGTGTTTCGTTAGATGATGTGCTTTTAAAAAACATGGAAAGTAAGCGCGTAAAAGGCTTATACTTTGCTGGTGAAGTATTGGATATTGATGGCATTACAGGCGGATTTAATTTTCAGGCTGCATGGACAACTGGTTTTATAGCCGGTAGCAATGCAGGTAAATAATAAAAAACAGAAGACTAAGATTTAACATGTTACAAACCATAAAGGAAAAATCGGCATTTGCTTTTAGAAGATATATTGCCAGTATGCTCTTTTTGCATTTGATAACATTTGCATTGCACTTAGCCGAGTTGTTTGTTAATATTTCGCATGGTAAAAACACATTTAATGTAAAGGTATTACTACAACTTTTTTTTAACGATAGTAGTTTTATAGTTACCTACAGTACTTATGTGCTGGTGTTTTACTTTTTAATTTATTACCTCAGCGATTTTACAGCCCGTATGTTGTTGGCAGTTTTGCTCGTTATTACCATTTCTATTCAAATTGGGCTCATGCAGTATTTCCTTATTTCAAACATGCTTTTAGGCGCTGATTTATGGAACTACTCTTTGCACGATATTAAAATGACCGTATCGGCATCAACCAGTATTAGTTGGTGGCAGCTTATTTTATTTCCCATGGTGGTTGGTGGGGCCATGCGACTTCATTATTCCTTTCAGCAAAATACATTTTCGTTACCAATTGCAGCAGCTGTTTTGTTGGTTTATGTAGTACTTTGGTTTGCCAATGGTAAACACGGTATTGTAAATGTTACCGATGTAAACGATAAAAATTTGGCCATCAACAAAAGCCAATATTTTATTACTAAAACAGCCGAGTTTATGCAAGGCAATCAGGTAAATTCGCCATACATGCAACTGGAGTTGTTGGCTAGCGCAGGTGCTTATCCGTTTGAGCACAAACAACCCGAACTTGACGAGCTAGGTCCGTATTTCAAAAAAGTATCATCAACTCCACCTAATGTTGTTTTTGTATTGGTTGAGGGTTTAGGCAAAACATTTGTTGGCCAAAATGCCGAATACCAAGGTTGCATGCCTTTTTTAGATTCGCTTAGTACCCAAAGCTTATTTTGGACTAACTTTTTAAGTACAGCAGGGCGTACATTCGGTGTTTTACCATCTGTGTTAGGCTCATTGCCATACGGCAAAGGCGGATTTATGGAAGAAACCAACATGCCTAATCATACCTCGTTAGTGCAATTGCTTAAGCAAAATGGATATCATACTGGCTTTTACTATGGTGGTGATGCTAATTTTGATGGACAACGAAATTTCCTTAATCGTCAAAATATTGATTCAATAATTGACATGGCAAAGTTTGATAGCCGCTATCAGAAAATACCAGAAAACAACGAAGGATTTAGCTGGGGTTATCCTGATGAGGAATTGTATCGTAGAAGTTTTAGTGCATTACCAATCAATAAACCTTACTTTAGTACTTACCTTACGGTTACTACACACGAGCCTTTTGTAATTAGCAATCCGCAGCGCTACGATGCACGATTGAAAAAGTTTATACAGCTAACAAATAATAACCAGCAAGTAATAGAGAATAAAGAAGCATTTAGAACTTTAATGAACGCAGATGATGCTTTGCGTTATTTGATAGAAACCTATAAAAATAGGCCAGAATACGCTAACACTATTTTTGTAATTACAGGCGATCATAGGATGATACCGGTTAATCATAAAAATGAAATAGATCGTTACCATGTTCCATTAATCATTTATTCGCCATTACTAAAAACAAATAGAGTGTTTAAATCTGTTTGTTCGCACACCGATTTGCCTTCAACCTTTACTGCATTTTTAAAAAAGCAATACAAACTAAATATGCCCGAAAAGGTACATTGGCTTGGCAGTGGTTTAACCTTTGGAACTACATTTAGCAGCGATAAACATTTGCCTATTATGCGTAATAAAGGTCAAATTGCCGATTATGTTTTTGGTAAATATTTTATTACTGATGGTGCCTTGCAAACCTTAAGTGATAATATGGAGCAGACCCAAAATCGCGATGAAGAGCTTACTAAAAAAGTACTAGGCTACCTCGAGCAGTTTAAACAGCTTAATAGCTATGTATGTAAAAACGATAAACTATATAGTTTAACGTTTAAAACTACTGCACCAAACTACGCACAAAATACGGTGGTTGATGAGGATTTAGATACTACAATACCTGTGGTCGAAACTCCAACACAACCTAATACAGTGCAAAAACCAATAGTTGAAAATAATCGTACATCAACTAAAACAATGCCTGTATCAAAGCCAGAAAATACGGTAGTAACTAAACCCGAAAAGCCAGTAGCTAATATAGCTGTAAACAACGAGTTACGTGCTGCGCAAGATTTTGTGTTGCTTAATCCAAGCAATGCACAAGGATATTACGAACTAGGTGTACAACATGTAAAATTGGGTAACTTAGGTTGGGCAAAAGCAAATTTTGAAAAAGCATTGGCACTTAACTACAAACTAAAAGATGCCTACATTGCTTTAATAGAACTTTCGTTGGCAAGAAACAACAAGGAAGCTGCACGCGCATATTATTACAAAGCTATTGGTGTTTACAGCAAAGAAGAGTTTGAAGACCAATTGCAATTAATTAAATCAAAATAACAAGTAATGAGAAGCCTATACTTATTTGTATTTTTATGTGGTATCATTACCCAATCGGCCTTTGCTCAGGTTGATTCTCTTTTTGGTGTGGCCCGCGAGTATGCCTTTAATGGTAAGCGTGTAGAAGCACGTAAACTATGCGATGATATATTGAAACTATCGCCCAATTATGCAGATGTTATTTTACTTAAAGGACGCACTTACAGCTGGGATGGATTAAGGGATTCTGCGCGTTTGCAGTTTGCTAAAGTATTAGCAAATGATAGCAACAACACAGAAGCATGGGGTGCATTAGCTGATGTGGAGTTTTGGGATGACAAAACACAAGCAGCATTAGATGCCGTAAATATTGGATTACGTTTGGTGCCTAAAACCAAACCATTAATGTTAAAACAAACTACGTATTTAATTGATTTAGCCAGGTATGATGAGGCTGAGCAAGTGCTAAAAGAGATTAGAAAGATTGATACTGTTTGTACCGAATGTAAACCTTTAGAAGAGAAACTTGCCGAAAAACGCGCACACATGAGTATTGCTTTTGGCTACTCTGCCGATTATTTTCAAGGATTAAATAGATTGTTTTTATACCAGTACATTCAGCTAGGTAATAGGTCGCCCAAAAACTCGGTGTTTTTTAGGGTTAACTTTAATCAGCGCTATCAATCAAATGGATTTCAACCCGAAATTGATATGTATCCCGACCTAAACAAGAAGAACTATTTGTACCTTAATTATGGTTTTTCTTTTTATAGTTTATTTCCAAAGCAACGTATCGGTATTGAGTGGTATAGATTGCTTGGCAAGGGTTACGAAGGTTCAATTGGCGGCAGGTATATGTATTTTGGTGTAGGTAGTCAGGTGTTTATTTTTACGGGCTCATTAACCAAGTATATTGGCAATTATGCCATTATTGCTCGTCCGTTTATTACCCCCGATCCTGTGGCTAAATCAGCTTCAGCATCATTGATTTTAAATTTAAGAAGATATACGATAAATGCAGATAACTATTTTGGGCTTGTTGCAGGTGCTGGCTACTCTCCCGATCAGCGCGTATTTTTAACAGGAGCATCACTAAATACCGAAACCACAAGCATTTATTACATGAAAGCCTACAGGTTTGGTGTTACTTGGTATAAAACAGTTACCTTTAGACACGTATTTAATATCGACTTTGATTATAGGTATCAAGAATTAAAGCTGGGTGGAACTAGTGATTTTTACCATACCTACAGCAGCGGAGTTACCTATAAGTACAAGTTTTAAAAAATAAAAATGAGTAACTATCAATTTATAGATTTAGACTATCTTCACAAAATGGCATCTGGAGATGTTGATTTTATGAAGGAGTTAATAACCGATTACCTAGAAAAGGAGCCCAGCAATTTTCAGTTGTTAACGGATGCATATCAAGTAATGCATTTTGTGGATATGAAGTATTATGCGCATAAATTGCGCTCATCTGTGCAAATTGTTGGTGCAAAAAAGTTGCTCGAAAAATTGGAAAGAATAGAGCATTTAGCGGCTGTGCAAGATGCTTCGCTAGCGCTTGAGTTTGATGATATTGCTGCAATTAACGCGCAAGTAATTTTGGAGTTGAAACAAGAATTAGATATTTTGCAAGCATAAACAGCATGGCTAAACGAATACTTGTAGTAGAAGACGAAGACTTAATTAGAAAGGCATTGGAGTTCAGATTGAAAAAAGATGGACATCAGGTTATTGCCGTAGTCGATGGTCGTGCAGGTATTCAGGCTATTCAAAATGATACGTTTGATTTGGTGCTTACCGATTTGATGCTACCTTATAACAATGGCCTTGAAGTAGTAAGTAAGCTTAAAGAAATAAGCAAACAAACCCCCGTAATTGTACTTACCAATATAGGTTTAGAGCATGTGGTTTTAGAGGCATTTAGTCTTGGTGCCGATGATTATATGACTAAACCCTTTAGCCCCAACGAACTTTCTGTACGTGTTAAGCGCCTATTAAGCAAGTAATGAAATTAAGGTTATTAGCAATTTTAACGCTGTTACTTGGTGTGCATGGTTTGGCTAATGCACAAGATAAAATTATTACCCAAACTGGCGATTTAATTTACGGGCAACTTACCTCTACCGATATTTTAATTAGAGTTTGTACCGTACTACTTATTTTATTTACCTTATTATTTATTGGTTTCTTTTTTACCCTAATGGTTGCCCGTACCATCCATAAAAATAGCGATGCGTACGAAAAGTATATCAAAGAAAAATTTGAACTATTACTAACCGGAATTATTTTTATTGATGAAGGTGAAATGGAAACACGCGAATGGCGCAGTTCAAAACAACGTGTAATTACTCACTTTAAAACCAAATATTTGCGCAGCCGTAAAAACCGAAAATATTTGCGCGAACATTTAGTGCTTATGCACAAAAACTTTAGTGGTTCTGCTGCCGAAGTATTGCGTAATTTATACCTCGAATTAAAACTTGATAAGGAAGCTATTCGCGAGTTAAATAACCCTGATTGGGGCACACAAGTAATTGCCATTAGAGAATTAGCACAGCTAAAAATGGTTGAGGCTAATAAAAAGCTCAAGAAATTTATTGCGCACGAAAATCAAATTATCAGACTAGAAGCGCAAGTAGCTATTTTAACACTTGAGTCGGAAAACCCATTTGCATTTTTAGATACCACCAAAAGCGTACTTACCGATTGGCACCAAGTAAATCTTGCACGTGTTATTGAGCAAATGGATAAAAGTACTTTGCCTGTTTTTAGTCAATGGTTTCATGCTAAAAATAACTCGGTGGTGGAGTTTAGTGTAAAAATGACATTGCAATACGACCAGTTTCAGAGTGTGCCAGAGCTAATAGCATTATTGCAACATCCATCACAAGAAATTGTTGGCGAAGCCGCCCGTGTGTTAGGAATATTTTGTGCTTACGAAGCTCAACCTATGTTGCTTAAAGCCTTTAGAACTGCCAATAAACAAGTGAAATTAACAATTATTGAAGCATTAGGCAGTTGTGGAACCGAAGAGTTGGTGCCATTTTTACAACAACAGCTATTACAAAATGATATTGAGTTAGCTTTTGCGGCTGGTGCTTCATTAAAACAATTAGGCCCCGATGGTGAAGCCGTATTGCAACAAAATATTACTTCTATGTTGTATGGTGTGCCAGATATTTGTAAACACCTGTTAGACGAACGAATTTAATCGAAAGTTATGCTTCATCAATTTATAGAAACACTAAATACGGCTATCTTTTTTTATGCTATAACAGTAAGCATATCTTACGTTATTTTAGCCATTTTTAGTGCGCGCGCATTACATGTGTATTTGCGTAAAAATAAATTTGTTGATCATAATGCTACCCTTACTTCGCGCTACGCACCTTCTGTATCTTTAATTGCACCAGCTTATAACGAAGAGAAAACTATTGTAGATAACATCCGCTCTTTAATGAGTATCCATTACAATAATTTCGAAATTATTATTGTTAATGATGGCAGCAAGGATAACACCATGCAAACCATGATTGATGCTTTTGGATTGCAAAAGGTTGATTTTTTTGTGGAAGATAAAATCCATTGCAAACCTATTCGTGGTGTATACAAATCAACCAATAAAGCTTACCGTAAACTAGTAGTTTTAGATAAAGAAAATGGCGGAAAAGCCGATGCCCTTAATGCTGGTATTAATGTATCGCAGTTTGATTTAATTACATGCATTGATGTAGATTGTATACTGGAGCAAGATGCAATTTTAAAAATGGTTAAGCCATTTATGGAAGAAAAAGACCACGTGATTGCAACAGGTGGTGTAATTCGTATAGCCAACTCGTGTGTAATTGAAGATGGGCGATTGATTGAAGCTAAAGTTCCAGATGATTTAATTGCGCGTTTTCAGGTAATTGAGTACATGCGTGCATTTTTACTTGGCCGCATGGCTTGGAGTAAACTAAATGGCTTGCTATTAATTAGCGGTGCACTTGGTTTTTTTGATAAACGAATTGTTATTGCTTGTGGTGGATACAATCACAATACCGTTGGCGAAGACATGGAGTTGGTGGTGCGTATGCGTAAGTATATGGCTGATAATAAGCGAAAGTATAAAGTGGTTTATATTCCTGACCCATTATGCTGGACAGAAGCACCAAGTGATTACAAAATTTTAGCCCGCCAACGTAACCGCTGGATGCGCGGAACCATGGAAACCTTGTGGATGCATAAAGTACTTTTCTTTAATCCAAAATATGGTTTACTAGGTGTGCTTAGCTATCCGTTTTGGTTGTTTTTCGAGTGGCTTGCCCCAATTGTAGAATTTTTAGGATTGGTGTACTTTATTTTCTTGGTATTTATGGGATACAGCAATTGGTATTTCTTCCTTATTTTATTTGTAACCGTTTACTTTTTTGCCATTACAATATCTATTTTATCGTTGGTATTCGAGGAGTTTAGTTACCGCCAATACCAAAAGCGCACCGAGATTTTAAAACTAATAGGAACCGCTTTATTAGAGCCACTAATTTATCATCCACGTACAGTATGGTGGGGACTAAAAGGTAATATTGATAAATATAAAGGTAAGCAAGCTTGGGGCGATATGACCCGTGCTGGTTTTCAGAAAAAAGTGGTTAAAAGCGAAGCTCCTAATTAGCATCAACAATTGCTTGTATTTTATACTTGCTTTTAAGCACTTGTAAATACTCTTTTAAGTAATCAGGGTTTTGTGTGCCAATCATCACCACACTGCCATCCTTAAACTTAAGTTCTAATCCGTAATAACCAATTACACTATAAGCACGCTTGTTAGGCGATAAAAATGCACGTCTGTAACCCCATCCACCATATTCTTTAAGCGGGCTGTATTTAGTTAGCCTAGCCGATTCCATGTCGGTCCATTTGTAAAGGGTTAAGCGTTGTCTAAAAAATCCAAATCTAACATATACACCTTCTTCGTTTATTTGGGTTTCAATACCTAAAAATGCAAAAAGTACCAATACCAAAAGCGATACCATAGGAGCAATAAAAGTTATTTGATCAACGCCTGTTGTGTATAGTTGAGTTATGCCTGATATGCTGGCTACAGCTATAATCACCACAAATACCAGTATCCATTTGCTGGTAATAAAGCGTTGGGTTTCTTGGTATTTTTCCATGGTTTTTGGGTTAGCTTGTACAGGTGCAAGTAACAATTTGTAAGGTATTTAACGTAAATAACCTTTGTCATATTTTACCAACGGTGCTTGGCAAATTTGGTTGGCTTTTTTTAACGTTTTATACTTAGGCTGTTTTGGTGTAAATTGCGCTCCATTTTATGACTGAACCTAAAAGATATTTAATTACAGCAGCATTGCCATACGCTAATGGTCCGGTGCATATTGGCCATTTGGCTGGGTGTTATTTGCCTGCCGATATTTACGTGCGCTACTTAAAAGCACAGGGTAAAGATGTGGTGTTTATTTGTGGCAGCGATGAGCACGGTGTGCCCATTACCATTAAAGCCAAAAAAGAAGGAATTACACCACAGCAAGTGGTAGATAAATACGATGGCATCATGAAAAATGCCCTCAAAGATTTTGGTATTGATTTTAGTTATTACGGTCGTACATCATCAAAAATACATCACCAAACTGCACAAGAGTTTTTTAAAACCTTGTACGATAAAGGTGTGTTTAGCGAAGAAACTACCCAGCAGTATTTTGATGAAGAAGCCAATCAGTTTTTAGCCGATAGATACATTACAGGGACTTGCCCACGTTGTGGTAACCCCGGTGCTTATGGCGATCAATGCGAGAAGTGCGGAACCTCACTTAATCCAACTGATTTAATTAATCCTAAATCAGCATTAAGTGGTGCAGTGCCTGTGCTTAAAGAAACCAAAAATTGGTTTTTACCTATGGGCGATATTCAACAAAGCGAGCAGTTTCAAAATTATATTAAACGTTTTGATGGTTGGAAAAGCAACATTAAAGGTCAATGCCAAAGTTGGTTAACCGAAGGTTTGCATCCACGTGCCATGACCCGCGATTTAGATTGGGGAGTACCTGTACCTGTTGCTGGTGCCGATGGTAAAGTATTGTACGTTTGGTTTGATGCGCCTATTGGATACATTAGTGCAACTAAGGAGTATTTTAATGGCAGCAACGAGTGGGAAAAATATTGGCAAGATGATGAAACTGCTTTAGTTCATTTTATTGGTAAAGATAATATTGTATTTCATGCTATTATTTTTCCAATGATGTTGATGACACATGGTAAGTACATTTTACCAACCAATGTGCCAGCTAACGAGTTTTTAAATTTAGAAGGCGATAAAATTTCAACCTCACGCAATTGGGCTGTTTGGTTGCACGAATACTTAACGGATTTTCCGAACAGACAAGATGAATTACGTTATGTATTAACCAGCATTGCCCCCGAGACTAAAGACAGTGAGTTTACTTGGAAAGATTATCAAACACGTGTAAATAGCGAGTTGGTAAGCATTTTTGGCAATTTTGTAAACCGTGTTTTGGTGTTGAGCGATAAGTATTACCAAGGTGTAGTACCTAACGTTAATCAACCATTAACTGACGAAAAATTAGTAGCCGCACGTATTTTATGCTTTGATAACATTGCACAAAGTTTACACCAAATGCGCGAAAATTTAGATGCAGTAAAATTACGCGATGCACAAGCAGAGTTTATAAATGCAGCACGTGCAGGTAATAAATATTTAGCCGATACCGAGCCTTGGAAATTGGTTAAAACAGATGAAGAAAGTGTAAAGGCAATTATGTTTGATGCATTGCAAATTTGCGCTAAGTTAGCCATTGCTGCCGAGCCATTTTTGCCACATACAGCAACTAAATTAAAAGCCATGTTAAATGCACCGCAGTTACATTGGAGTAATTTATTTAATGAGTTTTTATTAGCAAGTGGACATCAATTGAACAAGGCCGAAATTTTATACAAGCAAGTAGAAGATGCCGAAATACAAGTGCAATTAGAGCGTTTACAACGCATAAAAACAGAAAACGAAAGCAGTCAAAAACAAGCAGCAACTTTAACATCAGAGAATAGCGAAACCAACCAGCTACAACCTGTTAAGGCCGATATTGTGTATGATGATTTTGATAAAATTGATTTACGTGTAGGCAAAGTATTAGAAGCCGAGCGTGTACCCAAGGCCGATAAATTGTTAAAACTAACAGTTGATTTAGGCTTTGAGCAACGCACCATTTTAAGTGGCATTGCCGAGTATTATAAACCCGAAGAGCTAGTAGGTAAATTAGTAACTGTAGTAGCTAATTTAGCACCACGCAAAATACGTGGTATCGAAAGCCAAGGTATGTTACTTATGGCTGGAAACGATTTTGGTAAACTATACAGCGTAGGCCCTGAGCAAGACATTGAACCGGGTAGTGCGGTTAAATAATTATCAATCCAAATAAAAATTAAACCTCATTGATGTAATAGTCGGTGAGGTTTTTTATTTACATTTGATGCAAGTCAGATATGTTAAAATTATCGAACACCAGAGCGTAATAAATTTAAATCCCTTAATACTTGGCTATACTTAAACAATGGATAACTATATCACACTAATGATTGGAGCTTTTGTTAGATGGATGTTTAATGGATTCAATTCTACTTTTCAGGAGCAAACAGGTGACAAAAAAAAATTTAATCATCCAGATGATTATTACGCGTATCAAAGATCAACAAGACTAATTGGATATGTTGCCCTTATCTTACTAATAATTCTATACGGATTATTGCTTCCTTAGTATTTTTGGTGCCGTATTTGAGAGTGAATTTTTCTATTAACGAGGATATTTGGTCCCCCAACCTCTGCCGCGTGATTGTATCGCATGGTATCAAGTAAAACCAAAGGCGCCATAAGTGTTGCAGCAAAATACACATCAACCCAAATAAAATTTAAACCTCTTTAACGTAAAAGTTAAGGAGGTTTTTTATTTTAGCATTACCAAACCTCCTACCATGAGCGAAGAAACCAATAAATCAAACCCAATTACCCAATGGGCCGAAGACGACCGACCACGCGAAAAAACACTGCTTAAAGGCATAGGCGCATTAAGCGATGCCGAATTAATTGCCATACTTATTGCCACAGGTACCAAAGAAGAAAGTGCCGTTGATTTAGGCAAACGTATTTTACAACTTACCCAAAATAACCTAAACCAATTAGGTAAATTAAGCATTAAAGAGCTGCAAAAAGTAAAAGGCATTGGCCAAGCAAAAGCCATAACTATTGCAGCAGCGCTTGAGCTAGGCCGCAGGCGTAAACTCGAAGAAGCCCGTAGCGATTTTACCACCATAAGCAGCAGCATGCAAGCCTTTGCTTATTTCGAACCTTTGCTAGCCGATTTACCTGTGGAAGAATTTTGGGTGGCGTATTTAAACAGGCGCAACAAATTAATTGAAGTAAAACGCATAAGCGAAGGCGGTGTATCGGGCACAGTGGCCGATGCTAAAGTAATATTTAAACATGCGGTGGAGTTGTTGGCTTCGTCCATTATGTTGTGCCACAATCATCCATCGGGCACCTTACAACCAAGCGATGCCGATAGGGTGCTTACCCGCAAGTTGGTGGCTGCCGGTAAAGTATTGGATATTTTTGTGATTGACCATTTGATTATAGCTGATGGCCAGTACTTTAGTTTTGCCGATGAGGGTTTGCTTGCGGTTTAAAGCGCGGTAAGCCGTTCGCATCAAAATCATTACCGCAATTCGGTATTATTTCTATCTTTGCGCCCGTTAATTATGGATAGAAGAGTTAGAGTTCGTTTTGCACCAAGTCCTACTGGTGCTTTACATATTGGCGGTGTGCGCACGGCCTTGTATAATTATTTGTTTGCCAAAAAACATGGTGGCGATTTTTTAATTCGTATTGAAGACACCGACCAAACACGCTACGTGCCCGGTGCCGAAGATTATATTATCGAATCGTTAAAGTGGGTTGGTATTACTGCCGATGAAGGTGTTGGTTTTGGTGATGGTCCGCATGCACCATACCGCCAAAGCGAGCGCAAACCCATGTACAAACAATATGCTATGCAGTTGCTTGATGCAGGTTATGCCTACTATGCTTTCGATACTTCGGAAGAATTAGAAGCCATGCGCGAGCGTTTAAAAGCCAGTAATGTAGATAGTAAGTACGATGCCATTACTCGTATGGCCATGAAAAACTCACTTACATTACCCGAGGATGAAGTAAAACGCAGGCTTGAGGCTGGTGAGCCTTATGTTATTCGTATAAAATTACCAAAAAAGGAAGACGTTAAGTTTCATGATGAAATACGTGGTTGGGTAAATATCAACACGGCTCAAATGGACGATAAAGTTTTATACAAAAGCGATGGTATGCCAACATACCATTTAGCCAATGTGGTTGATGATTATTTGATGAAAATATCGCATGTAATACGTGGCGAAGAATGGTTGCCATCGGCACCATTGCACGTATTGCTTTACCGCTATTTAGGTTGGGAAGATGTGATGCCTAAGTTTGCGCATTTGCCTTTATTATTAAAGCCCGAAGGCAATGGTAAATTAAGCAAGCGCGATGGCGATAGATTAGGTTTTCCGGTGTTTCCATTAGAGTGGAAAGATCCATTTACTGGTGATGTAAGCAGCGGCTACCGCGAGAGTGGTTACATGCCCGAAGCTGTATTAAATCTGTTAGCATTTTTAGGATGGAACCCTGGTTCAACCCAAGAAATTTTTAGCAAGCAAGAGTTAATAGATGCTTTCTCGTTAGAGCGTGTAAGTAAATCGGGTGCTAAGTTTGATCAAAACAAGGCCAAGTGGTTTAACCAACAATACGTGCGCCATACCGATAATGCTTTACTAGCTGCAGCACTTAAAAAAGATGTAGAAGCTCACGGATTAACTTTTAGCGATGAGTACATTACTAAAGTGTGTGGTTTGATAAAAGAGAAAATTAGTTTTATAAAAGAGTTATGGGAAACAGGCAGCTACTTTTTTGTGCACCCTACCACTTACGATGAAACTGTAATTGCAAAACGTTGGACAGAAAAAAGCCCGTTGGTATTGCAAGATATGATACAAGCGGTGCGTGGTAATACCGAGTTTTCGCATGCTACTTTTGAAGCAGCATACAACGAAGCATTAACTAAAAATGGAGTAAGCAATAAAGAGTTTTTACAATTATTGCGCGTGTGCTTAAGCGGTGTAGCTGGCGGTCCTCCAATTTTTGAAATGGCCGAATTGTTTGGTAAAGAAGTTACCCTACAACGTTTGCAAGCTGCTTTAAACAACATTAAAAACTAACAACACCCGTTGAAAAACATAGGCTTAATACTTGTAACATTATTGCTTGGTGCATGCTCTCTGGCTAAGTTTAGCAGCTACCCTGGCGTGGTGCAAACAAGTTTTCCGCAGCAATTGCAAGGCACTTACTATTTAGTGATGCCAACAAGTGTAGGTGGTCATAAAAAAGCGGGCGATACACTGTTTTATAAAATCAATGAAACAAGTGTAGTGTTAATGGATAGCAGTGCTAATTTGGAAGAAAAACCATTAGGCTCAAGCAATGTATTAACCTTAGTAGGCGGTAAGTATCATGTGTTATCCACCAAAGATACCGATTGGCCTGCGTACTGGAATTGCATGGTGTACATGGCCGATAAAAAGGATATACATATTTATCCTTTCATCGAACAATCAACCAAAAGTAAATTAGCCAAGTATTTTAGCAAAACCTTTATTGGGTTAAGCGATAATCAGGATTCGGTATTTGCATACACACTTACCGATGAAAAATTTGTTCGATACTTTGAGAAAGAAGTAAAAGGCGGACAAGTTTTAAAACTTAAAAGAATAAAAGTAAAACAATGAACAAACCAATACGTGTATTAGTAGCCAAAGTTGGTCTTGATGGCCACGATAGAGGTGCAAAAGTAATTGCAACAGCTTTGCGTGATGCAGGCATGGAAGTAATTTACACAGGTCTTCGTCAAACGCCCGAAATGGTGGTGCAAGCAGCCTTGCAAGAAGACGTAGATGTAATTGGAGTGAGCATTTTATCGGGTGCACACAATACCGTATTTCCGCGTATTATGGAGTTAATGAAAGCCGAAGGCATGAATGATGTGTTGGTTACCGGTGGCGGCATTATTCCAGAGGAAGACATGGTTGAACTATCAAAAATAGGCGTAGGTAAATTATTTGCACCTGGTGCACATACCCATTCCATTGCCGATTATATAAAAGAGTGGGTTGCACAAAACAGAAACTTTTAAAAACTGTTATATTAAATTATAAGCGTACACATGAGCGATAACATAACAACTAAAATTGAGTCGGGTATATTATACATTACCATTAACCGCGAAACAAAATTAAACGCCTTAAACATTGCTACCCTTAAAGATATTAAGGAAGCTGTATTAAGCATATACGAGAACAAAGAAGTTTGTGGCGTAATACTTACAGGTGCTGGTGCAAAAGCTTTTGCTGCTGGTGCTGATATTGCAGAGTTTGCAAACTTTAATGTAGAAGAAGGAACACGCATGAGTGCCGATGGACATGGTGTATTAAACGCCATTGAAAAATGTCCTAAGCCAGTAATTGCTGCTGTTAATGGTTTTGCTTTAGGCGGTGGTTGCGAGTTAGCCATGGCTTGCCACATACGTATTGCTGCCGAGAATGCTAAGTTTGGCCAACCAGAAGTTAATTTAGGTTTGGTACCAGGTTATGCAGGTACCCAACGTTTACCTCAATTAATTGGTAAAGGCCGCGCGTTGGAGTTATTAATGACAGGCGATGTTATTAATGCTGCCGAAGCACACCGTATTGGTTTGGTTAACCATGTGGTACCACAAGATCAATTGATGGCGAAGTGCGAAGAGATGCTTAACAAAGTAAAAGCAAAAGCGCCTTTGGCTATTGCATCTGTAGTACGTTGCGTAAATGCACACTACGATAAAAAAATGGATGGTAATAATGTAGAGATAAATGAGTTTGGTAACTTTTTTGGATCGGAAGATTTTAAAGAGGGCACGCAAGCTTTTATGGAAAAACGACCAGCCGCATTTAAAGGATAAAAAATATTAAAAGCTACTTTACGGTAGCTTTTTTAATGAGTAAATACACCATGAATACTGGATTACAACACATACAAGATAGCACAAGTGCATTAAAGGAACAGCTTATTCATCATCCTTTGTACAAACGTATGCATCACCCCGAAGATGTAAAAACGTTTATGGAGCACCATGTTTTTGCCGTGTGGGATTTTATGAGTTTGCTTAAAGGATTGCAAATACATTTAACTAATGTAAGTATTCCTTGGTTTCCGGTGGGCAGTGCCAATACCCGATTTTTAATTAACGAAATTGTGGTAGGCGAAGAGAGTGATGTGGATGAATTTGGGGCGCGCACCAGCCATTTTGAGCTGTATTTATCGGCCATGAAACAAGCGCAAGCCAACAGCAAAGGAATAGAAAAAGTAGTAGAAGTATTGCGCAAAGGAGCATCGGTAGAAGAAGCTTTAAAAGAAGTAAATTTACCTGTTTCGGTTAAGCAATTTGTACAAACTACTTTTGATGTAATTGCTACCAATAAACCACATATTATGGCGGCTGTATTTACATTTGGTCGCGAAGATTTAATACCTGCTATGTTTATAGGTTTGGTAAACGATTTAAACCAACAAAGTGATGGTGCGTTTAGTACCTTTAAATATTATTTAGAACGCCATATTGAAGTGGATGGCGATCACCACAGTCATTTGGCATTAGCCATGACAGAAGAATTATGCGGGCAAGATATGGCCAAGTTAGCCGAAGCCGAACTTTGGGTTAAAAAAAGCATGCAAGCGCGTATTGCTTTATGGGATGGCGTTTTAGCTGCATTACCAGAAAGGTCGCAAGGATAAAATAGGCTACTATAAGTTTTATTCTTTTACTAAACGTTGGGTTGATGATTGACCATTAGCTAACTCTACCACACAT
>CAZJHS010000062.1:0-16916 GCA_964545895.1 uncultured Chitinophaga sp. | reverse complement strand
TGCGGGTATTGATTTGGGTTTTATTCCGTTATGTTGGTTGCGCTATTATACACGCAATCCCAACGAGAAAGATGCGCGAAGCATTTTGGCAAACTCATACATGTACAACAACGGAAATCCATACCAAAAGTTTAGTTATTACAATTGGTTTGAGCAACGTAATTTTTCGAGTTTTATAATTAAAGAAAGTAACCCATACGATATTTTTATTATGGACGACCCAGATGTAAAACGCAATGGGTTGGATGCGCTTATTCGTGCTGGATATAGCAAACAGCAAACCTTAGAACAAGACCATGATATGTACGAATATTAATCTGCCTCAATTGCATATTTTTTTATGTATGCTATAGCTTGTTGTTGAGTTAGGTGTGCAAAATTTTGGTAACGTTCATGCACATCAATAATTTCAACCCAAGCTTGTTTTACCAGCAATTTATTTTCCCAAGTGTTTAATTCGTTTACAACAATAGGCAAGCAGCCTTTTTTATAAGCTATTTGCCCAATTACGTGCACAAGTGTTTTGCTTACACGCTTGGTTTCGTCAAATTGTAACGTTTTAAGTAAAGGCAAAATATCTTGTGGGTATTTGCGGCCACGCAGTTCTATCCCATGGCAAATTTCTCTTCTAATTTCTTTGTCGGGGTGATGTAAGTATAATTTGGCCCAAGCTAAAACAGGCTCAGGATTTTTTTCGCCCATTTTCTTAATCGATCCAATTACCGCATTTCTTACAGCATGATGCGCGTCAAACAAACCAATATCCATTAACTTTTCAATGCATGCAAAGTTTACAATGCCAATTTCGCCAGCAGCATTTATTGCTGTTTGCCTTACATAAAAATTGGGGTTTGAAACTAAGTTGGTTATGGTAATAACCAATTGTCCTTGTTGGCTAGGTTCTAATTTATAAAGTTTACCTACAGCCAAATAAGCGCATTTTCTGATGTAAGTATCTTCATCGCTAAAGTACTTTACAAATTGGTTGTTTTGGTTGTATTGTACATCACTAAGCAACGCTGCTTGTATGTTTTGCGAAAGTTTTTCACGTTCATGTTTTGGTAAATCGTAAAAAGCCATGTTAAATGGTGGTAATGTGCGTTGATTTTGTTTGAAAAATAGGTATTTTACATTAGGTTTGAAATCTTAGATAATAAATAACTCACCAGAGGTGTAATGAGTAAGGTTAGATTAAATATTGTTGGATTAAGTTCGGGCCAAAGTAATGGCTCCTATACATTAATTTTAGGCGAAGATCATGGCAGACGAAAACTACCCATTATTATTGGTAGTTTTGAGGCGCAAGCCATTGCAATAGAGATTGAAAAGATTGTGCCTTTTAGGCCAATGACCCACGATTTATTTGTGAATTTTGCCCGTACTTTTAATGTACAAATATTGGAAGTTGATATTTACAATTTGGTTGATGGTGTTTTTCATGCCAAACTAATTTGTGAGTACGATGGAGAGATTAGAGAAATTGATGCCCGTACCAGCGATTCAATAGCTTTAGCCGTAAGGTTTAAATGCCCAATTTATACCCACGAACACATTATGGCCGAGGCCGCAATGATTTTTACGGAAGACATGACTGAAGATGATATGTTGGAAGAAAATGATTTAGCTGCAACAGCTGGAAGAGGTAGCGGAAATGAATTGAGTAAATTAACCAATGAAGAATTGGAAGCTAAATTAATGGAAGCATTAAACGTAGAAGATTATCAAAAAGCAGCGGTGCTGCGCGATGAGTTAAACAAACGAAAATAATACATACACTACATGGATAGATTTACTGGATTAATAGGCGTTGTGGTAATTTTAGGATTAGCCTTCCTGATGTCAAACAACCGAAAGGCCATCAACTATCGCTTAGTAATAAGTGGCTTGGCTATACAATTAATAATGGCCTTGTTCATTTTAAAAACCAGTATTGGTCAAAGTATCTTTTCATCGTTAGGCGAGTTTATAAAAAAATTATTGGCCATGGCCGATCAGGGTGGCGAGTTTGTGTTTGGCGGATTGGTAAGACCTGACTTACTTAAACCACTTTTAGGCGATGCATACAGTTATGTGTTTATATTAAAAATTATGCCTGCCATTATTTTTGTGGCGGTGTTGGTTAATGTGGCATATCATATCGGTATCATGCAAATTATTGTTTCGTTTTTTGCGCGTATTGTACACTTTTTAATGCGTGTTAGTGGTAGCGAAGCATTGAGTAATGTAGCAAGTGCTTTTGTTGGGCAAGTAGAAGCTCAGATTATGATAAAGCCTTACATTTCGAGCATGACCATGAGTGAATTACTTGCAAGTATGAGCGGAAGTATGGCAACCATTGCTGGTGGAGTTATGGCTGTTTACATTTCTATGGGAATACCTGCTTCATACTTATTGGCCGCAAGTATTATGGCTGCTCCTGCAGCATTGGTTATATCAAAAATTGTTTGGCCCGAAACTGAAGAATCACCAACTAAAGGCGCTGTAAAATTAGAAGTTAAAAAGGCACATGCCAATTTACTAGATGCAATTTCGCATGGTGCAAGCGATGGATTAAAAGTATCGTTAAATGTAATGGCAATGCTGATTGGTTTTATTGCTTTAATAGCTTTAATCAATGCAGGTTTAGGAAAAGCAGGCCAAGGTTTAGCAGCAATGAATTTAAACTTATCAGGTGTAGGAATAGATTTAAATCACCTTTCGTTAAATACAATTTTAGGAAGTGTGTTTTCTATGTTTGCTTGGGTTATGGGAGTACCAGCGGCTGATACTTTTACTGTAGGTTCTTTAATGGGAACTAAAATGGTAATTAACGAGTTTGTGGCTTACTCACAGTTAACACCCATGATAACCTCACAAGCCATGGCGCATAAAAGCATTGTTATTGCAAGTTTTGCATTGTGTGGTTTTGCTAACTTTAGTTCTATTGCCATTCAAGTTGGTGGTATTGGCGAGTTAGCACCAAGCAGAAGAAGCGATTTAGCTCGATTAGGTTTTAGAGCCTTAGCCTGCGGCACATTAGCATCTTATCTATCGGCTACCATTGCCGGAATCATGGTTTAGTACTAATCCTTATGCTAAAGCATGGCTTTACATTTATTTTAATTATTAGTTTATTTGGTGGATGTAGTAAGCCCTCACAAAGTAAACTCTTAGGTCCAGGCATTGCCTTATCTATTGATGCATGGCCAGATTCGTGGCATGAACATCGACAGTTTTTTAAAGATAATGGTGTAAAACTTACCTTTTATATCGAGCAATATCCCAAAATGCTCGATTCGCAAAAACAAAAACTGCGCGATTTTGAAGCCGATGGTAGCGAAGTGGCTCATCATACCTATACCCATGCCCATGCTGATGAATACGTTGCTAAATATGGTATGCAGCAGTTTATAAAAAACGAAATTTTAGTACCAACCATAGCTATGAAAAGGGACGGATTTCATCCGCTTAATTTTGCTTATGCGCATGGCGATTGTACCACCGAAACAGATGTGGAGCTAGCTAATTATTTTAACAGTATTCGCAAAATAATTAGTCCATATGGTGGTAAGCGCATTTGCGATATGGATCAAATTTATTACCGCTTTGGTAATATTACTTATTATTATGCTTGTGGTATTGATACGCGTTACAGACACTCGTTAGATGAAGTTTATCAAGCATTGGAGTATGCTAAAAAGAGCCGCACCACCATTTGTTTATACTCCCATTCTATTTCTACAAACCCTATACCTTTATCGGTTGATATTTCTGAGTCGTATATTTTAGCAGATGATTTGAAGAAAATTGTGTTAAAAGCAAAAGAGCTCGGACTAACATTTTACACGGCAAAAGATATTAGCCGAAATAAATTTTCAGAATAATGAAGCACTGTATTTTAGTAGTTTTATTATGCTGTATGTTGGGGGTTAATGCCCAAACTCAACAAGACTCTGCTAAACATATTATATATGCCGAGTTGTTTGGTACCAGTGATATTTATTCGGTTAACTACGAGCATCTACTAAGTAATAAATATTCACTTCGTGCTGGGTTTTCATGGTTGCCGGGCTCATGGCAATTAAATGGTTTAAATAATCGTTCGTTTTATTATTTACCGTTAGAGTTTAATCGGATTTTTGGCGCATCTGCACATAAATTTGCTGCCTCAGCATCTATACTTACCACACTTATATATGGTTACACCACACCAAATCAATACAGGTTTTCGCCAAGCCTAGGTTGCAGCTATCGCTTTCAACCCAAGGGCAAAAATGTATTTTTAAAAGCAGGTGTAAATCTTCGTGTACCTCTTTACTTATCGGCCGATGTGTATGAAGTGTTTTTTTACACCCACAATAATTGGTTGGTTTGGCCACAAGTGGCCGCAGGATATAAGTTTTAAGGCTTTTGAATCTGCCTTATACTGTCGCGTTTGTGCTGCTGTATTTGCTTCAACGAATCAATATTATTATCCATTACAGGCTGTGGTAATTGATAGCCTTGGTGGGTTTCAGTTGCTGTATGATGTTTACATTTGCATGCTCCCAAATTAATGAGCAACAACAATGCGCTTACTAATGATATTGTTTTCATGGTTGGTTACATTTAAAATATAAATTCCATTTGCTACATCTTGGGTGTTAAAAGTAAATCGGTTTATGCCTTGCTTACCTTTATCGCGCAATAGTTTTATACTTGTTTTACCATCAGTACTTACTAAGCTAAATTCTAAAATCATACTTTGGGCAAGTTCAAACTCTATGCTGGTGTACTCGCCTGCAGGTATCGGAAATACTTGAACTTCACTAGCCTCATTTTTTAGGTTGGTTACACCTAGGCGAGAGTCGGTACTTTTTACCCTTGCAACCCAAGTAAGATGTTGACCAGAGGCAATACCGTATGAGTTTGAAATAATACATTCGCCCATTTTATTGTATACAGGTTGTATGCCCGTGTAATCACCCCAACGCTCAATGGTATCTGCTAAAACGTTTACACTGCCATCACCTTGGCGCAAATGTATTGGAGCAGAAATGTTGCCATCTCTATCAACAAAAACAGCACTGTTGCCTGGGAATTTAGTGGTTGAAACATGTGAAAATGTGATAACAGAAGTTTGATCGTGAGAGAAACCACCACCTACATAAGCAACACTTGGATAACCAATATCCATACTATCATAACTAATAATTGTTCCGGTTACTGTTGGGGTATTGGCATTGTTCACATCAATACGACCATAATAAACACTTGGCGCAAATAAAGCTGTATCAATAGTATTTCCTACATAATGGATGGTGCCGTAATGTTTGTAGGCACTTAGTACGCGAGCATCGTTGGTTTGTAAATATTGTCCGCTGGGTTGTGGTGCATTGGGTTGTAAACCGTATGGCAAATTTGTTTTTAATACTTTAGTAGTGAGGGTAGGATTATTATCTAACGTGTTTGATACTTCATGTAAAAACACAGTATCGTTTTTTAAATCACTTGGCCTTACCGAAACAAAATATTGGTTTGGTCCATAAAACTCATTGCTGCCTTTTACCGGGCAAATACTCCAAATAGATTTGTTGTTGTATTTGATGTTAGCATACATGCGCTTATGCAAAGAATCGCCTGCAAAACCATCGGCCTTGTTTACTTGCCAAATCAACGATTCAACAAATCCTGTTTGCCAAGGTGTATTATCTTTAACGCGGTTTAGTGTAATAAAAAGTTCGTTGTTAGATAAAGAAATAATTGGATAATCACTCCAGCTGCTATCGCCAAAAGTATTACCCGGTATGGTATAAAAATTCCATTCTTTGGTGGGGTCGTTAGTTTGGCTAAATGCTGTAATTACTCTCGAGTCGGCCGATGTGCTGCCTTGTAAAAATACTACAATAAATCTGTCGGCAATGGGATCGTAAATAGCACGTGGGTCAAACGTACGGTTTAAAGTTCCTAACGAACGTGCAAAGTTTGCTAAAGTTCTGCTTACTAAAAATCTACCAGTATCGTTGTATATATTGATGTTTGAGTTAACCACACTAACAATAAATCCTCCTTTACTAATGGCAACATCATTATCATTTGGAGTGCCTTGTGTTCCGTTAGCAACAAATCCTTTTAATTGTGTAGGAGTAGCAGCAGCTGTTTTATAAACAGGTAAGTTTGGGTTGATTTTTTGAAATGACTTGCGTTGCGCATCAAGCAAAAGCTTTTGGCCTTTTATGGATGAAGCAGGAATAGGTGCAGCATTTTTTATCAGCAATAATGAGGCATCATAATCTGGTGTTTCGGCACTCATATTTACTACAGCACTTAAAGGTGATGTATGTAAATTGGTGGTATAGGTAAATCCTTGCCCAAATAAATTAACCGCACTGCCAATGGCTAATGCTAAAAGCGCTCCGTATTTCATGTTTAATTAATTTGATGCAATATACAAATTAGTGGCAAAATGGAATTGGGTATTATGGCATCCTTGTTTGAATGTTATACTTTTTAATTGGGCTAATTTACTTTGGCATTATTTTTAGTAAGTTAGCACAAACACTTCAAGGTATGAAAAAGTATGTAATAGTAATGCTGCTTGCAGCATTGAGTTTGGGAGCTTGCAAAAGTAAAATGGAAGGAATGCAAGAAGTTAAAACCCCGTTTACGGGTAGTAAATATGAAGGCAATGCACGTTGGTTTAGGGCTGTAGCTAGTGGCGAAAGCATGAATTTAGAAACCAGCAAAGACAAAGCTTTACTTAGTGCAAAACAACGCTTGGCAGCATCTGTTCAAACTCAAGTAAAAAATGTAACAGAGAGCTATAAAGGCGAACGAATGGTAGGGGATGATTTGGGTGATTTTAATGAGCGTTTTCAGCAGTTAACTCGTGAGGTAATGAATCAGATTTTGGTTGAAGTACAAACCATTGACGAGAAGGTTTATCAAAACAATACCAACAAACATTACACTACTTGGGTTGCTTTGGAGGCACGCAAACGTACCGTATACAAAAAGTTAAAAGAAATTGCCAATACACGTACTTCATTAAGCGAAAAGGACAAAGTCTATATCACTAAAATGATGGATGAAGCGATTAAAGATTTAAACGATAACGAGTAATTACAGACTAACGGATATGAATTAATCCGTTTTTCCATAATAAGTAAAACACAACGCCAATTAATAATGCTATACCAATAAAGTATGGCAGTATTGGGCGTTGTTTTTTTGTGAAAGGATCATTTAAGTTAACCTTAGCACCAAATGGTAAATCGGCTAAATGCGTAAGCATATTGCCAAACTGAATATTAATAACTGCACCCGCATTAATTGCCCAGCCGTTGGCATCAAGCAAAGGTGCCAAGTTGCGTTTGCGCAATTTTAAATACGCCATAACCATTGATGGGCCAGAGATTAATAGTAAAATACCAGCCATTGCCAAAGGCATTTTCCACCAAGTAAGTGCAATAAATCCGCTTACAAATGATGCAATAGCGGTTCCAATTGCACCCAGTGCTAAACTTATAGCGGCAAAAATTCCAACAAATTTTCCTACATCAAAAGGTTGTGCGGGTGGTTTGTTTTCGGTTACTGCTTTGGTAGGAAACTCTTCAATTTTTTGTGTGGCATCTGTGGTTACTTTGCTGTCTTGGTCAGATGCAACTTTGTTTATTTGTTTTTCTACAAAGCGCGATACTTTTCTGTAAGGCGACCAAAATGCCTGTCTAATACTAATGGGGTTATCAATAATGCGAACTACAGTTGCATCCCAATCGTTACCTTCTATATCATAAAATACGGCATTTCTGCCCTCCACTAAATTGTCAATATCGCCATTGGTAAGTGCGGCAACTATGGTTATTTTCTCGGTACTATGTTGCGCGGTGCATTCGCAGTAAATTAAAAACATGCCACTTAGGTTAGCCATAGTTTTATGTTTTTCCATATCATTTACTTTAATACATAAGTTGCAACTGCGTTGATCGATGTATAAAGTACCGGCTTGAAAAATGGCTTTTTTGCCCGGTGTATAAAAATCGTAGAACGTTACAAAGTTGTTGAGTAAAGTAAAAATATCGCGGTGATAACGCACCATTTTATCAACCAAAATAATATTGTTAGCCTCGTTAGCTAAAGCTAAATCTTGTTCAATAAGTTGATTAATTTTTGATTGATGTTGGCTTTTTATAATGTGGTTAATTTTATCAGCACCAAGTTCATCAACCAAGCTACCCGGTTTTAGTGCTAGCCAATTTTGGTAGGCTACAAAAGTGTTTTCAATGGTACGCCAATTACTTTCTGTTAGTACCGTTTGATTAGGCATAAGCGTATCAACCACGAATGTTTTAAAAGTTTGCATTTCATTAACCCAAGCAGGATTTATGCCATGTACAATGGGTAACGGCTTATCAGCAATTACTTCGGCAAGCGGATAGGTAGCAATTTCGTTTAAACAACCAGTTAAATTTTGATCACTTATAAGTTGAACACGTTCGTTGGCTAAATTTAAAACGGCTGTAGTTTGGTTGTTAAAGGCAGCTAATTGACAACGTAAAAAATAGTCGTTAACCTTTGATGCCACTTTGTTAAATGTCTCAAATGCAATAGCTGTTTTTTCGCCCATTGGTAGTATGGTTTGTGCATTTTTTTGTGCCTCATTTATCCAGTTAAGGTACTTATCACAAGCCTCAAAAAAAGAATTTACTTGGGTGCTATCAACGCCTGATTTACCACCTCTATCTTTACTCGAACCTGTGCATGCCATTATGGTATTAAGGGTATCAAGTATGGCTTCATCATTGGTGCTATCTTCAGTAATCACTCCATCACCATTAAATGGCGAAGCCGAGAAAATGGCATCAATATCATTAGTATCGGCCACGGTAAGGTAATTAGCATTAGGCTTGCCAAGGTTGCGTAAAATGGTTTTTGCAGATGCGTAAAGATTTTGACCTTCGGCTGTTTCGGTATTAATAAAATCTAGTTCAAAATTACCTTCGGTTTGCAACAGCAAATCGGGGTTTTTAAGCACCGAAGTAATCCAAGTAACTGCATCTAAAATTTCAGGAACTCGTATTTGGTCATCACCATTGGTATCAATTAATGAAAGTGTTTTTGCATCTATTTCTAAACCATTAACTGGGCAACTTAATGCCGTCCATAGTTTTTGGTCTAATTCATGCAAATGCAGTAAATCTTCCCCCGATACCAAGTGTACGCGTTTTACTCCACCTACCATCGAAAAATTCCAAATGTGTTTTTGAGCTGCCATATTTAATTAATTATGGATGATTTTACTTGAGGCAGGTAAGGTATAAAATTTAAAACAATAGCCCAAGGATGCGATAAGATAATTATATTGCAACTTTTATCAGCAAAACTTATGTCGAAACGCAAACCTGCATTACTTTTTATTTTTATTACGCTATTGATTGATGTAATTGGTATTGGAATTATAATACCTGTTATGCCACAACTTATTAAAAGTTTAGTAGGCGGTAGTATGAGTGATGCGAGTGTTTATGGTGGTTGGTTGATGTTTGCTTTTGCCATTATGCAATTTTTGTTTTCGCCCATATTTGGTGGGTTAAGCGATCAGTTTGGCCGCAGGCCAGTTTTGCTTATTTCGTTATTGGGTTTTGGTTTAGATTATATTTTATTGGCACTTGCACCAAACATTACTTGGTTGTTTGTAGGCCGTATTTTAGCTGGTATAACAGGCGCAAGTTTTACTACAGCCACAGCTTATATTGCTGATGTGAGTGAGCCTGAAAAACGTGCACAAAATTTTGGAATGATAGGCGCTGCATTTGGTTTAGGATTTATTATTGGTCCGGTAATTGGTGGTTTGCTTGGTCAGTTTGGCGAGCGTATTCCATTTTATGCAGCAGCTGCCATTACCTTGTTAAATTGGTTATATGGCTTTTTTGTTTTACCTGAATCTTTAGATAAAGCCAACCGCAGACCATTTGATTGGAAACGCGCTAACCCAATTGGTAGCTTACTTAATTTATCAAAATACCCCATGTTATCGGGATTGGTATTTGCCATGTTTTTTGTTTTTGTAGCAGGTCATGCTGTACAAAGTGTTTGGAGCTTTTTTACCATTGAGCGTTTCAGTTGGGATCAAGCCATGGTAGGCTATTCGCTTGGTGCAGTTGGTATTTTAGTGGCATTTGTACAAGGCTTTTTAATACGTTACTCTACACCTAAGTTAGGCCCCAAAAAATCAGTTTATATTGGGTTGATGTTGTATACATTGGGACTAGTTTTATTTGCATTTGCTAACCAAAGTTGGATGATGTTTGCCATACTTATTCCATATTGTTTAGGCGGTATTGCTGGTCCGGCATTGCAAGCTGTTATGAGTAATCAGGTTCCTGCAAACGAGCAAGGCGAATTACAAGGAGCACTTACCAGTATGATGAGTTTAACCTCAATACTTGGCCCGTTGTTAATGACCTATTTATTTTCGCACTTTAGCCAACATGGCAATAATGTTTATTTTCCTGGTGCTCCATTTTTAGTTGGTGGAGCGTTTATGTTTGTAAGTATGATTTTGGTGATACGTACTTTTAAACGAAACGAAATTAAATAAGGCTAAAATATATATCTAGCTTCCATCCGCCCAATGTGAATGGTTTTTTGGGTGTCGGCTGTGCGGCCATCATAGCTCACAGTTATTTGTAAATTACTACCCAACCTTTGTTGGTAGTTTATGTTCCAAACCGTGTTTTGCCCTACTGATAAACCTTGCAACATATCATAACCTAATTGGCTCTGCGCTTCGCCATCAAAGGTAATTTGGTAATTGCTTAGTTTGCCATTAATTACACCTTGCTTGGTTAAACTTAACCTCAGTTCAGCACCTAATTCATTGCTTTTGGCAAGTTGGTTACCAAGTAACTTTGCATTTCGTCCTTCAAAATATCCGTATAAAATAGTTAAGCGCACTTGGTTATTTAATTGATAACTTACCCTTGGTTTAACTTCAATAAAAGTATAGTTGTAATTGTTTGTGCTAAAAAAATCGCTTGCATAAAATCTGTTTCCGGTTGATGCATTGGCCAGTAAACTCCAGCTGTTTGTAGCGTTCCATCTCATATTCAGGCCATGTTCGGTTCTTGTTCTCGATTCAAAACCTGTGGTAAGCAATAACTTGCTTCGTTGATTTTGATAAGTGTAATCAGCACCAAAGGTGGGGTTGCTCCTGTTAAAAAATACCGTGTTTCGTAGCAATGAATTTAACGAAATTAGCGAAGTGTCATTTACGTTAAGCAAAAACGGATTCAAAAAGCCAGCGGTATTTAATCGCTGTGTTTTTCTATCTAACTTTAATGCACTTAAAGTACTTAGTTTAGCAATAATTTTCTTAACTCCTTTTTTATTATTCCAAATAGCCGCAGGGTTAATATTAAGCGTTTGGTTAAACTGGTTAATGTGTGTACTGATAAACGAGTTACTTGGTAAAAAAACTTTAATGTAATTAGCTTGTGGTTTATCTGCAAAACCTGCTAATACAAACTCGTTAAGTTGTTGCGTACCATCTTTATTAAAATCTTTCCAAACGTACTGTCCTTGTCCAACCAATACTTCTACAAACTGAAAGTCTCTGCGCAACTCTTGTCCCGAACCAATTTGGTAAAATGTATTAGCCACAAACACGCGTTTGTAAAAAGCATAATCATATTCAACCCTAGCTAAAATGGTTCGTTCGGGCTTTAGGGTAGTAGCTGCTTGTTTGTTAACCGTAAACTCTCTGTAAGTAACACTGCCCGAAAAACGGTTGCCATTTTTTTGTGTAAAATCGGTGTTGGCATTTAAGTTATTACTCAAAGACGCGTAACCTAACTTGGTAAACTCTGGCAATAAATCTTTGCGTTGTGTGTACTCAACTTTGTAACGCAATTGAGCCGAGTCGAGGTTTTTGATAAATGCACCATATTGGTAATAACCATAACTACCCATTTGCAACGAATCAGTATTGCGCAAAAATAAACTTTGTTCACCTTCGGTTTTTAATCCACTAATCAACTTCCCCATTAAACGTTCGTAGGTTGCTTTGTATCGTTTCACATCACTGCCTAATTTAAAATTAGTGATGTTGGTAGTAGCTAGCAATTCGCCTTCGGCACTTAAATTATTTTTACCCTGTTGAATTAAAATACCTGTTAAATGTTGTTGCCCGTTTAGCGCATTGTTTCTATTGTATAATGCGGTTTGATAGTAAACCGAGAACGAATTTCCGTGTTGCAGTTGCGTTCTAAACGAAGTGATATGTTCTTTGTAGCCTGTATCGTTTATGGTGTTGTTGTTGGTTAAAAGTCTGTTCCAAGTTCTGTCAAATTCTACATTACGATAACGCTCCACATATCTAAAATTTTGGTCAACAAATTCATACGAAACATCTGTTTTTATACTCCAAGTTTTATTGGGTATTGTTTTGTTTAAGTTGGCCGTATTGCTTAATTGTGTTTTAAATCCATAACCAATATCGTTGTTTTTATCAAGCTCCGAAAAGGTGTTAATATTGTTGGTACTTTGTGCAAGTTCCACTTTTATTAAGGTGTTTTTTATGGCTGTAACTTCAGTGCCAATGCTCACCATTTGCCTTTGTTTCGGACTAATTAAAAGTGTAACAGGTTCGTAATCTCCTTGTGGTATGCCGCCAAGTGGTTCAACCCAAGTAAAAACACGACCATTGGCGTTGCTCATACTCTGCTTGTAATTACCCTTGCCTTGACCAACATTGCTAAAACGTACTTCATAAAACAAGCTATCCGAGCCAGCTGTGGGAGCATAAATGTAAACGCCAACGGATGAAAGTGTATCTATTTTTCGATACATGATTTTTTTGCTATCAAACAAAGTTGGGATAGCTGTATTCATAACTGCATTGGATAAATGATCACCAACTCCTGCTAATATTTTCTTGCTGCTATCTGTTAGGCTTACCAAAAAGGGTTGATCTTTGTTGTCTTGCTCTGTAAAATAATTGGCCTGAATTTTTACTTTGGGTAGTTGGTAATTGGCATTTAAATGAAAAACAGTGCGGGCATAGTTTTTATCAGAAAACTGAAACTCAACAACTATACGACTGTATTGTGTGATGGCACGTTTGGGCATAAAGGTTATTTCGCCAGTGTTGTAATCTATTACATAATCATTTTGTTCGCCACGCGCAAGTTTTTGTCCATCTAAATACACCGCTTCAGTACCTGATATCACAATAATGTACAACTCGCCATTTGGTCCACTTAAACGATAGGGGCCTTGATTACCTTCAATCCCATTTATAGTGTTTCGGGCAAATCTTCCTCGGCTTAAAGCGCCTTCACCACCAATACTTAATACGCCATTTTTACCTGCTTTAAACGAGGTGGTAAATTGCGCTCCCCTCGATTTTTTTAAGTAGTTTAAAAAGTAGGTGTCCGTAGGTTTACTCATTTCAAAATCACCAACGGTTAGTGTAGTTTTATCTTTTGATAATTGTACAAATACACGGTCAAAGTCTTGTAATTGTTGGGTATTTCCTTCGGGTTGAATTGGATTGTTATCATCGCTAATAGCAGCTACAACATCAATGTCGTTATTTAGTCGGCCTGCCATTTGTAAGTTTAAATTGGCATTAAGCACCACATCTTGGTTATTGCCAAAACCTAGTCCACGACTAATTGAGCCGTTCATTTTTAGGCCATCGTTTTTATAAATATCAAACCTATTTCCAGCACTTGGCGTGTAGCCCCAATTTTCTTTGCGGCCATTAAGTTGCAGCATTTGTAAACTGCGCGATTTATTACTGTAAGTTTGTTTCAAATTTACATTTGCAATACGATAGGAAAGGTTAAGTGTTTGATTTTTAAAACGAGGATTTAGGTATAAATATCCTGTAAAGTAATTAATGCTAAAGTCTATGTTTTCTTTAAGCAGTGTATCATTTTGAGTTAGTAATACACTTTGTTGTACCAACGTATTCGTATCAATTAAAACACTATCTGTTTTTATAATGATGGTACGCCATTTATAGCTGCTGTTTTGCTGCGCATAACAAACTATCGAAGTAGTTGTAATTAAAAAAAGTAAGCACAAGCGCGCTATCATGTCACATGGTGTTGTTTGGGTAAAGTAATGCAAAACTCCGTTCCCACGCCTAATTGAGTGGTAAAGGTAATGGTACCTCCGCCACTTTCAATCATGTTTTTTACTATAGGTAATCCTAATCCCATTCCCGAAACTTTAGTACTAAAATAAGGCACAAATATTTTTTGAGCTTGTTCTTCGCTCATACCTGATGCGTTATCTTTAACGTACAATTTCATGGTTTCATTGTTATCTATCGCCTCAATATTTATTTCGCCTACCTTATCTTCAGGCATGGCTTGTATCGCATTTTTTATCAGGTTTGATACTGCTCGGTTAAAGTATCCGCTATCAAAAGAAATGTACAACTCTTTTGGGCAACGCAATGTAATGTGGTGGTCGTTTCCTTGCGTGTATAAATCTACCAATTGAACTAGCGTTGCGCTTACATTAATGTATTCATAAGTTGGGGCGGGCATTTTTGCGTATGAAGAGAATTCGTTAGCCAACTCAGATAGTACATCAATTTGCGCAATAAGTAAGTTTGATGTGCGGGTAATTTTATCACCAATATTGGCATCATTATTCGCATAAGCACGTTGCAAATGTTGCACACTAAGTTTCATGGGCGTAAGTGGATTTTTTATCTCGTGTGCAATTTGTCTAGCAATTTCTCGCCATGCACCTTGACGCTCGGTTTCGGCCAGTTTACGCGCACTTTCATCCAACTGCATAATCATGCTGTTGTATTGTTTAATCAACTCTCCAATCTCATCATCGCGCTGCCAAACAATAGGTTCGTTGCTTTGTCCCAAAGCTGTTTTTGAAAGTCGTTGTTGAATTAAAGTTAACGGGTATGAAATTGTTCGCGAAACCCAATAAGCAATTATTACAATGATGATGAACAGCAACACATACAGGTTTATAAAACCAATAATTACAGATGAAATTTCGCTCAATAAATCAACTTGCTTACTAAAGTATGGAAGCTGTAAATACCCCACTACCTCGCTACGCGAATTAAACACAGGAGCGTATGCTGCTTGAAAGGTTAGCGAACCAATTTTTTCGTTTTGAGCGTACTGCGATTCACGTAAATGGTTTAAGTGAAAATACGCCAACGGATTCATTTTTGGTCCAATAATATGCTCGTCATATAACTTACTAATGCTTGATGCTCTAAGCTCTCCGTTGGTGTTGTAAAGAATAATATCGGTGTCGTAAAAGTCGGCTATTTGATTAATAAAAGCAGTTATTTCACCATCGGCAATTCCACGACTAGTGGTTGCAACGCGTTCGTTTTCCACGTTAATAACAATGTTCCGCAGTTTTTTCATGAGCCTATCTGTTTGGCGCATGTTGTACTTATCAATGGTAAATTTTATGGTAAAGTACGAGCTAAATAGAAGCGAGGTAAATACAATAAATACGATAGAAGCTTGGATACGTGTTCTTATTAAAATAATCTGATGTTGTTCCATCATCATTAATTTTAATAGGCTGTTTCGTAACCATTTTGTTACTGGATTATTGGTAATAAATGTACGCTTTAAAAGCTGTGAGTTTAGTAAGATAAAGAGGAGTAAAACTAAAATAAGAATGATGGTACAAAACGTAAAAATAAACGAGAATAATCCAATAGCCTGACTGATGCGATTTGTTGGTTTACTTACCACCACCGTTATAGGTTGTGCGTTGGTATACAATAAATGGCTGTAGTTGTTTTCATCAAACAACTTAAACTGATTGCTGCTTTCGCCCCAAGTATTAATAATGGAATACGCGTAGTCACCACTTTGGTAAACAAGTTTATTGTCTTTGTATACGGCATACGAATACTCGTTGGCTTTAGGGTGGGTTGATGAAGTTCCCTCCATCAAAATTTCATCAAACCTATTTTCGTTTTGAATCAATTTAGGTTTAAGCAACACAAATAGGTAGCCGTATTTTTGTCTGTTTTCTCGTATTAAAAACTTGCCAATATATCCTTTTATATCGCCCGAATTTTGCATGTATCTAAACGATTCGGCAAACGATTCGCTGGCTTGTTCGAGGTATAATTTGTTGGCTTGGCTAAAGCCTATTTCATTACGTTCTTTAAAGTGATTTCCGAGTGTATCGTAATCTAAAAGTTGTACATCAAACTTGCCTAAATAGCCTGTAAAGTATAGCTGACGAATCCTTTTTTCAAACTGACTTTTTAATATAAAAGGACTCTCAAAATAGGTTTTAATGAAATCGTCTTTACGAATTTTTCTATCCGTACTTCTTAAAAAGAAATCGGTGGTTATATCGTTTTGCGAAATTTGTTTAATAGCGAAAAGTTTGCGATTATCTTGCTCGCGAATGGTGTACCAATGCCAAATACAAAACGAAGTGTAAATGGAAATGATTACTATCACCACAAAATACTGCTGAAATCTATTGAGGTTGGGCGTTAATAATTTAAAACCAATAAACACCAATGATAGTGCTAATACCGAAGTAATTTGAATAGTAGAATATGCAAGTAAAAAATACGCTAGGCATACATACAGTATAATAATGGTTGAACCTATGGCAGCAACAGTTTTTCTGTTTCCATCATATTTTTTAATGGCTCGTGTAAAGTTTCTGCTAATAAAGTAAACTACCAACAACTGAATAATGCAGGCTGTAATAGCGAAGTAAGTAAAGGCGTTTATGGAGTATATCTTAGTTACATCAAACGAAATTTGCGAATCGATGGCTAAACTTTTTATGGCTATATAAACAGCGTTAGAAGCCAATACGCTGAGTACTGCATTAAACACTAAATCTTTAATGGTGCTTTTGCGATTTAATGCACGCAAATGATTTTTTCGGTTCTCAAGTAAAATAAAATACCAAAGTACAAT
>CAZJHS010000061.1:0-17325 GCA_964545895.1 uncultured Chitinophaga sp. | reverse complement strand
TGGGAGATTAGGTAAATAGATAATTAGTTGACCGTAGTTGCAGACCGTAGCGTCTGCAGGGCATAAAAAAAGCGCCCAATTAATGAGCGCTTTCTTTGATATAATACTATTAGAATTTATTTTAAAATCTCGGCCAACTTCTCGTCAAGTGCTGTGCCGCGTAAGTTTTTGGCGATAATTTTTCCTTCGCCATCAACAAGTACTGTAAATGGAATAGCCTCGATGTTATACAAATTAACCACTGATGAGTTCCATTTCATTAAATCACTTACGTGAGTCCAAAGTAATTTATCATCGTTAATGGCTTTTTGCCAAGCATCGCGGTTATCATCTAACGAAACGCTAAATACTTCGAACCCGCGAGTTTTGTACTTGTTATAAGCCTTTACCAAATTAGGACTTTCCTCACGGCAAGGGCGACACCAACTGGCCCAAAAATCAACCAAAACAGTTTTACCACGCAGGCTTGATAATGATACGGTTTTACCGAACGGATCTTGCAAAACAATATCTGGAGCCATACTACCTACTGCCGTTTTGCCTAATGTTTCAACTCTTTTATGCAACTCTTGTGCGTACTTACTGCGCGAAAACTCGGCATAATATTTTGCATCTACTTGTTTAAAAAACTCATAATTAGCTTGTGGCATTAAATAGTTGGTTGCAAAAAATGGAACCAACGAGTTTTCCAAACGTAAAGTAAGCGCCTGCATATCAGTTTCACGAGCTTGCATGATACTATCATACTCGGCACGTATTTGATTTTGAACCGCCACTGGAGGAATATTTTCGTTGTATTGCGCGTATTTACCTTCAATGGTTTTAACCAACTCCATGTACTTATTATTTAGCTGCAACAGTTGTTTTAACTTCTCGGTTTCGGCACTACCTTTTACCGTAAAATCTTCGGGCTTGTTGGCATCAATGCTTACTAAAATTTCGGCCAACGAATCAACCACCAAAACAGCTGCGCCATTGTTAACCTGAATAACGCAAAACGTACGTTCGCCAACATTACCCATTAATTCAAAACTACCATCAGGTGCAACAGTTGTTGAATCAATAAAAACCAAACCTTTAGTGGTTAGCTCTTGTATGGTAATTTGATTGCCTGTTAAATTGCGTACAATACCTTTTACCACAAAGCCTGTTTGCTCTTTTGTTTGAGCGCATGAGGCCATGATAAACAAGGAAAATGCAATAAGTATATTTCTCATGTAAATTATGCTTTATCTAATGTATCTTTTACCATTTGGCTAGCCACTTTAGGGTCGGCTTTGCCTTTACTTAACTTCATTACTTCGCCCATAAATAAGCCTACTAAACTTACTTTACCAGCTTTGTATTCAACCACCTTATCCGGAAATTTAGCAATAGCTGCATCAATCCATTGTTGCAAATCATCGCTGTTACTTTCTTGTATTAAGTTTAAGCTTTCGGCAATTTGCAAAGCAGTTTTGGTAGGCTCTTGAATTAACGCTCCAAATACTTTTTGTGTTGCAACCGAGTTGCTTATTTTACCCTCATCAATTAACAAAATAAGTTCGGCAATTTGTTTAGGTTGAAGGTTGAAATCGGCAATATCAATTGCATTTTCGTTTAAGTAACCTTTTACTTGTACCATTACCCAATTAGCTGCGGCTTTGGTGTTGTTGGTATGTTGTAACACGCCTTCAAAAAACTCAGCCACTTCCCTACTTTCTGTAAGTACACCAGCATCATACTCGCTTAGGCCATACTCTTGCGTAAACTTAGCAAATAAAGCTTTTGGCAAAGCAGGCATTTGTTGTTTTACCTCATCAATAAAATGTTGGGTGATGTGCAAAGGCGGCAAATCTGGTTCAGGAAAATAGCGGTAATCGCTTGCACCTTCTTTGGTACGCATTACAATGGTAATACCCTTGGTGGCTTCGAACGTACGCGTTTCTTGATATATTTTTTCTCCGGCTTCTATCGCTTCAATTTGGCGTTTAATTTCAAAATCGATGGCACGTTGTACGTTACGAATAGAGTTCATGTTTTTAACTTCAACCTTAACACCAAACTCTTGTACACCGCGCAAACGTACAGATACGTTGGCATCGCAACGCATGCTACCTTCTTCCATGTTACCATCGCAAATGCCCAAGTAACGAACCAATTTACGTACTTCTGTTAAGAATTGATAAGCTTCTTCGCCTGTGCGCATATCGGGTAATGAAACCATTTCAACCAAAGCTGTTCCGGCACGGTTGTAATCAATTAAGGTATCAAAAACATCTTGGTCGTGCATACTTTTACCAGTATCTTCTTCCATGTGTATACGTATTAAACCTACACGTTTTTCTGTTCCATCTTTTAACTTAATATCAATGTGGCCATCTTCGCAAATAGGTGTGGTATGTTGCGATATTTGGTAGCCTTTAGGTAAATCGGCATAAAAATAATTTTTGCGTGCATAGTAGTTATGCTCGGCAATATGGCAACCACAAGCTACACCTAATTTTACTGCATTTTTTACCGCAGCAATATTATGTACAGGTAATGTACCTGGGTGACCTAAACTTATAGGGCTAATTTGTGTATTTGGAGCCGATCCGTAATCAACTGCATCAGCACAAAATGCTTTACTTTTAGTTAGCATTTGGGCGTGAACCTCTAAACCAATAACGGCTTCGTATTTATCGTAATTAATGCTCATTTAATTTTAAAGATAACAAAGGGCGAAATTAATGGATTTAAGTTATAAAACCCACAGCCAAACAACATCAAAACAAACTGAAAAAGAAGCACTTACTTTAAGCGCTCAAATTGCATGGTTGCACCTAGTGCGTTTGTAATTAATAGCGTATTGGTATTGGCTTGATAGGTTTTAACATCGGTAAATGTAATTACAAACAAGTTTTCAATTACATCGGTACACGCCATGCGGGTCATGGCAAACCTATCAGCATGTAATTGATTGCCGCGTATTTTAAACCTACCCGAAATACGATTGCAAGATGCTTTACCCGATAACCACTCACGCTCGCCATCAATTTCAATAAAAGGAACTTTATCGGTGTGAGCATTGGGTACTAAATTGCCTTTTATATGTGTTAATCGCCATTTGCCATTGATGCGTGTATCGTAAATATTATAACCACAACCATGCAAAGTTAAACTATCAGTTTTTAAGGTAACCTTGTACGGAAACGACTCGTGCGCAAGCGTATCAACACAAACAGAATCGGTAATTTGAACAAGTTTTACTGGCATACCAGCTAATGCATAATTTTCTGTTTGATTAGGAAATTGATTAGCCAAATGTGTTACCTCGTAATGATTTTTATACGTTGGTGCAATCCATACAAAAACCGAATCTGGTTTAAAAAACAGGCGCCAACGCTCGTTGCCATTGTAAGCCACAAAGCTGTAGCCTTGATCGAAAATAGACTGTTTAAGGCGCGTTTCTTTATTGGTTAAAGAAGTAGTTTGATTAACCTGTGCTGATTTACATCCCACAAAAATAATTGCGGCAAACAAAATGGTTACACTTATTCTCATGGTTGTAATTATTGGTTTAACAATTGATTTACCAAATCAACATAACGCTGCATGCACTCCTCTTTGCTTAAACCTTTTTTGCTGGCCCAAGCATTGTATTTTGCTGCATTAATAAAATCAAACATACTGGGTTTATCGCCATGCACATCGCCTACCGATGCTTGCTTGTGGTATGAATATAGATTTAATAAAATATCGTTACTAGGGCGCTCTTTTAACGTGTGTACGTTTTTAGATGCTGCTTCAAATTGTTCTTCTAATGTCATGCGTAATGAATAATTTAACTTACTTAAACAATAAAAGCTGTTTTGTTGCATAAAACAAAACAGCTTTTACCCAACATAAATTTTAATTACAATATGGTTTGAGCTTTAGCTAAAGCTGCATTTAAGCCGCTTAAGTTATTGCCACCAGCGGTTGCATAAAAAGGTTGTCCGCCTCCGCCACCTTGTATTTCTTTGGCTAACTCTTTTACAATATTACCTGCATGTAATTTTTTATCGGCTACTAAATTATCGCTGATAATTACACTTAACATGGGTTTGCCATTTAACTCGCAACCCAATACGCAGAATAAATTTTCGACCTCGGCTTTAAGCTGAAACGATAGATTTTTTAACTGATCGGCAGATGAAATAGTTACCAGTTGAATGAGTTGATTGGTTGATTGGTTTGATACAATTTTGCTTTTTAGTTCGTGTTTAATTTGAACCGTTTTTTCGTTTTCAAACACTTCTATTTTCTTAGCTAATTCAGCTTTATCTGCTACTAATTGCTCAATAGATTTTTTCAAATCTTTGGCACTTAGCATGTGCTTTAACTCATTAACTAAACTCCATTGGTTGTTTACTAAATCTTCTACAGCGTCAGCAGTAATGGCTTCAATCCTGCGTACACCAGCAGCTACGGCACTTTCGCTAATAATTTTAAATGCGCCAATATTGCCCGTTGCTTTTACGTGTGTACCACCACAAAGCTCGCGACTGTAACTTTCGTCAAACGTAATTACACGTACACTTTCGCCATATTTTTCGCCAAATAACATCATAGCTCCCATTGTTTGAGCCTCTGCAATTGGCACACTTCTGCGCTCATCTAAGCTAATATTTTCGCGAATTTTTTGGTTAACAATGCGCTCAACTTTTGCAATTTCATCAGCTGTCATAGCCGAGAAATGAGAGAAATCAAAACGTAAATATTCGCTATTAACCAAACTACCTTTTTGTTGTACGTGTGCACCTAATACACTGCGCAAAGCTGCGTGCAACAAGTGTGTAGCACTATGGTTAGCTTCGGTTAATTTGCGTTTAGTTACATCAACCGTTGCGGTAAATAAAGCCACTACATTTTCGGGCAATGCATCAGCAAAATGTATAATTAAGTTGTTTTCTTTTTTGGTATCAACAATTGCTACTTTTTCGTTGGCATTGCTAATAAAGCCAATATCACCAACCTGTCCGCCACCCTCAGGATAAAAAGGAGTTTGGTTAAATACCAATTGGTAACTTTCTTTTCCTTTGGCTTTAACTTTACGGTATTTAATAATGGCAATTTCAGCTTCGGTAACATCATATCCTAAAAACGCAGTTGGATTTTCTTCGCCAATTACCACCCAATCATCTGTAGTTAATTCGGTTGCTTTACGCGAGCGTGCTTTTTGTTCCTGAAGTTCTAAATTAAATCCACCTTCATCTATTATGAATTCATTTTCTGATGCAATTAGCTGAGTTAAATCCAATGGAAAGCCAAAAGTGTCCGAAAGCTCAAAGGCCACTGACCCTTTAATCGTCTTGATATATTTTTTTAGTAATTGAACTTGATTTTTATAATCGGTTTTAGTTGTATTAGAAACCGCTTCAAGCAATTCAATTTCACTAAAGTTAATACGAGATTCTTCAACTTTAATAAGAGATATATCCAGAATTAGTTGACGTATTGATGCATTTACATTAACACCTGAAAACAAATTGGTTGTGTCGTCAGTTAAATGTCCCTTTTCAATTGCTTCATCAATTTTATTTAGAACAAAAGAATATTTTTCCATCTCATTGTTCAATCTTCTCAAACCATTCTCCAACGTTTTCAAAAAGCTTACTTCCTCTTCTCTAATCACCTTCACCACAAATTCTTTTTGCGCAAATAGTTCAGGAAATACATTTTTAAAACTTTCGGCAATAATTTCATCAGCCAATTTGCATAAAAATGGTTCTTTCAACCCTAAAAATTGGTATTGATAACGCACTGCTCTGCGCAAAATTCTGCGTATTACATAACCTGCACCATTGTTGCTTGGCAATTGTCCATCGGCAATAGCAAAACTAATTGCACGTATATGATCGGCCATTACACGCATAGCAATATCTTGTTTGGTATCGCTAAAGGCATAAGTAACACCCGAGTGTTTTTCAATAAATTTAATGGTAGGCACAAATACATCGGTATCGTAGTTTGATGATTTGCCTTCGATAGCACGCACCAAACGCTCAAAGCCCATTCCTGTATCTACGTGTTGTGCAGGTAATTTTTCTAATGAACCATCGGCTTTACGGTTAAATTCCATAAATACGTTGTTCCAAATTTCAATTACTTGCGGATGGTCGTTGTTTACCAAAGTAGCCCCATCAACCGCAGCACGTTCGGCATCAGTACGCAAATCCACATGTATTTCAGAGCAAGGTCCGCATGGCCCTGTATCGCCCATTTCCCAGAAATTATCTTTTTTATTTCCGTTTAAAATGCGCTTTTCATCAATCCACAATTTCCAATTATCGTATGCTTCTTGGTCGAAAGCCAAACCTTCTTTGGCATCACCTTCAAACACGGTAACATACAAACGGTCTTTTTCTAATCCATAAACTTTGGTTAATAATTCCCAAGCCCACTCAATTGCTTCTTTTTTAAAGTAATCGCCAAAGCTCCAGTTACCCAACATTTCAAACATGGTGTGGTGGTAGGTATCAACCCCAACCTCTTCCAAATCGTTGTGTTTGCCACTAACGCGCAAACATTTTTGGGTATCAACTACGCGTTTGTACTTAGGTGTTTCGTTACCTAAAAACCAATCTTTAAATTGGTTCATACCAGCGTTGGTAAACATTAGCGTAGGATCGTTTTTTACCACGATTGGAGCCGATGGAACGATTTGATGGCCTTTAGAAGCAAAAAAATCGAGGAACTGTTGTCTTATTTCTGCACTTGTCATGTATCTTTTATTCAGCTACTTATTTTATTTAAGTTGATTTAAAAACAGTATTAGTTATTTTTGCGCCTTGCTTTTAATAAAAAAGCATGCATATTGAATATACCAATTACCATTTGGGATGGCAAAAATAAAATACTTTTACAATCCACATAGCTTAGACTTTGAGAAAGTTGGAATAAGTGTACGCACCTTAGCGATACGCGTATTTGGCTTTTTAAGTGCAAGCATTGTGGCTGGTGCAAGTTTACTGCTTATTGCCTATAACTACATCGATTCGCCTAAAGAAAAAATATTGAAGCGTGAGATTGAAAATTATGAGCTTCAAACCAAGTTATTAAACAATAAAGTAAATAAACTAAATACTGATTTAGCCGAGCTAAAGGAAAGAGATGCAGGTATTTACCGTGCTATTTTTGAGGCCGACCCTATTGATTATAATTCCCATAAAGCCAGTGTAAATGATTACAAAGACTTGGAAGGTTATGAAAGCAGCGAGGGCTTATTGGCATTAAATAAAAAAGTAGACGAGTTGGCCAACCAAGTTACCATACAAACAAAATCGTTGGAACAGCTGGCTAAATTAGCCGAAAACAAAACCGAGTTTTTAGCCTCGATACCTGCTATACAGCCTGTAACTAATAAAAACTTACGCAGCATGGCCTCGGGTTTTGGTTACCGCTTGCACCCTATTTACAAAACCTACAAAATGCACAGCGGTATTGATTTTACTGCACCTACAGGTACACCTATTTATGCTACAGGTAATGGCCGCGTAGTGCCTGCACCTGATGGCGCAAGTGGCTACGGTAACCATGTGGTAATTGATCATGGTTTTGGCTATAAAACTTTGTATGCGCACATGTACAAAAGCAAAGTACGCATGGGCCAGATAGTAAAACGTGGTCAGCTTATTGGTTATGTTGGCAACACAGGCCTCTCATCGGGACCACATTTACACTATGAAGTGATAAAAAATGGCAATAAAATTAACCCTATAAATTACTTCTTTAACGATTTAACTGAAAGTGATTACGCTTCTATGCGTCAAATTGCCGAACGTCCAACTCAATCGTTTGACTAGTGAGGGTGGAAATGTTGATTGGTTAATTAGTTAATTGGTTGATTAGTTAATTAGAGAATTAGAGAATTAGAGAATTTGTTGATGGTTAAGAGTTAAAGGTGAAGGCCAAAAGTTAAGGCAAGAGCAAATAGCTAAATGCTAACAGCCAACTGCTACATATTAAGAGTTAACGGTAAAAAAAAGCCCCAACATGACGGACGAGATAGCGAAAAAATATTTTACGATAGGCGATGTTGCTGAAATGATTGGTGAGGCTCCTTCGCTTATTCGTTTTTGGGAAAAAGAATTCACCCAACTAAAGCCAAATAAAACAGAAAAAGGCACGCGAAAATACACTCAAAAAGACATTGAACTTATTAAGTACATTTACTACTTAGTAAAGCAAAAAGGATATACTTTAGATGGAGCTAAAGAGGCCTTACGCAACGAGAAAAAAGCATCAAACAAAGCCGAATTAGTAACCAAACTTACCGAAGTGCGCGATTTTTTAATGCAGCTTAAGCAACAACTATAATTTCTATTTAGTATACTCGTACCACATACCCCAATTTAGATGCGAGTACACAAACTAATCCTAATTTTTTGTTTCGGTTTTATTTTAAACCATGTACAAAGCCAGCCCATACAGCTTAGTAATGTGCGTTTTTGGGGTGGTAACGAGGGCTTATTAAACAGAAATGTACGCGCACTTGCGGCCGATAAGGAAGGATTTATTTGGCTTGGTACCATGACAGGTTTAGTTAGGTTTGATGGCCGAAATTTTGTGAGTTTAAAGCAAATCATCAAATCTCATCCATTGGGATTCGACCCAATAAATGATTTAGCGGTATTAGGAAATACACTTTGGATAACCACCAATAATGGCTTGTACAAGCTTAACACCAACACTTATAGCATTGAAAAAATGTGCTTACCTAAAGGTGCCAATAAATGTATATCAGCGATAAAAACAGACCAACTGGTATTGCTAAAAAACAACAGATTATTGGTTGATGGAAGTGAAGAAGGTATTTGGGTTATTGACACATTGGGTAGGTTTAAGGAGATAAAAAATCCACTCAACAAATCGTTTACTAAAACAAAAAGCTACGCTATTGATTTAAAACAAAATGTATGGTTTAGCAATACCGCCAACGAAATTTACTGCCTTGATGCCAACACCTTAAACATCACTTTTGCCAAAGCACATAAGTTTGAAATAAATGGCATTTACTACACCACCAAATATGGGCTAACAGTTAGGGGCTATGATGAGGTATATTTATACGAACCCCAAACAGATAAATTTACATCAACCCAAAATGGTTTATTTAAAATGGCCAATATGCTACTGGCCGAAGAAGATAAGGGCACTTGGCTTACGCGCAACCGACATGAGTTATGGTTTTTACACAATAACGAAAGTTATAATTTAAGTTACATTTTTGATAAAATAGAAGAAGCCAACTTTATTATTATTGCCATAAAACGAATTAAAGACCAGCTTTGGGTTTGTACTAATTATGGCCTACTAAAAGCCGATGTTTCAGAGCAACTTTACCCACACTTTTTTTCTTCTAAAAATGGTTCTAAACGAGAAGATAATTATAGTGTGCGAGGCATGACAGAGGCCGATAATCATGATATTTACTTTGGTTCGTACCAAGGCCTATTTAAAATCCCTTTTCCTTACCAACCACATAAAATCGATAAAATTAAGTTTGATACTATTGAAGATTATATTCCTTACTGCATAAGTATCGACCACGATTTTATTTGGATCGGATCAGAAGGAGGTGGACTTTCTAAATATAACCTACGCACTAAGGTGCACAAACGCTTTCCTATTTTTAATTACCCGTACGATAACAAGTTTATTATTTCCATGCTTAATGATAGGCAGGAGCAACGCATTGTGCTTGGAACATACGAGGGATTAATATTGTTTGATAAAACCAAAGAAGTGTTTACCCGTGTGCCGCTTGCTTACAAAAACATAAATTATAACGATGCCAAGATTTTTCAGGTTACCCGTGTAAAAAACGAGTATTGGATTTGTACTAGTAAAGGCTTAATAAGGTGTAACTACAGCTTTAAAATTTTAGAACAATTTGATTTAAAGCAACGCCAAGTTGCTTGTATGTACTACGACCAACTGAATGATTTAATTTGGGCAGGTACAACTGGCGAGGGACTTTTTTGTATTACGCCTAATCGAAAAATAATTAATTACTCGTTTAAAGAAGGTTTGCCCGATGACAATATTGTATCTATAATACCGCAAAAAAACAAGCTTTATATTGGCACCTATTTTGGCTTATCATTATTTAATCCTGTTGAAAAAACGTTTAGCAATATTCATACACAACAAGGCATAAGCCACAACGAGTTTAACCATGGAGCTTATTTTAAAAACTCGTTTGGCAACCTATTTATTGGTGGCGTTAATGGATACAATTTAATTTTACAGCACCCTGTTAATCCTGATGATGAAAAAATAAATGCACCTTTTATTTCGTCTATTTACATTTTAAATAAAGAACAAGAAACAAGTATTTACAACTGTAAATCTACTCCATCTATATTTATTCCTAACAGCAATAAAGTGTTGGAGTTTGAGTTTGGACTTTCAGATTATAATCAACCCGAAAAATGTGTTTTTGCCTACAAGTTAGATGGCATTGACTACGACTGGGTATACCTTGGCAACAGAAACAACTTTAGGTTAACCGAGTTAAATGCAGGAACCTATAAACTTAGGGTTAAAGCAGCTGGTAGCAATGGCAACTGGAGCATGATGCCTAATGTTTTAACCATAACTGTAGATCAAAAATTTTACCTAAAATGGTGGTTTATTTTATTGGAAGTAATGGTGGTAAGTTTTGCTGTAATTACTTTTTACCGAATTAGAATTAATCAGCTAAAACGCATGCTTAGTTTAAGGCTACAAATATCGAGCGATTTGCATGATGAGGTTGGAAGTATTTTAACCGCAGTTGGTATGCAAGCAGAGCTATTGCAAAATAAAAACGTAGACAAGCAAGACGAACTAAATCAGATTGCAGAAACCAGCAGAAAGGCTGTATCTAACATGCGTGATGTGGTGTGGAGTATTGATGCCCGTAACGATTTAGCTAAAGATTTAATTGATAGAATGCATGAGTATTTAAGTGAACTTTTTGATGCTTCGCCCATTAGTTTTACGTTTACTAAAGATGTGCAAAATCCTAACCAATCCATTGATTTATTTACCCGCCAAAACACCTATCTTATTTTTAAAGAATCGCTAAATAATATTGCCAAACATGCTAATGCAACCCATGTAAATATTGAGTTAGTTATTAATGCATCGGCTTTAAAACTAGCTATAAGTAATAACGGCCAATCACAAACAAACCCTAAACCCGGCATGGGATTGCGCAACATGGAAATGCGTGCTAAAAAAATGAAAGCTGAACTTACCATTGACCCTGAGAATTGCTATAAACTTATTTTACTTAAAAAATTATAAGCCGTACATCAAGATGTACATCAATAGCATTAACAAAAAATAGAACTTTGCTTACCTTAGCCGCATGATTAAATTAATTTTGGTTGAAGATGACCTTTCCATACAAAAAGCACTGGTAACATTTATCAAAGCGCAACCAGAGTTTGAATTGCTAGCGGCATACGCTAGTGCAATGGAATTTAATTTAAACCCGCCCAAGGAGTTACCCAATGTTTGTATTTTGGATATTAACCTTCCCGAAATTTCGGGAATTGATTTAATACCTAAAGTTAAAGGCTTGTTTCCTGATACCAATATTTTAATGCTAAGTGTAAACAACGATAACGAAAGTGTATTTAAATCGTTGCAAGCCGGTGCTGATGGTTACTTAGGCAAAGAAACCCCACTTGATAAAATTAAAGATGCCGTGTTGGATTTAAACCAAGGTGGCTCGCCAATTACACCGGCCATAGCACGAAAAGTATTTGATTATTTTAATACCCAACACCAAGTTTTAGAAGAACTAAGCGAACGCGAAAGCCAGGTAGTAAAAGGTATTTTAAACGGATTAAGTTACAAACTTGTAGCAGCAGAACTTAATTTATCAATTGATACGGTGCGTAAGTACATAAAAAGTATTTACCGCAAGTTACAAATCAACAGCAAAGGCGAGCTCATGGCTAAATACAACAAGCTATAAGCAAACAACTTACTAAATACAAATCCTAACTTGTAACACCTTAAATAAGGTGAATTTAGCAGAGCTTAGTCTCTGCTTTTTTTGTGTTTGATTACAATCTTAACCTATATTCGCACCCGAATATTTTAATAACATGGAGAACAACGAAATCACTAAACAATCGGGTATACATTTTAACATCAGCCTTGATAAAGAAAATTTACCTGTACGCATTAATTGGAATGCTGATGACTCTGACGTTGACGGTCAACAAGAGGCTAAAGCAATTATTTTAAGTCTTTGGGATGGCTTGCAACAAAATGCTTTACGCATTGATTTATGGACCAAAGAGATGAACGTAGAGGAAATGAATTTATTTATGTTTCAAACCTTAGCAACCCTTGGTGATACCTACGAAAGAGCAACCAATAATGCAGAACTAGCTAACGAAATTAGAGAGTTTGCACACCACTTTGGCCACCGTGCCGAAGTATTTGGACCAGACCACAAACACTAATTAAAAACTAAGCACTAAACTTTAAGCGTTATACCCAGATATTAACTGGATATAACGCTTTTTTGTTAAGTATATTCTAAGGTAATACGTACACTTAGTAAGCCGCCCAATATTTCTTATCTTTGAATTTTACTTCTTTAAAACACCAACACGCATGTTAAGACACAGAGGTAGCGCCCGCACCATGTTGCACAACTTAAGGTTGGCCTCGTTACTATCGTTTGTTGCGGGCATGGTAAACGTTGCGGGTTTTATTTCAATAAACCGATTAACTACTAATGTTACAGGGCATTTTGCGTATCTAATTTACGAGGTTTTTGAACTATCGTGGGGTAATGCTGGTATTTTTTTGCTTTACATTTTCTTCTTCTTTTTGGGCTCATTTATTTCTAATTTTTTAATAGCGTATTACTATAAACGAGCCGCAGGTTATGCATACGCCTTACCAGTATTGGTTGAAGCAAGTATCCTTATAGCACTAGGTTTAGCAGGTCAATTACTGATAGTAAACAACAGCAACTATTTAGCTTATATGTTATTATTTGCTATGGGTATGCAAAATGCACTGGTTACTTCTATATCAAACGCAACAGTAAGAACCACACATTTAACAGGCTTATTTACCGATCTTGGTATTGAACTTTCGCAGCTTTGTTTTCATCCCAGCACCGAACAAAAACATCAACTTAAATCATCCATTAAGTTACGATTAACCATTATTTTGTTTTTCTTTTTAGGCGGCATTTTTGGCGGGCTAACCTACTACTCCTTACACCTAAAATGTTTAATTGTTACAGGCGCTATTTTACTAACAGGCCTAAGTTTCGATTATTTTAAATACTATATTTTAACTCGTAAAAGAGCCAAATAAGTACATAATTTAAGCTCTTTGTACATTATCCGCTATCAACACAAAATCTTCTGCTTATACTTTGTATCTTTGGCATCAAATGCCCAAAATAATTGTTTATTTATTCATGCCGCTTTCGTGGCTTTACGGATTAATCATTGCTTTTCGCAAATGGCTTTATAGCAGTGGTGTATACTCACGTACATCATTTAATTTTCCTGTTATATGCGTGGGTAACATTACTGCAGGTGGCACAGGTAAAACACCTCATATCGAGTGGTTAATTGAGCATCTTCAAAATCAATATCAACTAGCAGTATTAAGCCGAGGATATAAACGAAAAACAATTGGATATTTACTGGCATCAACCCAAAGTACTCCCAAACAAATTGGCGATGAACCCTACCAGATTAAACAAAAGTTTCCGAACACCACTGTTGCCGTTTGCGAAAATAGAGTGTTAGGTATTCCATCTCTTTTGGGTGATGCGCCAAATACACAAGTAGTTTTAATGGATGATGGCTTTCAGCACATGAGCATAAAAGCCGGATTTAATATTGTATTGTGCGATTACAACCGCCCGTACTATGCTGATTATTTACTACCTGCTGGTTTGCTTCGCGAAGCAGCATCGGGAGCCAACCGAGCAGATGTTATTATTGTAACCAAGTGCAAGCCTAACTTAAGTATTGCCGAACAACAGCATATTATTGCGCAACTAAAACCAGCCAAACACCAACATGTATTTTTTAGTAGCATAGTATATATGCCATTGGTTCCGCTAACACAAGCAGCGCAGCAAATAGGCATTCCAACATCAAACCAAACAGTAATTGCCCTTGCTGGTATTGCTAAAGCAAACTTATTTATTGATGAAATAAAGCAACACCATAAGCAAGTAAAAGAACTTATATACAGCGATCATCAAACCTATACTGATGATAAAATACAAGAGCTTGCCGCAATGGTAAACAAACAGCCAAACTCGGTAGTTATTACAACCGAAAAAGATGCTGTAAAATTGGCTTCGCCTGATATACTTCCGCACCTGCAGCAAATGGCCATTTGGTATATGCCTATTGGCGTTAAGGTATTAAACAACCAAGCGGCAGAGCTGGTATCGCTCCTAAATAATTACATACAAACCGAACAAGAACATGCTGATGAAGCGTAAACATAAGCGCATTTTAAAATACCTATTGGGTATAATGTGCTTGGCTTGCTTGCATGTAAAAACAAGTGCCCAAAATAGTTTAAACATGCAATTGTTAGGTCATTACAACGATACTTCGTTGGCTAAAAATGGCACACAAATTTGGAATGATGTAATGGGTTGGCACGATACGACCACCAACAAAGAATACCTAATTGCAGGCACTACAGATAGTATTTACTTTTTTGATATAACAGATCCTAGTCAACTAAAAATTTGCGGTCGTTTTTGGGGCACCAATCGCAAATGTATTAACCGCGATTACTATCCTTATCAACATTACTTGTATGCCGTAAGCGACCAATGCGAAACCTTAGGTAACTTACAAATTTTTGATATGCAATACTTGCCCGATTCGGTAGTTAAAGTATACGAGAGCGACTCGTTAGGTGCATTAACACACAGCATTTTTATTGAAGAAAAAAGCAAGCGCATGTACATGCACTTAAATAAAGTACCGAATAAAATTACGGGTCAATTGGATAGAAACCCAATGGATATTATTTCGCTTGAAGACCCTATAAATCCAGTAAAAATTGGCACATTAAAATTCCCAGCACCTTATCAATCGGTGCGTGTACACGAGTCGTACGTGCGTAATGATACCGCTTATTGTAGTGGCGAAACGGCAGGACTTTTTATTTTTGATGTGCGCCAAGCTGATACACCAACCTTAATTAGTGCTATACTTCCACCCTACCCGCAAAATGCATATAACCACAGTTCGTGGCTTGATAGTAGCGGACGCTACTTATTGTTTTGCGATGAAACACCAGAGGGAGTTGGAATGAAAATTTATGACTTAAAAGACATTACCTCGCCACGAATTATTGGACAGCCATTTAAGGCAGCAGGCTCGCCACACAACAGTTATTGGATGGGCCGTTATGCTTATACCAGTATGTATTATGGCGGTGTGCATGTGTATGATTTAAACCAAGTAGACTCGCCCATTTTAGGCGCATTTTACGATACCTACCCACAAAATTATACCGGTGGATACGAAGGCTGTTGGGGTGTTTGGCCATTTTTACCTTCGGGGTTAATTTTAGCCAGCGACATGCAAAATGGATTGTTTATTTTTAAAACAACCGAACACTTATCATTAAACGAAAAAGAACTAAACCACATTAACATAAGTACTTACCCCAATCCGTTTACGCAAGCATTTAGTTTTACCATAGCAGCCAAACATCAACAAGAGGCAAATTTGGCTATTTACAATTTGCAGGGTAAACTTGTACTCCAAAAAAGTACCACATTGGTTGCAGGCGCTAATACCTTAACCCAAGAGTTAGCCCAAGCACCAGGCATGTATTTTATTAAACTAACCACCAACGATGTTGTATACACGGCAAGGGTTATAAAACAATAAACAGTGAAGTTAAAAAAGTTAACATATTTTAGTTTTGTACTAGCACTATTACTAGTAAATACGCTGGTAGTTAGGGCGCAAAGCAACAAACGCAAAACTCCTACCCGCTATATTACCGAACAACATATAGATCAAAATTTAGGTTATACCTTACTTGACACCAACATGAATGAAACCGAAAATTTTCATCACATGTATCAAAAGCAACGCATTTTTCAGGATTTAGGAAATATAGCTTCTGCTGGTCGTAATGCCGTGTACACACCGTTTAAAGAATTTGGTTTTAACCCAGCATTTAACCCATACGAGAACTATTTTTTTACGCCAAGTACAGCAAAATATTACAATACATCAACTCCATTTACCGAGTTAACTTTTGCGCAAGGCGCTAAGGAATTGCTGTTTTTAAAAGCTACCCACGCACAAAACATTACGCCAAGGTGGAGTGCTGCTTTAGATTATCAAAGAATTACTTCTGATGGTTTTTTCTTTTTAGGAACAACCAGTATGCAAAAAACAAGCATGTACAATGTACATACTAACACGCGCTATTTTTCTAAAAACAAACGCTACGAGTTAATTGCTCATGCCAATTGGAATTATGGCTACCAACAAGAAAGTGGAGGTATACAAAACGACAGTGTTTTTGAAAACTTAACTGGTGCTACAAAAAATGTGAGTGTTAATTTAAATTACAGCAAAAACGCTTACAACAACCGAAGCATTTTAGTAAAACAATATTACCGCTTTGGTAGCCCAATTGAGTTGATAAACCAAGAGGATACTTTGTATGATTTTAAAACCAAAGCGCAATTAGCTTATACCATTAAAACCAACGAAACATCAAGCGTTTTTACCACAAATGGCGATACCATCAACCCATTACTACCTAATCAATTTCTTACCCAAACTGCCAACCAAACCTACGACTCGGTGTACAGTGGATTACTTGAAAACAATTTAAGTTTACAACTTTTAGCCAATGTAGATAGCACTTACAATCGGTTTTTAAGTGTTGGTGTTACGCATCAAGCTATAAGTGTTGCTCAGCCACTTTTTTGGCTTAACTATCAAAATGTATTGGTTGATGCAAACTTGCGTTGGGAAAACTTAAAATCAAATACGTTGAGCTTTAGTGCTTATGGAGCGTATGCGATTACAGGATACAACAGCAGTGATTTTAAAGCACATGCAGCAGTTAAATATAAACTATCGGGCATAGAAGTATCAGCGCAAATTGGTTCACAAAGATACCGCCCAGAGTATAACTATTACAGGTTTACCACCAATCAGTTTATTTGGAACAACAACCTAAATCAAACCCAAACATACAGCCAACAATTGGCCTTTAAAACCAATAAACTGCGCAATAATTTTAGTTTAAAAATAAACCACTACACCGTAGCTAACAATG
>CAZJHS010000060.1:0-17846 GCA_964545895.1 uncultured Chitinophaga sp. | reverse complement strand
GAATTAAAAGTTAAGAGTTAAAAGTTTCCTCCAGCCATAAACGCAAAAGAGGCGCGCAGCAAAGCTGCGCGCCTCTTCTTTTTTAATTGGGCTAGTTTAGTATTTAATAAACTTGCCTAAAAAAGTTTGTCCATTGCTTTCAAATTTTACCAAGTATAAACCGTTGGTTAATCCGCTAATATCTATAGCTTGATTTGCTTGTGCTGTTACTTCAATTGGTTTTAAATTAATATCCAAAATAGTTACTTTTAACGCAGCAGCAGTAGCCAAGTTAGCAGGTAATTCTAAAGTAATAAAATTGCTGCTAGGGTTAGGATAAACACCAACAGAAATGGCAGATGCTACATTGGTTAAACCTGTAGTTTGACTTGCTTTACTTATTTTATAATCGCGCATTAATTGTCCGCGAATTTCGCCATTAGCAAACATGTTGGTATGGATGTTTACATAAATACTATCGCCTCTTCTTAAGGGTAACGATTGTGCATTGCTAAAGGTATTCCAGTAACCATAAAATCCATTGATGGTAGTATTTCCTAGGTCGTAAACAACACCACCGTTTTCTCCTTTAATAGCTTTGTGTAAATGTGCACTGGTAATTGGTCCCGATAAATTGTTGCAAGCAACCATGTAATGCAAGTTGGTACGTTCGCGGTTGTAACTTACTACAGCAGTTCCGTTAGCCATACTGGTAGTGCTCGCTTGTTTAGCATCCAACTCGGCAATAAAACCTTCGCGCGCTAACCTAAATACATTGCCACGTAACTCACCACCCGGATTACTATCTGTATGCAATACAATATAAATGTTGCCATACAATAATTGGCCAACCATTGCAGGTGTTAATGGATTAGTGGTATCGCTGGCTGTCCAGTATCCCATTATTTTATTTCCCATTACCATAAACTCTTTCACTACTGCACCGTTGCCAGTTGGTTCTGCATTATGAAAATGTGCAGCAACAACAGGAGAGGTTGTTTGGTTAAAAGCGATCTCGTACCAAAGCGAATCGAAAGAAGTGTTTAAACGTAAATTAGCAGTACCAAATCCCATTGATAATTTAGCAGGTGTAACACCAGCATCAATCAGTTGTTTTTGATTAATTGTTGCATCAAAAGTTAGTTGGCTGCTTCCCATCAATTGACCTCTAGCTTCGCCACCCGGGTTGTTTTCGGTATGCAATGCAAGGTAAACACTATCATTCATTAAAGCGGTCCAAAGGGTAGTCCAATCTGTAATAGCTTGTTTGCCCATTAAGCTCATGCTATCCATACGAATGGTGTTTGATAAATCGATACCCACTGGTCCGTTTTGCATAGCTTTTCCATAATGTAAATGTGCTGCAGTAATTTTACTGCTTAAGTTATGTGCTACTAAACTTAGCATTAAACTATCGCCACTAAGCGAGAAGTTAACGCTACCTAAACCTTCGGCACTACCTATTCCGGCAAGGTTTACTTTGTAGTTAAAATCTGTTTCTAATTTAATAAAGCCAAGAGCTTCAACGGCTGGGTTGTTGGTGGTGTGCACCGCTACGTATAAGTTTTGGGTGAAAAAATCTGGCAAGTACATTTTTAAATCGTTACCTGTCATAAAACTTCTTACGGTGGTACCTTCTATTTTACCATCAAAATCAACAATTACATTTCCGCCTGTGCGCTTGTTATGTATGTGAAATCCTGTTAATGCACTGCTTAAGTTACTTGCAGTAATGGTAAAATACATGGTATCCATGGTGCTGTTAAGCATAAACGCGGCTACTCCATTGGTGTTTACTGTTAATCCTGGGTATGGCGTTAAACGTGCCGAAAACGTTAGTCTGTTTGATAAGTGATCGGCCATAGCTGTAGCACTTACTAAAAGTGCCACCAGTGTTGTTGTAAATAGTTTTTTCATATATGTTATTTTTGGTTTAATAGCATATACGAGAAATAAGTATGTGGTGGATTTATACGAACGAAAAAAAAAGCAAAAAAGATTTTATACCTGTAAGGTACAGTCTTTAATAAAAGGTAAAATTAGATTTTACCAGCCACTACCATTTGGGTAAGTGTTGGGGTTGCACTACCTCCAGTATTTTCTATAGTAACTGCAAACATTTGCGCAGCCAAAGTTGCTGTAACTTGTATTAAGCCGCTGCTATCGGTAGCATTAAATACACCTGCATCAATGGGTTTTCCATCAACCAAGGCCCATAATTGAAACTGTTTACCAGCTGGCAATTCAGGAAGCTTATCAATACTTACGTATGTTTCTTGGCTTTTAGGGTTCCAATAAACAATCATCGAAGCATCAGGGAAACTTGGTACGCCCGCTAATTTACAAACTTTAAAATCGGTGTTTTTTAAAACAGCCACTTGCTGGTTTAGCGCGTTGTATTGCAAACTTGCACGATTTACATTTTCGCTCAGTACACTGTTTTTAGTAGTTAGTTCTGCTAACTGTTCTTGGGTATTTTTTAATTCGCTTCGGTAGCTTAGGGCCAAGTAGCCCAATAAGCAAGTAGCCAATAAACTGGCTGCAAATCCAACTTTGTATAAAGTTAATTGTTGATTTTTACGAACTGCACTGTGTTTAACTGTTAATGGAGCAGCCGCTGTTTCAGGTGTATTAAAAGTAAGTTGAGCTTTAATGTTTTGTTTGATGTGTGCAGGTGGCACAATAGCATTTTGATCGGCCACTTCTAACAAAGATTGTTGAATCAAATCTAACTCTTGTTGCACCTCAGGGTATTGTACAAGCATTTGTTCAACCACCAATTTTTCTTCGGCAGTACAAGCGTTAAATGCGTACATCTCTAATAGTCCGCTATGTATTAATTCTTCCGGTTTCACTTATTGTTAGCGGTTAAATTTACACCAAATAATTCTCTCAGTTTATTCATAGCATATCGGGCACGGGTTTTTACAGTACCTAATGGTATGTTAAACTCTTCCGAAATTTCACTTTGCGAATAACCTTGGTAGTACATTAAATCAATAATTTTTTTGTGTTCCTCGGGCAGTTTATCAAGCAATGATTTTACACCAATGCTGTCGGTACTGTCTTTGGTTTGATGTTGTGCATCAATCGTATGTACGGAATTTTCAACATCTTGGATTTTAGATTGTATAGCAACAGCCTTACTTCTTAGGGTATCAATAGTTAAATTACGTGTTAAGTTTAGCATCCAAGTAAACAAACGTCCTTTACTTGGGTCGTATTGCTCAATATTATTCCAAATTTTTATGAAGGCTTCTTGCAGAATATCCTCTGCTAAATCTTTTTCTTGGGTAATTTTACTAATAATGCCAAACAAAGCCGATGAGTAATTAGCATACAAATAATCAAAACCTTGCTCAGATTTTGATTTTAGCATTTGCACTAAAGTATTCTCGTCTATTTGTACGTTTGGCACGTGTTATTCTTTTGTTCAAAAATAGAAATAATATAATAGCAACCTAATTTATAAAAAATAAATAGTAGCCTTATAGCTCAAAAATCTCTTCGGTGCTTTTGCGCACATTCTCCGAAATGGCTGTCATGGGCAAGTCGTTGGCATCATACCCAAATGGATCTTCTATTTCTTCAGCAATTAATTCTAAGCTTACCAATACATAAAAAACAAATACGGTAATTAATACCACCCAATAGCCAAAATCGCCCACAAAGCAAAACGGCATCGACATGATGTAAATGAAAATAAACTTTTTAATAAACAAACTGTAGGAGTAGGGTATAGGTGTTTTTTTGATGCGCTCACAAGCACCTGTAATTTCGGTAAAACTTTGCAGTTCGTTGTTTAACGCTAAAAATTGGTAGCCATTTAATTGGTTGTTTTGATGCGCCTCATTAACCAATGATACCAACTGTTTGGCAATTAAATTAGGATGATGAATATCGGGTTGTTCAACCTCTTGGTCTTTTAATTTGCCTGCTAAATGATATTGCAATGCAGTAGCAAAACTGCTCAATAATTCTTTGCTTTTAATTCGGGTTTCTACATCTTTTGCAGGTAAAAAAGCATGTAGTTTTATGGCTGTATTTCTGGCGTTGTTTAGCAAGCTGCCCCAAAGTTTTCTGCCTTCCCACCAACGGTCGTAAGCGGTATTGGTTCTAAAAACCATCAGCAAACCAATTACCACACCCAGTAGCGAGTGCATAATGGTGGTGGTTTTGTATTTAAGCAACATAACATCAATTTCTAAATAGGCAATTGCACCTGCATAAATGCCCAATACAATCATCATTAAAGCCAGTTGCCTAAACGTATCGCTTTTATGAAACTTAAAAATTAATCCAAACCAGTTTTTAGGGTTATAATAAATCATGTAAAAATTATTTCATTAACTTGTTGTTAAAGTCGTCTGATTTTCCGCGTGCAATACTTAACGTTTCCCATTGCACGGGTTGTAACATTTTGCACAAATATACAATTTGTCCAACATGGTAACTGTAATGGGCTATTTGCCTGTTTATGGCTTCTAATACACTGTGTGCTTCACCACGTATCAATACATGTTTGCCCAACATTTCGGGTGTTAATTCATCTAATGCTTTAAACAAACAGGTCCAACCTTTTTCCCAAAGTACCATCATATCATGCCTGGTTATGGGCGCTGTTTGTTCAAATTCATCATCCCTATTACGCCAAGGTTTTTCACCATCGCTGGTTAAAAAATCAGTCCACCGGCTTTGCATGTTGCCGCTAAGGTGTTTAACAATGTGGTAAATGCTGTTGCTTTCGTAATCGGGTTTCCACAGTAAAGTATCATCTGCTACTTGGTTCATGGCTTTTTCGGCTAGCATTTTGTATTGCATAAAAATAGCCTTAGCCGATTCGATGGGGTTAGTTCCTGTTTTGCTCATGATGATGGAAGTTAAAAAAGTTTTTGGCCGCGTTAAATCTAGGATTTTAAAATTCTGTTTAATGCCGCTTGCACAAATCTAAAATAATAAAATACATTTGTGCCATCTTTAGGTGCAGGCACAATTTAAATGTGCTATGCTTAAAAGGGAATCAGGTGTAAATCCTGAACAGTACCCGCTGCTGTAAGTACCATCAAAAGGTTTGTTTATTCTTTAGTCACTGTTTTAACAAAAACGGGAAGGCCAAACAAATCGGTACAAGTCAGAAGACCTGCCAAAGACCATAATCCATGTAGCTTTCGGGAAGAAAGGCGAAGGGGGAATAGCATTTCATCTACACTTTTAGATTTTCTGTTCCTTTAACGTATTTAGTTTACCATTAGCTGCAACTTTTAAGTTTTAAAATGAAAAAAGTAATTGCAGGTATGTATGTTTTAATGTTTAGTGTGTGCACGCTTTGTGCCCAGCACTTAACACGCGATACTACTTTGCAATTGCCCGTGTTTAATTTAAAAACAACTCGGTTTGATGGATTTTCAACGGGTGTTAAACAAGTTAAAACCGATTCGTTGGTAAAGCTTTTTACTGCTCAAAACTCATTAGCACAATTGCTGGCATTAAACAGCCAAATATTCATTAAATCATACGGAGTTGGACAATTAGCAACCACAAGTTTTAGAGGTGCTGCCTCGCATCATACGGCTATTTTATGGAATGGTATTAACCTGCAAAGTAGCATGCATGGCCAAACCGATTTTAGTTTAATACCTGTTGGTATGGTTGATGATGTGGATGTTTTTTATGGCGGAAATGCAGCATTGTATGGTGGTGGTGCAATTGGTGGAGCCATTGGATTAAACAATACAACGGGCTTTAATAAACAAGAAATAAAGTACCAAGTTACCTTGGGTAGTTTTGGCCAACAACAGCATTGGGTGGGGCTTACTAAGGGTAATGATAAACGTTTTTTTAAAGCAAAGTTTTTTAACAGTCAGGCTAAAAACAACATCTCTTTTTACAACGAATCGGTGCAAGGTAAACCTTTGCAAAAACTACCACATGCAGAACAATTAGCCTACGGTACATTACTTGAAGTTGGGTTTAAACCATCAACCAAACAAGAAATAAACTTGCGTTACTGGTATGGATTTAGTGATAGAAATTTGCCTCCAACTATTGGTGCTGCTGTTAGTAATTCGTATCAAATAGATGCCTCACATCGCTTGGGTGCCGATTGGAAATATCAGCGCACCAAAAGCGTTTGGATAGCTCGTGCTGCTTGGTTAAATGAGTATATCAATTACCAAGATCCAACTACTTATATTATTGGAAAAAGCACTGCTAATGCCTTAGTTGTTGAGGTAGAAAACAGTGTTGAGTTTAAGTTTTTAAAACTAAATGTTGGGTTAAACAATACCTTAAGCACTGCACAAAGTAGTGGCTATACCCAAAAGGCTATACGAAATGGAATAGCCGCTTTTGCCAGCATAAAATACAGTAAAACTAAAAAATTAAATGCCACTTTAAATTTAAGGCAAGAGTTTGTTGATGATTATTTCACTCCCTTCACGGCATCGATAGGAGCAGAGTATGCCTTGCCTAAAAAAATAGTATTGGTGGGGCACGTAAATAAATCTTACAGGCTACCTACTTTAAACGATTTGTATTGGGTAACGGGTAATAAAAAACTACTGCCTGAGTCGGGGTTTGGACAAGAGTTAGGCTTAAAAAAGAATTTTACTTTAACACGTGCGGCTATACAAATTCAAACCAATGCATTTAATCGCACCATCACCAATTGGATTATTTGGCAGCCGCTTGGTGGCACTTGGACTCCCCAGAATTTAAAAGAAGTTTGGAGTCGTGGAGCGGAGTTTAATATGCGCTTTTCATACAACCATAAAAAGTGGATTTTTATAGTTAAATCCGATTGGAGTTATGTGTTATCAACCAATCAAAAAGCGAATGTTTTAAATGATGCCACAGTGGGTAAACAACTTATTTACACGCCACGTTTAACGCATCAACACTTAGCCATGATTACCTATAAAAAATTGGGTGTGGGCATTAATTACACTTACACCGGCTATCGATTTACCACTTCAGATAATACCCGTTTTATTAATGATTACGGGCTGTTAAATGCATTTGCCAGTTTCGGATATACGTATAAAAAAATAAATACCTACCTAAAATTACAAGCCAATAATGTGTTGGAAACATCTTATCAGGTGTTGCCAGCAAGGCCAATGCCATTGCAAAATTGGCAAGTAAGTTTAGGAATTACCTTCTAAAAAAAAATAAGTATAAACATGAAAAAACAACTACTATTACTAACAAGCATCTGTGCATCGGTGCTTATGCTAAACGCTCAAACGGTTGCCGATTTAGAGTCGTTTCAATTAACCCCAAACAGCCAGTTAAATGGTTCGGGTAATGCCGTTAATGGAGCTTTTACCAGCGGCAATGCAAATTTTAGCAACACTTACCAAACCATGTACGGTGGCTATTGGAGCAATGGTTGGGCTTACTCAAACATTAAAAATGATACCACAGCCGGATACACCAATATGTATGCATCGTATGCAAATGGTGGTAACCAAACTAGCGCTAAATATGTAGTAGGGCAAAGCAATAGCTATGTAAAAATAGTAGGGGCTGATGCTGGTGATACCGTAAAAGGTGTGTATGTAACAAATGCAACTTATGCAGCTTTAACCATGCTTAATGGCGATGCATTTACCGAGCGTTTTGGTGGTGTAAGCGGAAACGATGCTGACTATTTTTACCTAAACATACGTGCAATTAAAAATGGTGTACAATCTACCGATAGCGTTGCATTTTATTTAGCTGATTATCGTTTTGCCAACAATACGCAAGATTATATAGTGAAAAATTGGACGTGGGTTGATTTATCATCTTTAGGTGCTGCCGATTCGTTGATGTTTGAGTTGGTAACTTCTGATATGGGCCAATTTGGTGCTAACACTCCTATGTTTTTTTGTTTGGATGATTTAGTGACTAAAACTGATACTGCAGATTTTGAAAACCTAACTTTATCAGCCAATAAGTTTTGGAATAAAAGCAACGGCACTGTGGTGCAAAATTATAACAACGGAAATGTGCGTTTAAATTCTTCGTATTCGGTTTCGTCATATGGCGATTATTGGAGCAAAGGTTTTGCCATTTCAAATCATACAGATGTGGCTTTAGATAGCGCAGTTTCTGGTTATTCAAAACTATACACAGCAGTTACTGGTATAGGTGCAGATAGCTCTTCAAATTATGCCATCGTTCAAAACAAATCGTATGTTGTACTAACTAGTGTAGCTGCAAAAAAACAAGTAGCTGGTGTTTATGTAACCAATTCAAATTATGCCTATTTAAGCATGAAATGGGGCGATGCGTTTTCGCGCAAGTTTACCGATAGTGATTACTTTGCATTAAAAATAAAAGGAATGTTAAATGGAGTGGTTACCGATAGTGTTTCGGTATTTTTAGCCAACAACGGTTCTATTTTAACTACATGGCAATGGGTTGATTTACGTCCTTTAGGTAACGTAGATTCAGTTCAATTTACACTTTCATCAAGCGATGTAGGACAATTTGGAATGAACACTCCAGGCTTTTTTGCCTTAGATAATTTTACCACCCGCGATTTTGGTACAGGTTTACAACAAGCCAATGCAACTTTGCCAGCTCAAGTTTATCCTAACCCTGCTACCGATTTTGTACGTGTTAGTTTACCTGCAAATTTCTTAAATGCACAAGTTACTGTTTTTGATGTTGCTGGTAAAAACTACGGAATGCAATTGATAGAAAACAATGGAGCTGTTAATGTGCAACAGTTAAATGCAGGCGTATATTTTATGCGTATTGTTAGCAATGGTATTAATACCACTGTTAAGTTTGTAAAATACTAAACAACCTTTTGCGTATTTTGGTTGACTAACTATTCAACCCAATAGTTACTTAACAATAGCATGAAGAATAAAATTTTAAATAGCATTTACGTGTTTTTTTTGGTGGTTGTTTGCGCATGCGAACAGCCACCCGAAATAACACCCGATTATCCTAATGTAATAAGTGCAAAGGGTGGGCTATACATTTTAAATGAAGGTAATTTTCAATCGGGTAATGCAACCATAGATTACATGAGTTTTACAGATTTGGTTTTGCACGAAAACGCCTTTAATGCTAAAAACGGAAGAAGTTTGGGTGATGTATTGCAATCAATTACCCGTTGGGGCGATGTAGGTTATTTGGTGGTTAATAATTCGCAAAAAATAGAGGTGGTTGATATGAATACGCTGCAATCAAAAGCAACTATTACAGGATTTAAATCGCCTCGATACATGGTTGTGCAAAATGCTAACACAGCTTTTGTAAGCGAGTATTATCAGGGTGGCGTAAAGGTGTTAAACCTTACATCAAACCAAATTACAGCAACAATTCCTGTACCTGGTAATTGCGAAGAAATGGTGCTTATAGGAAGCAAACTGTATGTGGCCGTTGCTAATAGCCGATACGTATATGTAGTAAATACCATTAGCAATTCTTTAGCCGATAGTATTGCTGTGGCTTATGGGCCTAATAGTTTAAAGGTTGATAAAAACAATAATCTTTGGGCACTAAGTGCCGGTATTAATAATGGTACTTTATTGGAGAATGGCGCATTGCAAAAAATTGATGTAACGCAAGATTCTATTTTAACCGCTTTTGAAATAACACCACAAAGCGAACATGGCTCGATAAAACTTCGTATGAATGCGCAGCTAAATACTTTGTATTGGATTAATAAAAGCGTGTATCAGCACCCAATAAATCAAAGCAGTTTAAATACGTTGCCGTTTGTGTTTTCAAACAAAAATGCATTTTGGGCCTTAAACTACGATTCGCTCACAAACGAAGTTTATGTAGGAGATGCCATTGATTACAATCAGCGCTCAACCATTAATAGGTATGATGTAACAGGCAACTTACGTGGTACATTTAAAGGTGGAATTATAACCACCGATTTTTACTTTTGGTATAAGTAATGGTTGATAGATTAACAAAAAAAACACCCAAGGCAGAGCTCATACAAGGCGTGCATTATTACATTAATGAGCAAGGGTATTGGGTTTTTACCGAGCTGTATCACAAGCAGCGCGGTTTTTGCTGTAAAAGTGGATGTAAGCATTGCCCTTATGGCTTTAAAAAAAGCTAATCAATTAAAGTAAGCTGGGGTAGTTTTATTAATAACTCCGTGCCTTTTGATTGGGTGGAGTTTACTTCGATAACTCCGCTGTGCAATTCAATAATTTTCTTTACCAATGATAAGCCAATGCCATGCCCTGCAATTCCACGGGTATCGTTGGCTCTGTAAAATGGCTCAAAAATATGCGGCAACTCTTCGGCTGCAATTCCAATTCCTTCGTCAGTAATTTTTACATGTATTTGTTTATCGGAAAACCAAATGCGTACATCACACTTTTGGTCGGGACTAAATTTACAGGCATTTTCAATTACGTTTTTAAAAGCCGATTTAAGTAACGATTCATTCCCAATCACATAGTTTTCATGTTCAAATTCGGGTATGTTTTCTATGTTTAAATTAATGCGGTACCTAGGTTTTGATTTAATTAATTCGGCACGCACCTCAGCAATAACTTCTATAATCGGTATGTTATTGTTCTGATCAGATAGACCATCCATATTGGCTTTGGCTAGTTCGCTCAGGCTTTGCATCAACTCCATAAAATGGTTGATATCGTCACTTACAGATTGTATAGTATTAATGTACTCCTCTTTAGTGCGTTCTTGCATCAGCAATACATCAATCTGTCCTTTAATAGCTGTAATGGGAGTTCTAAACTCGTGCGAGGCATTTGAAACAAAGTTTTTTTGCATTACAAACGAGGTTTCTAACCTATCCAACATTTTATTAAAGGTATCGTTTAATGCACCAATTTCATCGTTTTTATGAGTTGATTTAAGGCGTTTAAATAAACTGTTTGCCGTAATTTTATCTACGTCATTTATTACCTCATTAATTGGACTAAGTGCCAAGTTTGCAAAAATAAATCCGATGATACCTGATAACAGGATGCCAACAAAAAATAACAAACTTAATATACGTGCCAGTGATGAACTTTGGGTATTACGGTTTTCATCAACGGCACTTCCTACAATATAATAAGTGTTGTTATTGTGTTTAAATAAGTAACCTACAAAATGTGTATCGCTAACCACAACCGAAAAACTAACTTGCGTTTTTATCTTAGCTAAAACATTAGTATCTGCAGTATTTACAGAGGTGTTGTTGTTGGTTATGCGTTTTTGGGCAAGGGTGTAAATAGATATTTTTTGCCTAATTAATAGGTTTTCTGCTGGCAAATAATTTAACGAATCTTGCTGTTTGGTATCTAATAATACATCAGCAATAGCAGTTGTTCTGTCTGATAATCTTGATGTATATTCTTTATCGGTGTACGACATAAAGCTTTTATATACCACATACGAAAAGCCGGCCATAATTAGCGTAACTATGGCTACAAATCGAAGGGTAAGAGCAAGCTTAATGTTCATTTACATATGTTTAATTCTCGTCAGATTTAATTACATAACCCATGCCTACCATTGTTTGAATAAGCTTTTTGTCAAACTCTTTGTCAATTTTCTTTCTTAAAAAATTAACATACACATCAATTACGTTAGTGCCTGTATCAAAATGGATATCCCATACCTTTTCACTAATCTCAGCCCTAGATACAACCTTGTTTTTATTGCGTAACAGAAATTCTAATAACGAAAATTCTTTTGCTGTTAAGTCAATACTTTTGCCGCTGCGTTTAACACTTTTTTCATCCAAGTTCATTTCCAAATCAGCCACTTTAAGCAATTTGGGTTGTTGCATGCTATCAGTAAAGCGTTTGCTTAATGCGCGTAAGCGGGCCACAAATTCTTTAAACTCAAAAGGCTTCACCATGTAATCATCAGCACCACTTTCAAGGCCTGTAACTTTATCATCTGTTGTGCCTAATGCGGTTAGCATTAAAATGGGTGTTTTAATTCCTTCTTCGCGCAGCTTTTTACATACTTCAAGCCCGTTCATGTATGGAATCATTAAATCCAACACAATTACATCGTATTCGTTTTCGGTGGCAAGCTTATGCCCAAAAAATCCGTCATAAGCTAAGGTCACATTGTACGATTGCTCTTCTAATCCTTGTTTAATGAATGAGGCAACCTTTGGTTCGTCCTCTACCAATAATATTTTCATGTATTGTGCTGGTGTTTATAGTCTGCAATTTATTAACTCTACATTAAAGCAGGTTGCATGTTAGATTAAAAAAGAATTAATACAACGGTTATCCGCCTGCTTTTTTGGCCTTATAGCCCTTTTGTTGAAGCCAATTTACTATTTTATCTCGGTGGTCACCTTGTATCAATACATCATCATCTTTGGTGCTTCCTCCGCCACCACAGTGGCGTTTTAGGTCGCTCCCCAGTGTTTCTAAATCGGCAATCGAACCTACAAATCCGCTAATGCGCGAAACTACTTTTCCACCACCTTTGCGATCTAAATAAACTTTTAAATTTTGTTGTTGAGGCGGTAAAGTTTCTAAATCATCGCCTGCATCTTCCTGATAAGTGTAGTCGGAGTTGGTAGAGTATACCACACCATCTCTGTTTTTATTCTTGTTACTCATTGCAAATAATTTTCAGGTTACCAGCATGTATTTTTATATCTAAGTCTTGTTCAATTTGCACGGGTTCACCGTCAATATTTACCAATTCGTTTGCTGTTCGTTTTATAATAATGTGTTTGCCACTAACCACTTTTACTTGGGACGATTGATGAATGTTTTTTCTAAAAATCATAGCACCCAATTGTGGCATTTGGTGTAGTTTAAAAGGGCGTAAAATAGTTACTTCAAATACTCCATCATTTACAATAGATAGGGGAGAGATGTAAGCATTATTGCCATACTGAGATCCATTAGCAACACAAATTAAAAACGCACTTTCAGTGCTTTTAATGCCATCAATAATTAGTTCGTAATGGCGTGCTTTATATCCTGCAAATTCAGCAAGGGTTATTTTAGCGTATTGCCAAAAACCTCTGCGAGGAGCTACTGCAAACTTACCCGTTACATGTGCATCAAAACCAACCCCTGCAACGTTTATAAAAAATTCATTGTTTACTGTGCCAGTATCAATTTGTGTTTGGCAAAAATTATTAATTGTTTGTAACGCTAGTTTTGGATGTTTACTTAGGCCTAAATGCCTGGCTAAACCATTGCCCGAGCCTAATGGAACAATACCAAAAGCTACTTTGGTGCCAGCAATATATTTTGCGGTATTGTTTATGGTACCATCGCCACCAACAGCAACTATAGCATCAAATCCTTTAAGCACGCACTGTTGTGCCAACTCTTTATTATGTTGGGTTGATTCCGTAAAAAAAATCTCGGTATCAAATTTAGTAGAATCAATTTCTTGCGCCACAAGTTGGGGTATTCGGTGTTTAGGAATACCACCAGAAATGGGGTTGATAATAAATGCTATGCTCTTTTTCAAAACAGATTGGGTAGCGTTAATACAATTGAAATAGCAATATAACTATAGCAATTTAATTAGTAAATTTTAATGCGTTATTGTTGCTTAGGGCCTTTGGGTTGAAGTGGTCTTATTTCTAAATTTACCGTATGGAAATTAGGTGGCATTTGTATGGCATAAACAATGTTTGCTGCCACATCTTCGGGCATTAGCATATAATCGTGTGGCTTAATACCAGGGCTATTTCTGAAAAAATCGGTTTTGGTACTACCCGGATAAATGCAGGTTACTTTTACTCCAAAATCGCGTACTTCTCTAAACAACGATTCGCTTAATCCTTTAACAGCCCATTTAGTTGCGCAATAGCCAGAAACCTGCGACATGCCCTCTAAAGCCGCTGTTGATGCAATATTTATAATGTGCCCCACTTGATTTTTTTTCATAAGGGGAAGCGCATTTTTACAACAGTAAAAAATACCATTTACATTGGTTTCAAACATTTCATTCCATTGCTCGTATGGCATATCTTCAAGCGAACCAAAATAGCCTAAGCCTGCATTATTAATTAAAATATGGATTTGGTTTTGCGTGTAATTGTAGATAGTATTAAATGCCTCTTCTACCTGTTTAGGGTTTCTTATATCGCAAGTTATAAATGTAAAGTTTGGGTGTGTAATAGTGTTGTTTCGGCCTAAGCCAAAAACACGGCAACCCTGTGCTAATAATTGTAATGCAGTGGCCTGTCCAATACCTTTGCTTACGCCAGTAATAACTGCTATTTTATTGTTTAAATCCATGTGTTTGTTAATACATTAATAAGCCTTTAAATTCTGTGTTACCATTTAAGGTATGCTTAACCCCAGGTGCTGGTATATGAATTAAGTTGGCTATGTTTCTTATAGTTTTTAGTGTGCTGTTTTTCGTTTTTAATGCACGCAAATTTAAATCAATTCCAAACATTAATTCTCTTTGATATTGGGGCTGTATATTATATCCTTTTATGCTATATCCTATAGCCAGGTTTATTAACTCGGGCCATTTGCGGCCAATAGATTTAGGTAACAAGTTGTGCATGTTAAAACTAAGCCAATAAATATGGTCGTCATAATTGCTACTCACATTAAAATTACCTTGGCGTGGGTAGTAACTAAATTTATAATCTATGTTCTGAAAAAATGGAACCCGATCTTGCAACAAGCCATAACCAATACCCGAAAAATTTGCGGCCAAATCAGGAACAGAAAATCCGTATGGTGCCATAGCATCACCAATTTCAATACTAATGGCCCAAGCCGCGGGTAAAATTACACTGGTGTATAAGCGTGTTTTGTCGCTAAAGTTTGCCCATTTCATTACTTCGTTTACCGTAACAAAATACATATACGAGGTGTAGGCATGGCCCAATTTATCCATACCGTAACTGTAATTATTTAAGAATCCATCATGTTCAAAATGGAACTTATTGGTGCTATCTTTCCACCACCAATCGTACTCAATTAATGTGCTTGATGCCTGTTGAACTATCAGGCCTGCAACAACTAAATTTTTTTTAGTAAATAGTTTAAAACGCGTACTGTCTTGTTGTTGTGCTGACAAGTTTAGCATGGCACAAAGCAACATGAGTGTAGCAAAAATATATGCAGGTTTAAAACTCAAAGTAGGCACCTAATGTATGTATTTTGGTTTGTTGATGATAGAAATTTCCGCGCTCCTCGTAACCGCTTAAAAAGTTGTAGGCAAATCTAAATTTGCGTTGCGTAGTTGTTTGCGAAACATAACCAAGTTGAATGTTTTGCGTGGTGCCCAAATTAAATTCTTGTCTAAATTTTACATCAGCAGCAGTATATAAAAAACTTTGTGTTGATAGTTTTAAAAATTGGTACTCGCCACCAACTTGTAACATTATTTTTTTCGACCAATCCAAAGGTACCGAATCGCCAATTTTAAAATTATCAAAATAGTAAATGCCTTCGTAGAGGGTAAGTTTGTTTTTAGCAAGTTTGTGTATGCTATGAAACAAGCCGTAATCTTTTACATAGTTTTTGGCTACGGTTCCTGATAGTACGGCATCATCAGCCAGGTGTTGACTAGTATGGCCAAACCCACCACGTAAATACCAGGTTTTACTTAATTCTAAATCAAACAAAAAATCTACAAAAAAATCAACATTTATTACTTGCCCGCGATGCACATAACGTGCTAAAGTAAGGTAAGTACTTGCAGCAGTACTTATTTGCAATGTTTTATTAAATACTTTAAGATTTACAATTGGAAATTGGCCTCCCATGCTGCAATAATATTCTGGTCCTTTGGTGGTTTTTAATAGTTGCAAGCGGTGTGCGCGGGCATCAGCCGTAAAAGCCGAAACCATTTTTTGTGGCCACCATTGTGCCGAAAAATTTACTCGGCATTGGGTACTGTCATTAGCCCAAGTAGGTAAAGCCCAAAGTAAACTCAAAGTTATTGCAAGTATGCTTTTCATGCAGGTGCAATATATGTGATAGAAATGAAAAATGGCCTTAAAAAGTAAATGTCTAAAGTTTATGAATTAGTTGGTCCAGAACCGTTTTATAACTCGTAGAACAAGAACGTTAACGTATTAAACTTAAATTACCTTTTATTTGATACTCCTTGTTGTGGCTGTCTGTATAAATGATGTTGTAGATATAAGTTCCGGTGTCGGCCGCTTTGCCTTCAAAGGTTCCATCCCAAGCTTGGTCTTGTTCTGTTGTACTGAAAACAAGATTCCCCCAACGATTATAAATTTCCAACTTGACTGATTTAACATAGCTAAAAGTAGGCTTAAATGTGCTGTTTACACCATTTGGAACAAATGCATTGGGCACGAATACAATCGGACTACACATGTCAATAACATTAAATGAAGTTTGCGTTTTGCATGCGTTTGTGTCGATAATAATAATGGTGTATTTAGCTGCACTATCAATATTTCGTTGATACAAAGAATCATTAAAAGTTGTCCAATAATACTTATACCATATTGGTAGTGTTATGTTTACTTTTTCTAACGATGCACTACAAAATTGCTCATCATTAATTGTTATTTGGGGTTTCGATACTAATGATACTATAGTTGTATCTTGAGTTAAACATCCATTTCTGCTTGCAATTGCCACATAGGTTCCAGCTAATGTTACAGTTGTGTTAGTAGCAGATGAGTTAAATAGCCAAACTAAATCATTGGCATTGCTCACTGCTTTTAAGTTAATAGTATCACCTTGGCATATAGTAATTTTAGGCACTACTTCTAAGGTTGGTTTATCTTTAATAATTAAGTACAAACTATCATTGCCAAATGGTGTGTGTAAATGGTACCAATTGTTTGTGGTATCTGTTACATAAACTATGCTATCTGTGCTAAATAATACATTGTTTTTGTACCAAGCAAACGGCCCCGGTAAACCACTTTGTAACGCTGTGATTTCGTTGTAGCAAGTGCTATCAGGAGCAATTATTCCGGGTAATTCGATAATTGAAACATCGTCAATAAAAAAGTAACCTATATTTCTTTCTTTTGTTGGTGCTTGTATAGTAATTTTAAAACTACTTTGACTGAAGTTTCCTATTGTAATAAATTCTTCATTAGTTAGAGATTTGTAATTTTGTTCAATTTTTATCCATTGTCCCTTTACACTTGAATAGTCTCCCATTCTTATCTGTGGAGTATATGTTTCAAGGAAATTTGTAGCGATTTTGTAATCGAATGGTTTTGTGATATCAGGTATATAGTTATGGGTTGGTTTGAATGGTGTCAATAAAACGCCAATAAATGGTAGCTCAAGTTGATTACATTCAACATTGTAGATATTAAATGTGACCTTGTAACGGTGGTTTTTTTGAAGGTTTTCTTTTAATCGACTTTGTATGTATTCATTGCCCCAGAATGTATCTTTATGATTAATCAAGTTGAATCCAGACTCAAACCCTACAAATCCGGAGCCAGTAATTGGGTGGCATATTACATTACAAGTGCTATCAAATTGATTTTTTTGAAAAAAATCAGAAAGAAGAGGAGGTGAGACGATTGAATTTAAAGGTGCTTTTTTATTAAAATAGTCAGGTGTTCCATTAGTTGGAGCATGCCAATCAATCACGAAACTATCAATTTTCTCAGTTAATATGTTTATTGGAAGTTGTTTGTAATTTTCAAAGCCTGAATTTGGCACAAGATTTTGCGCAAAAACAGTAGCGTTTGTTAATAGATAAATAAAGATTGTAATTGAGAATTTCATAATTACAAAAATAAGCATGGTAATATACCATGCTTATTTTAACTAATTTAGTGTTGAATTATTACTTTTGATGTGTAAGATTGATTTAAACTAGAAACCGTAATAAAGTAAACACCATTATTCCAGTTTTTGGTATCTATATCGAAGTTGGTAAATGTATTTTCAGGGAAATATGAAAATACGTCACGACCCAAAAGGTCA